>NZ_JNGB01000123.1:0-21580 GCF_001029355.1 Robinsoniella sp. RHS
TTGCAGTGTTGGGAGCATTATCCATTACCATGACGGCTTGTGGCTCCAATCCCCAGTCAACAGAAAATACCCCCAAATCGGAATCTTCAGCGGTGATCAGAGAAAGTGGGTCCAGGCAAAAGGAGACGCAGGCAAGTGAAAATAAGACAGGCGGCAACCAGTCGGAGAAAAAGCAGACCAGCGGCAATCAGTCAGAGAAAAAGCAGACCAGCGGGAATCAGCGGAATAAAATAAAGTCTAATAAAAGGCAGACAAATAAAATGCAAAGCGGGTCCGAAGAGAGCGGAATGTCGGAGAGCAAAGAGTCCGGACAAGCGGAGACGCAGACAGAGGGCGGAACCGAAAATACGCAAAACAATGAATTGGCGAAGTAGGAGAATTACTTGTGAGAGAAAAAAACATATTACAGCTTTTTGAAGAGTCTGCGGAGAAATTTTCCGCGAAAGAAGTTTTTGCAGATGAAGATGTGAGTATCTCTTATTGCGAATTAAAAGATCATGCAAGGAGAATAGGGAGCTGCCTTGGCAACTCCCACCTTCGAAATGCACCTGTCGCAATTTATCTGGACAGAAGCGTTAAGAGTATGGAGGCACTTCTGGGAGTTGTGTACAGCGGGAATTTTTATACCATGATTGATATTCAGATGCCAAAAGACAGACTAAAGTCCATATTGGAGAACCTGGAGCCTTTTGCCATATTAACGGACAAAGAGCATGAGGAAGCTGCCAGAGAACTTTTTCCTGAGGGAGCGGTTCTAATCTATGAGACAGCAGTGGAGCAGGAAATAAGCAGCTGGCTGTTAAAAGATATCAGAAGGGCTATGATCGAGACGGATCCGCTGTATGTGCTCTATACCTCAGGGTCTACCGGTGAGCCAAAAGGTGTGGTTGTAAATCATGCCAGCGTGATTGCCTATACAGATTGGGTAACTGAAACTTTCAGGATAAACTGCGACACTGTTTTTGGCAGCCAGACGCCTTTTTATTTTAGTATGTCGGTGCTGGATATTTTCAGTACCATAAGAAGCGGGGCTTCCATGCAGATTATTCCCCGGAAGCTCTTTTCATTTCCGATGCAGCTGCTGGAGTATTTAAGAGACAGAAAGGTAAATACCATTTACTGGGTTCCCTCTGCGCTCTGCCTGGTGGCTAACTGGAAGGCATTGGACTATATGCAGCTGCCGGACTTGAAAAAGGTGCTCTTTGCGGGAGAAGTTATGCCTATGAAGCAATTGAATATCTGGAGATCACACATGCCGGATATATTTTATGCAAACTTGTATGGACCAACGGAAATAACCGATATCTGCACCTATTATATTGTGGACCGGGATTTTGATGACGAGGAAGTACTTCCGATTGGAAAGGCATGCAATAACTGCGATATACTGATCCTGAATGAAGAAGGAGAAAGGGTTCCTTACGGTGAAGAAGGAGAACTTTGTGTCAGGGGACCGTTTCTGGCTAAGGGATATTACCGCAGCCCGGAAAAAACAAACAGAGTGTTTGTCCAGAACCCATGTAATGACAGGTATCCGGAACTGATTTATAAAACCGGTGATATTGTTAAGTATAATGAACTGGGAGAACTGATGTATGTATCCCGCAAAGATTTTCAGATTAAACATATGGGCTGCCGGATTGAACTGGGTGAGATAGAGGCGGCTGCAGGTTCTCTGGAAGATATAGATTATTGTGTATGTGTTTATGATGAAAATGAGAAAAAGATAGTATTGGTCTATAAAGGCAAAAATGTGGATCAGAAAACTATTATAAAAAAAATCAAAAACAAAGTGCCAGCCTATATGTGCCCCGGGCTTTATATTATGACAGAGAAGATGCCGGTAAACACAAATGGAAAAATAGACCGGAAGTGGCTGCAGAGAAATTATAAAAAATTAGGAGGCATATGCAATGGATGAAATATTAAAAATACTGGAAAAGATAAAACCCGGAGTAGATTTCAGCAAAGAGAATAATCTGATTGAGGACCATATTTTGGACTCATTTGAAATGATTCAGCTGGTGTCGGAAATCAGTGACATCTACCAGATCGATATTACCCCGGTAGATATCACCCCGGATAATTTCCGCTCTGCTACCTCCATTTATGCGTTTATTTTAGACCATCAGCCAGCCCGGATATAGCGAGGGGATTGTATGGCTTATAATACCTATACATATGTACTGCTGTTTCTGACAGGCACCGGCATCATTTATTATATCCTTCCCAAAAAAGTCAGATGGATTGCTTTGCTGGCAGCCAGTTACCTGTTTTACTTTCTGTCCAGTGCAAAACTAATGGGATTTTTAATGCTGTCTACGATTGTTGTATATGGTACAGGCATGATTCTGACCACTATGCAGGACGAGTACCGGGACCGTATGGCGGATGCTCCTTTGGCAGAACAGGCGGTTTTGCGCCTGCAGTTAAAGAAAAGGAAACGCCTGGCAGCAGCGTGTGCAATTTTGTTCAACCTGGGGATTCTGGCATTTTTAAAATACTATAACTTCTTTGCATTAAATGTCAATCATCTTTTACAGGGTTTACATATAAGCAGCCAAATGAAGGAGCTGAGACTTTTGCTTCCCCTTGGGATTTCCTTTTATACCCTGTCGGCAATCGGATATATCATTGATGTATACCGTGGCAAATACAGAGCGGATAAAAACCTGGGTCATCTGGCACTGTTTCTAAGCTTTTTTGGACAAATTGTGGAAGGGCCTATTATGCGCTACGATCAAATGTCGGATGAACTTTTAAAGGGGCATTCCTTTCAACCGAAAAACATATCATTTGGTGTACAGCGCATTGTATGGGGACTATTTAAGAAAATTGTGATTGCGGACCGCTTAAATCTGCTGGTAAACACCGTCTTTACCGCATACCCGGATTATACCGGAATTACAGTTGCGACGGCAGTTTTGTGCTATACCATTCAAATCTATTGTGAATTCTCCGGTTGTATGGATATGGTAACCGGAAGCGCGCAGCTCTTTGGCGTTAGTCTGCCCGAGAATTTTGAAAGACCGTTTTTTTCCAGAAATGTATCCGAGTTCTGGAGGCGCTGGCATATTACACTTGGAGCCTGGTTCCGGGATTATATATTTTATTCGGTATCCTTATCCAAACGGGTAATGCATCTTGGCAAATGGGGCAGGAATCATCTTTCCACGCATCTGGCTAAGCTGCTGCCTTCTGCCTGTGCCCTGTTTCCGGTGTGGCTCTGCAATGGATTATGGCATGGTGCCAGTTGGAAATACGTTTTTTACGGCATGTATTATTTTATGATTATTATGCTGGGGATGCTGGCTGAGCCTCTGTTTGAGAAGATTTGCAAAAGTCTTCATCTAAACCGTAAAAGCTGGGGATTTCAATTTTGGCAGATTTTAAGAACCTTCTTTTTAGTCAATATCGGTATGCTGTTTTTTCGGGCGGTGAGTCTGAAAGTGGGAATCAAAATGCTGTTCTCCATGTTTGGGGGATTTTCCCTGGCACCTCTCAGAGAAGGTGTTTTATTGAATCTGGGAATGGATAAGATGGACTATGCGGCAGTGGGTTTTGGGATTATAGTGGTATTTGCTGTAAGCTTTGCCCAGGAAATGGGACTAAATCTAAGAGAGTGGATTTCCAACAGGCATATTGTAGTCCGGTTTGTCATTTACTATGCAGCCGCCTTTTCGGTCCTGCTCTTGGGGGCTTACGGAATGGGCTATTCGCCGGTTGACTTTATCTATGCTCAGTTTTGAGTCTGCTTAAAAACTATGCCATAAATCTAAAGAGAAATAGCAGCAGGAGGAAACAAAATGAACTTCAATAAACGGACGATACTGAAAAGTGGATTTCTTTTCCTGTTGAAATTGGCTGTATTTCTGGGAATCGCCCTGGTACTTCTCACCGGCGCATCCCAGGTTTTGAAGCCAAAGGATAATACCCCTTCCAGCGGAATTAAAGAACCGGAGACACGCGCAGTATATACGGAACGGAAAAATTCCCTGGATGTAATAGCAATAGGCAACAGTGATATTTATGCAGCGTATACACCTATGCAGCTGTGGAAGGACTATGGTCTTGCATCTTATGTCTGCGGAGAACCAGGACAGCGTGTGTATGAGGCGTATTATCTGCTGAAATCAATACTGGAGTACCAGTCCCCCAAGGTGGTTATATTTGAAACGGATGAAATTTTTCAGAATGGAACGCCGGCAAAAGAACGGGAAAAAGTGATTTTTGCAGGGCTGGCAGATCAATTTCCGGTGTTTCAATATCATAACCGATGGAAAATTTTAAAACCGGAAGATTTCACGGGAAAAGTGAAGTATACGTTTGATAATTTCTGGAAAGGTTTCCGGTATACAGACCGTGTAGATCCTTATCTTGGCAAACGCTACATGCGTAAGAGAAAGAAAAAGACAAAAATAGACGGGATACCCCGATTTTATCTGGATAAGATTGTTTCTATGTGCAAAGAAAAGGGGATTAAACTTCTGTTTGTGGAAATCCCTTCTGCAAATTCATGGAATTATAAGAGGCATAATTCAGTAGCGGAATATGCAGAACAAAATGAGATTCCATTTCTGGATCTGAATAAGCCGGGGAAAGAGTATAAGGTTGACTGGGTATCCGATACCAGAGACAAAGGAGATCACATGAACTATAACGGCGCCAGGAAGGTGACGGCTTATCTGGGTAAATATCTGAAGGAAAACTATTTTTTGCCGGACAGGCGGGATGACTCTGCCTATTCAGGATGGAATGCAGATCTGCGTAAGTATGAAAAGGCGATACAGAGCGTAGGTATGTATAATATGGTAAACGGAAATAATAATAAAGGAATATAAAGCGGAAATAATAAACTGGATATTTACAAAAAGAGGCTTAAAAAACAGCCATACTTAGAAGATTTTTAACTTTCTGAGTATGGCTGTTTTTATTTAATTCGCTTGCCGCTGCTTTCCCGAATCACCAGTTCAGGAGAAAAGTCAGGCTCTTTGGGAGGTGCAGTGTTCTGAATAAGACTGAGCAATAAAGAAATTACATATATTCCCAGCCGTTCATTGTGCCGGTTCAGGCTTGTCAGGCGCGGTGTCAGAAAATTTCCGTCATAAAACTGGTCACAGCTGATCAGGGCCATATCATTTGGGACGGTAATACCGCAATCGGCAGCAGCCCGCAGTGCCCCTATGGATACATTATCATTCATTGCAAGTATAGCGGTTACTGTGGGAGCCTTATCAAGCAGCTGCCTGGCTGCATTATATCCATCAGACATATAGTAGTTAGAAGTGGATATAAGGGATGGGTCATCATCCAGACCCAGTGTCCGGACTGTCTCGTGATATACGTTGAGTCTGGATTCCGTGATATGCACACCGCGTTCTCCGCCAACAAATCCAATACGCCGGTGTCCAAGTGAAGCAAGATAGCGAATTGCAATAGATAAGCCTTTATCATTTTCCTTATTTATAAAGGTACAGGGAATCCCGGGGAGGGATCTTCCAATTACGATTACCGGTATGGAAGACGCCAGACGTCTCAGTGCGTCTCTGTAATCTTCACTGATTTCACATAAATCGATCTGCCCGCCGGCAATAATAACCCCATCTACCTTCTTATCCAGAATCATCTGAAAATATTTATCTTCTTTTTCCCGTTCCCCATCCGCATAGGAGGCAGCGGAAAAGGAAGTATTGCAGAGTATAACAGAATAGTTTGACTGATGTGCAGAACGTTCAATTTCGCTGAACAACGTGGAGAAATACGGATTAGTAATATCAGGAACGATAACGCCCAGAGTCTTTGTCTGACGGAGAATGAGTCCCTGTGCCAATGTATTGGGAGAATAGTGGTATTTTTTTATGACCGCTTCCACATCTCTTCTTGGGCACTATCTGCAGGATGAGGAACTGCTGCAGATAGGCAGAGAGCAGCTGTATTGGATTTTTGGAAAAAATCCTTTTGGACACTCCCTGATGTATGGCGCAGGCAGCCGGTATCCGGCACAGTATGCGATTTTTCCGGGGGAATGTGTAGGAGAACTTCCGGTGGGAATTGAAACCTTAGACAATGAAGATATTCCATACTGGCCCCAGGGCAATAATGCTACATATCGTGAAGTATGGACCTCATCTGCATGCCGCTGGCTCTGGCTTGCTGCAGATTATGCAGGTGGTAATAACTGTGATTAGAGAAAGGAAATAATAATTAAAATGAAAATAACAATAATGAAGACAGAACATGATTTTGATGTGGCAGCAGCCTGGAGAATTATTGGGCAGATGGTGTCAAAGCCAGATGCAGTGATTGGTTTATCAACAGGAGAAACGACAAAAAATATGCATCAGATTGTGAGCGATATCTATAAAAGTTATACTTTTGATACATCCGGTGTAACCGTATTCAATGTAGATGAACTGACAAATCTGGACCGCTCTTATCCAGGAAGTTGTTATACGATGATTTATGAACAGCTAGTAAAGAATTTGAACATTCCTGATGAGAATTTCATTATGCCGCCTACTTTTTCAGAAAATTTTGATCAGGAATGCCGGATTTTTGAACAGAGGATCAAACAGCGGGGTGGAGCCGATCTCCAGATGCTTGGAATTGGCTGGAATGGACATATAGGTATCAATCAGCCCGGAACACCTTTTGAACGCCAGACCTGGGTATCGCCTATGGACCCGGTATTTGAAGAACGGGTACGGAGGGAAACGAATGTGGCGCCGGATTATCCACTGGGCGGTTTGACCAGAGGAATTATAAACATTATGCAGACGCGTAATATCTGCTTAATTGCAAAAGGAGAGAGCAAAGCGGACATTATTGAGAAAGCAGTACTTGGACCGGTGACTACAGATATTCCGGCTTCTGTCGTACAACTGCACCCCAATTGTGAGATTCTTTTGGATGAGGCTGCTGCACAGAAGATCATAGGGAGAATTTAAGCAAAAAGAGGGTTGAAATCCAGAAAATTGGATATCAGCCCTAAATATATTTCATTATTTGATTGACACTAACCCTCTGCGTATATCAATTGCCTTTACCGGGCACATTTCGTGGCAGCAGTAACAGCGGATACAATTACGATAATAAATCTTAGCTTTTTTCGATTCAATATGAATTGTTTTCTGGGGACAGCTTTCCGCGCACTTACCGCACCCGATGCATTTTTCATTTATGATTACCGGTTTCGCAGAGAGGTAATGAAAAACAAAGGCACGGACGGGACGCCGTATTAATGGAGGCAGAAACGTTGTAAAATCAAGGGAGGATTCCCGGGGAACCCGGAAAGGTTCCTGCTTGGGGATTTCCCCTATCAGTTCAAGCTGATCAAAATCACCGCAGCATAATCCACGGGTAATGGATTCTTTTACGGTAAGTATGCTCTTGGGGTTTACGCCAATGATCTTACACAGGCAGTAATCCATGTCATAGGGATTGTCAGATGCCAGAATAAGTCCCGTCTCTCTCATGGTGCCCCCGGAAGGTCCGTTGCCTTCCATTGCCTGTATGGCATCCACCAGAATAAAGTCCGGTGAAACCGTTTCACAAAGATCGACCAGCATAGAACAAAAGGGTGTTTTTTCGGGGAACCTGGCATGATAAGCGGGTTTTGTAAGTCCGGGAATTGTTCCAAATAAATTTTTCACGGCTCCGCTTAAGCCGGTCATCGCATGGGTTTTTAGTTTGCAAATGTCAATGATAAAGTCTGCATCACAGACTGGTGTGATTATGGGAAACTGTTTTACTAGTTTCCCTTTTTTGTTCTCTATATTCCGGGAAGACGTATCCAGATTCAGAGTGATGCTGTGCCGTTCACAGATATCCGTCATGCCCGATGCGTGATAGATACCTTTTAATGCAGTAGCAGTGTAGGGACCGCCAGGGCTGTCAGCTATGGTTATTTTACTTATACCATTCTCTTTCAGCCATATGATAACGGCTTCAACAATGGATGGATGTGTGGTTGTAAATTCCTCCGGTGTTCTCTTCATCAGAAGATTTGGCTTTATCAGTACCTTTGTATCCGGGGACAGTTTTTTACCAAGGTTAAAACGTTCCATATGTTCATATACCGCTTTGTTTACAAGAGGCTGCTCGTAAGAACGGGTATTCGTAATACTTATTCTGGTCATGAGTGACTCCTTTCATAGCAATAGGACTTCCTATATTATGAAGATAATTGGGATATCTAATACGTTATTATATAGGATAGGGATCAGAAAAGAAAGGATTTTTGACGGCTTCGCCCCAGGCTTAATTTGTTTACTTGAAAATTAGGAAACAAAAAGGAAACAAATGAAACAAGATTGACTTTTAAATGAACTGGAATATAATAAGATTAACATCAAAAATGCAGTATTTATAAGAACATTAAACATACAACAGCTTAACTGATTGATGTGGACTTCAATAAAAAAAGAAGTAACAGCAGGAAACAAAAGGAGGATATAAATGACATTCACAGCAAGAGATGTGGCAAAAAAGGCAGGTGTTTCCCTGGCTACGGTATCCAGATATTTTAGCGGGGGAAAAGTGGTAAGCACAGAACTGGCAAGGAAGATTGAAGATGCTGCTGACAAGCTTGGATATGAACATAAAGGAAGACGGCATCGTAATTATGGTGTTATCGCAGTTTTAATCCCTGAGTTTCCCCTTGAGTTTTTTTCAGAGGTTATGCGGGAGATTGTGGATCAGATGCCAAGATACGATTACCGCATCGTTTTTATCCCGATTTTAGAGGGCAAAGATGATTACAAACAGTATTTTAACGAAATGAATATAGAAGGCGTTATCTATCTGGATGAAAATATCAGCGGGGATATTCTGAATTATATTGCTTCAAAAAAAATCAGAACTGTTATGTGCGGCGGGGCAACACTGGACAGGCGTCTGGGAATGGTACATATCAATGATCTTGCGGCAGGATATGAAGGAACCCGTTATTTGCTGGAACTTGGACATGAAAGGATACTGTTCCTGTCGGATCGCAACAGATCCATCAGTTCCGTTTTTCAGCGCCTTACCGGAGCTAAGCGGGCAATGGAAGAGAAGAATGTCCCTTTTGATGAAAAAAGTATGGTGTTGTTTGGCGGGGTTACCTATGATATGGGATACCGGCTTGCGAAACAGGCAGTAGAAAATGAAAGGGAATTTACAGCAATTTTTGCATTCAGCGATGAAATGGCAATTGGTGCGATGGCTGCACTAAAGGAATGCAAAGTGCAGGTTCCCGAAGACGTATCGGTACTGGGATTTGATGATATTACTGCGGCGGGAAGGGCAGTTCCGCCCCTTACCACTATTCACCAGCCTATCCGGCAGTTCGTAACAAAGTCACTGAATATGTTCTTGAATCTCTATGGGGAAGAAGAAAATATGGATATCACACTGCCTTTTGACATCGTGCAGAGAAATACCTGTCAAAAGAGACAGTAACTAAAAAATGGAGGAAACGAAGATGAGCAAAGCAGGAGCAAAAAAAATTACAGTAATAGGCGGAGGCGGTGTACGTTCTATGTTTCTGGCGAAAAGCCTGGTACAGCATGCCAAAAAACTGGGATTTACGGAAATTGTATTTATGGACAACAATGAAACAAAATTAAACATCTACGGAAAAATGGCGGCTCAGGTTGCAAAGAGGATTGACGATACGGTGAATTTTTCCCTGACATCGGACCCGGTGGAAGCTATTAAAGATGCAGATTATATTATTACTACCATACGTGTTGGGGAAGATGAAATGCGTATACAGGATGAGCGGACAGCACTGGCGCTGGGAATCCTGGGCCAGGAGACAACCGGAGCAGCAGGATTTTCTTTTGCAATGCGTTCTATTCCGGCATTGGTTGAATATTGTGAGCTGGCGAAGAAATACGCAAATCCCCGTGTAAAAATCTTCAACTTTACGAATCCGGCGGGGGTAGTGTCACAGACCTTGCGGGATATGGGGTTTGATTTTACTTATGGAATCTGCGATGCACCCAGCAGTCTGCTCCATTCCTTTGCACAGATGTACGGTGTAAGCCAGGATTCCATCACAGGAGAATGTTACGGATTAAACCATCTCTCATTTTTTAAGAGTATAAAACTGGATGGAAAAGAAATTATGCCGGAACTGCTTCAAAAAGATGAAATTTATGAAAACACAGAAATGCGGTTTTTTGATAAAGGCCTGGTTGAGCATGTGGGATGCATTTTAAATGAATATCTCTACTACTTCTACTACAGAGAAGAGGCAGTACAGAACATCTTAAATGCAAAAGTCACCAGAGGAGAAGTAATCCGGGATGTGAACATCCATATGACCGAAGAATTATCAAAGATGGATATTGAACATGATTTTGACGAATGCCTGAAGGTATTTGAAAAGTGGTATGGTTTAAGGGAAGCAGCCTACATGGCAAATGAGACCGGAATAGACAGTAAAAAACCTCCTTATCATTTTGATATTTATGCAAAAGACAGCGGCGGATATGCAGGTGTTGCACTGAAATTCATTGAATCGGAATTGGGAGAGGAAGAAAAAGAAATGATACTCTGTGTGCCGAATAACGGAGCAGTCAAAGGACTGGAGGATACCGATGTGGTAGAAATCAGCTGTACGATTAAAAACGGTAATTACTACCCCCACGAGATCGAACCGGACCGCATACCCATGGAAATGATACGCAGAGTCAAAATGTATGAACGCCTGGCTTCCGAAGCAATCAGGGAAAAGAGTATAGAAAAAGCAATTGACTGCCTGATGGTCCACCCGCTGGTTAACTCTTATACCTTTGCCAAAAAGTTAGCATATGAGTATATGAAAATAAATGAAGCATATATGAAAGGATGGAGCTGATATGGGATTTGCAGCAGGTGTGGGATATTTAAATCTGGATCTACTGTATCTGGGAGTGGGGTACCTTCCAGAAGAGGGAGAAGAGGTTTATGCAAAAAGTCTGGATATTCAGCTGGGCGGCGGTGTACCGGCGACCATGATTATATTGTCCAGGCTGGGAGTTGATTCTAAGATTGCAACTTTTCTGGGGGAAGATGTATTTTCCGGGTATGCAGCCAAACTGCTGGATGCCTGCGGAGTCTCCTATGCAAATTTATATCGTGGAAACGGAATTCCGGTAGCAGTAACATCCGTTATGATTACGGAAAGGGACCGGACTTTTATGTCAGCGCTGGACCGCGTGGACATTACACAGATAATCCAGGAAGAAACTTACCGGCAGCTGCAGGGGGCAAAAGTCATCGATATGCACGCGGGATTTCTGGATGCTTATAAACGGCTGAAGGCAGAGGGCGCCATTCTGGTTTTTGATGTGGGCTGGGATGAAGGACTGTCCACTCAGAAATACAAAGAGTATCTGGAGCTTGCAGATTTTTTTACACCAAACCAGAAAGAGGCATTAAAAATCACCGGAAAAGACAATGTAGAAGAAGCAGCTGTGGAACTGGGCAGGTTTTTTCCGGAGGTAATTATAAAACTGGACAGTGCAGGCTGTCTGTACTGGAAAAATGGAGAAAGCATTGTCATTCCACCGCTTCAAAACGTAAATAAAATTGATTCCACAGGTGCCGGAGACGCATTTATGGCTGGATTTATTTATGGGCTTTATCATGACTGCAGTGTAACAGACAGCATTATATATGGAAACGTAACAGGAGGAACCTGTGTGGAAGGAGTGGGCTGCCTGACAAAATATGTCAATGAAAAGGAACTGATGGAGAAGGCAAAAGAGATTAAAAAACTTCTGTAATGGCTCATTTTCATGCATATTCTGGCGCATTAAAATTGCGTTAAGACTTTTTATGCAAAAAAATGGATAAAAAATGGGATTTTTTGTAGGAAAATCCCAAAAAGTCTGTTATAATAGTTTACATAAAAATCTTAACATGGGGGTGCACAAAATGAACAATTGGAAGAAACTGTTAGAGAACAACATCACCACTGCAAAGGAATTAAAAGAAGTCCTTAAATTGTCTAATGAAGAAGTAATCAAAATGGAGGAAATATTGGAGCATTATCCGATGTCCGTGCCATTGTATTACTTTTCACTTATCCATGCAGATGATCCGGATGACCCAGTTCGAAAGATGTGCATCCCCAATATCCGAGAGACGGACCTGGGAGGAAGTTTTGATACCAGTGGGGAAGCAAGCAATACCGTAATCGTGGGAATGCAGCACAAATACAGGGAAACCGTACTGATTCTTTCTACAAACCAATGTGCCATGTATTGCAGGCATTGTTTCCGGAAACGGCTGGTGGGACTGTCGGATGAAGAAATTGCCAGTCATTTTGATGAGATGATACAATATATAAAAAATCATTCACAGATCAGCAATGTTTTAATATCCGGTGGAGACGCCTTTTTAAATGATGATGAAGTAATCGAGCAGTATCTATACAGTCTGAGCCGTATCGAACATATCGACTGCATCCGCTTTGGAACCAGAACACCAGTAACATTTCCGGACAGAATCTTAGAAGATCCTGATTTAATAAATATCTTACGCACTTATAGTGAAAAGAAACAAATCTATGTGGTGACACATTTCAATCATCCCAATGAAATTACAGAAAAATCAAAAGCAGCAGTAAGAAGTTTAATCGCTGCGGGAATCCTCGTCAGAAATCAGACTGTTTTAATAAAAGGGGTGAATGATCATCCCCAGACCCTGGGAACTCTTTTGAAAAATTTAACACGTATTGGCATAGTGCCCTATTACGTATTCCAATGCCGTCCCGTGACCGGAGTGAAGTCTCAGTTTCAGGTACCTTTAAAACGGGGCTGCGATATTGTAGATCAGGCAAAAAATATGCAAAATGGTCTGGGAAAATGTATTCGTTATATTTTATCCCATGAAACAGGAAAAATTGAGATTCTGGGAAGCCTGAATGCAGGGGAAGTGCTGTTTAAATATCACCAGGCAAAGGATGAGGAAGATTATGAACGAATCTTTACAAAGAAGATAGAGGAAGGGCAGTGCTGGCTTTAAGAAGCGGCAAAAATTATGGTATGAATGGAAGCGGGTATTGCCCGTTTTCCGGCATATCATAGAAGCATACGCTATCATACGAATTTGTTTCTGCAATCATATTTACTTTTGGAAAAATTTATATATAAAATCTAAAATTCTAAATTCAGTAATATCTATACCATTTCTGGCTATTTCTAAAAATAATCCCCAGTGCGCCGTAAATAGTTTAATTAAGTATTTGTTTAATTAAAAAACTATATTATTGTATCCCAATTTTTATGATGATATAATACTACCATACAGCCATATTTCCCAAGCTTTAAACTTTGAATGGAAATGACAGGAGGAGATGTTCACCATGAATATACGTAAAGTCTGTAAGCGGGTCCGGATATACTGCCGTTCTCATATGTGGTGCTCTTTTGCCGCCGCAATCTGTTTTGCCGTTTTGCTGGTAGTAGTTGTTATGCAGTATTATCTGAAAAATGAATATTTAAAATATCTGATTGACAGCACGTATGACACTGAAAAAATGTTATTGTCATCCGTAAATCAGAATATTAAAAATCAAATGGATGATTTTATTAAGATAGGTTCTGAAATAGCAGTGGATGATACAAATGCAGATCTGATCAATGAATATAGCACCAATCCCGAGAATATCGCCCGCAATACCAAAGACCTGAAGAATCTACTGGCTAATTATGCGCGATATTCCCAGTATATTGCGGCAATTGCAATTGCGTCAAAAGATGGACTGGTTTACCAGTATGAACGTAATGAAAATACCATTAATGTAGTGAATATCTGGAATGACAAGAATAACAATATTCTGGTTGATACTTTCATAGAGGTAAATGAGATTTCAAAAAGTATGGCATTGCCCAGGTATCAGGTAATTACCAAGCCCAGCGAACATCCGGGTGATGCGTCTAAGCAGTTTATGCATATTGCATATCCGGTACGGGGAAAGCACTTTTATCAGGACATCGAATACATAATGATTGTAACTTTTAAAAGGGATGTATTGGACAACCTGATTGGGCAGTTGAGCGGGAGCAAGGATGATGTGGCACAGGGATTTATTTCTGATAAGTCAGGGGAAATATTCTATCATACCAACAGTCAGAACAATGGGAAGAAAATGGACGATTATATAAAAGAGGAACATTTGACAGACTTAAGCAAGCCGATCGGTGTCTTTGACTGGAATTTGAACATTGCAATTAATAAGAATGCGCTTCAGGCAAAGGTAAACGAAATGTATACCAGAGCGATTGCCCTTTACGCCCTTGTTATTATAGGTATTTTATTGATTCTGTTCTGGGTGACACAAAGAATTCTAAAGCCGGTGGATACTATTAACCGCTCCATTAAAAATGTAAAGAAGGGAAATATGCAGGAGCGTATTGAAATTAAGGGGACACATGAAATCTGGCAGCTGGCAAATGAATATAATGAGATGATGCATGCCATCCGGAAAATGAACCGTCAGGTAGAAGGACAGCATCTGGAAGTTGTGGAATCCCTGAAAATGAAGCAGAGGGCGGAGCGGGAAGCCCTGGAGTCCCAGATCAACGCACATTTTATCTGTAATACCTTGAATGCTATTAACTATGAGGCAATCGAAAGTGGAAATTATAAGGTCTCCACCCTGCTGAAAAAACTGTCTAATATTTTACGCTATACTTTTGACCAAAAGCACCAGAATGTCTATATGTATCAGGAAATTACATGGATTGAGCAATATCTGTATCTGCAGAAGGAACGGCTTGAAAATGTATTTGATTATAGCATTGAATTTAATCATGAGTATGATCAGTGGCCCTGCAGGAAGCTGATGCTTCAGCCTTTTGTGGAAAATTCCATACTGCATGGGTTTGAAGGCAGAGAGGAAGGGGGGATGATCCATATCACAGGCACCGGAATGGGAGAATACCTTTGTTTGTCAATAGAAGATAATGGTATGGGGATGACCCGGGAAAGGGAACAAATCATTCAGGAAGTGCTGTCTAATCCGGTGATCTCAAAAGAAAAAGAGGTGGGGATTGGAATATCCAATGTAGTGACCCGGATGAAAATGTATTATGGAAGCAAGCTTCAGGTTTCCCTTGAGACATCTTACGGGAAAGGATGCAGATTTACATTTTTAATTCCAAGACCATACAGTATACAGGAGGTAGCTTATGAAGATTATGATTGTAGAAGATGAGCAAAGGGCAAGAAGAGGATTACGGAATCTCATTACCACCATATCGGATGAATATGAGATTGTGGCGGAAGCCTCAGATGGAAAACAGGCACTGGAGCTGATACATATTTTGAAGCCCGAAATCGTATTTACCGATCTCAAAATGCCCTATATGGATGGATTATCCCTGATAAGGGCTGTTCATGCGATGGAAATTTCCACACAGTTTGTAATTATAAGTGCCTATGAAGAATTTGACGTAGCCAGGCAGGCAATTTCACTTGAAGTACAGGATTATCTGATTAAACCGGTAACTTATGAGGATGTAGAAGAACTACTGGTACGCCTTTCCAAAAAGGAGAAGCTGTATCTGGAAGACGGGATTAAAGATCTGCAGAAAAAATATCCGGGAGCCCATCCCCTGGTTATAAAAGCGTTAAATATAATTGAAAAGAGTTACTCTGCGAAAATCAGCCAAAAAGATCTGGCGGAAGACCTGGGTATGACCCAGGAATATTTTTGCTATCTCTTTAATAAAGAAATCGGAGTAACATTTTCGAAATTTCTAAAGCACTACCGGATTGAAGTTGCAAAGGGACTTTTGGTAAATAAGGGAATACCAAAAGAAGAAGTGCCATACCATGTGGGTTTTTCTGATCCGAAGTATTTCAGCAAAGTATTTCGTGAGGTTGAGGGCATCAGTGCTGCTGAATTTTTGAAAGTAAATGCGAAATAAAATAAAACTAATTCTTAAAATTTTCCTCCAATCTTAAAATTGTATCTTAAAATTGTATCCGTTATCTTAAAATATTAAGTTTATCATTTAAACTAATATTATTATAATGAATACATCTTAAATACGAAAAAGGAGGAAACAAACTATGAAAAAGAGGTATCAGAGATTGGCTGCGGCAGCTTTGGCGGGAATGATGATAACAGGCCTTGTAAGCGGGTGCGGCAGTTCTTCATCCGGAAGTTCCGCTACGGAAAAAGGCACAGATCCGGCTGCGGCTGCCCAGACCACAGAAGCCGGAGGAGAGACAACGGCACCGGATACAGCAGCAGGGGATAGTAAACCGGCATCGAACGGAGGAAAAGAAGTTACTTTATGGCACTATTTTGAACATGAAGCACCGATACTGGAAAAAATGGTGGAAGAATACAACTCCATGCAGAGTGATATTAATATTGTATGTACGTATATTTCCCGTGAAGAGCTGATGAAACAGTACACCATAGGTGCTGTATCAGGAGAACTTCCGGATATCGGAATGGTAGATTCACCGGATATGGCTTCTTACATTTCTTTGGGCGTATTTGAAGATATTACAGATCAAATGAAGGACTGGAAGGATTTAGAACAGTTTTATCCAGGACCCCTCAGCAGCTGTAAGGATGCGGACGGTAATATTTATGGGATACCCAATAACTCCAACTGTCTGGCAATCGCTTATAATGCGGACATGCTGAAAGCAGCCGGTTTTGATAAAGCACCGGAGACCTGGGATGAGTTTGAAGAGGTATGTGCCAAAACTACGAATGCAGCAGACGGTGTATATGGTTTTGCTATGTCAGCAATTGGTACCGAGGAGGGAACGTTCCAGTTTATTCCATGGCTGTACTCTGCAGGAGCTGACGTAGCATCCACAGATTCACCGGAAGCTGCCCGGGCTTTAGACTACCTGGCGGGGTTAGTAAACAAAGGCTATATGAGTAAGGAAGTTGTAAACTGGTCTCAGTCTGATTCTTATAATGCGTTTTGTGCAGGAAAAGCAGCGATGCTGGAATCCGGTACATGGCAGCTGGCACAGTTTGATGAAGGGATCAAAGGTGCATTTGAGTACAAGATCGCACTGCTTCCAAAAGATAAGAAGTTTGCATCCGTCATCGGGGGTGAGAACTTTGGCGTTTGCGCCGGAAGTGAAGCAAAAGAAGCCTGCGTTACATTCTTAAAATGGATGACCAGCGCAAAGAACAATGCAGCCTGGTGCGAAGGTGCAGGCAAATTCCCGGTTCGTGAAGATTCCGTCGCACTGAATACCACATGGTCAGATGACGAAAGATTTGCAGTTTTCAGTGATGAAATGAACTATGCGGTAGCAAGAGGCCCTCACGAGTCATGGCCTACAATATCAGAAGCTTTATATACGGCAGAACAGTCAGCACTGCTTGGTAATAAAACCGGCGAAGAAGCTATGAAAGAAGCAGCAGCAGTAATTAATCCGATCCTACAGGAGACTCCCATTGCAGTACAGGAATAAGAAATTCGGGAGGGCAATGATACAGGACGGGCGTGAAATCGCCCGTCCTGATATAGAAAGGATGTGGATTATTTATGAAAATGAGTATGGCAAAGAAGAAACGATTTGAAGGATATACTTTTATACTGCCTGGATTTCTCTATATGATTCTGATTTTGGGATATCCCCTGATTTATAACTTTATACTCAGCTTTAAAAATACGAATATTAAAAACTTTAAGTCAGGGGCATCCGTATTTGTAGGATTACAGAATTATATGCAGTTATTTCAGGATTCGACTTTCCAGCTGGTAATTCGGAATACCTTTATTTTTACCATCGCGTGTCTGGTGGTACAGTTTACCATAGGTTTTCTGTTTGCAATGTTCTTTTCTAAAAAGTTTACCTTTGCAGGACCGATTCGTGGACTTGTTTTAATTGGCTATATGATGCCAATGTCCGTTACCGCACTGCTTGGTAAAAATATGTTTGGCGTAACAGAGGGTGTAATCAATAATTTATTAATGAAACTGGGAGTGATACATACTCCGGTAGAGTGGCTGGTAAGCACCAGTACCGCTTTGATCGCGGTTATAGCCGTTAACTGCTGGGTTGGAATTCCATTTAACATGCTTCTTTTAACCTCCGGACTTACGGGAATATCGGACGATATTTATGAAAGTGCTTCCATGGATGGTGCAAACAAACTTCAGCGTTTTCTGCATATAACGCTGCCGCTTATGAAACCGGCTATCTTGTCTGTACTGATGCTGGGCTTCATCTATACTTTTAAGGCATTTGACTTAATGTTTGTTATGACGGCGGGAGGTCCATTAAATTCCACTGATGTACTGGGAACCTATTCCTATACGCTGTCGTTTACGCAGTATGAATTCTCCAAAGGGGCCGCATCGGCTATGATACTGTTCTGCTGTTTATTTATCATTGGATTGTTCTACCTGAGACTCACTGCAAAGGAGGACGATTAGTATGAATGAAAAGATGAAGGCAAGGGGATTCCAAATTTTTCGTTATAAATCAGTAAGGGTTAATGCAATATACTGCATCATCTCTGTGCTGATAGCAATTGTTTTTCTGTTTCCCATTTACTGGCTGATCAGTATGTCCTTTAAGACAGACATGGAGTCTTTTGGAAAACTGGTGACCTATTATCCCCATCAGTTTACTTTTGATCCATGGCTTCAGAATTTGCAGGATAAGGATTTTCTGGTATCGCTGAAAAACAGTGCCTGCATTGCAGTCTGTGCCATGTGTATTTCCCTGGTATTCGGTGTACCTGCAGCTTATGGAATGGGCCGGTATAAGGTTCCGGGTCAGAAAGGATTCCTGCTGACCTTTTTAGTTACCCAGATGCTTCCGGCATCCCTGATGCTGACACCAATGTACCTTATCTTTAATAAGATTGGATTACTGGGGACTTATATTGGACCGGCACTTGCGATTGCATCGGGTACCGTACCTTTTATTATTGTTACTCTAAGGCCATATTTTAAATCCATTCCCACCTCACTGGATGATGCTGCACGTATTGACGGATGCGGTGTGTATAAATCTTTTTTCAAGATCATGCTGCCGGCTATCAAGACCGGTATCATAACGGTTGTAGTTATTTCTTTCTTAAATGGATGGAATGATCTGGCGTACTCAATGACCTTTAATGTAAAACCTGAAATGAGGCCGTTGACTGCAAATATTTATAAATTCCAGAGTAAGTATGGAACAAAATGGAATTGTATTATGGCATATGGTGCCATCCTTGTTCTTCCGGTTGTCATTATTTTTGTTTTTTTACAGAAATATATTGTTGGCGGTCTGACTGCCGGGGCAGTAAAAGAATAGGTGAAAGAATGCGGGACTGCGATATACGAGAGGTATACGGTTGAGAGAAAATTATGATATAGAAAGGATGCCACGGTGTAATTCTTTCAGCCTGTTTTAATGTGGCAGTATTGCAGGCAAGCCTGCAATATGCAATGGGTATAAATATGATTAAATGTTTGGGAAATAAAATATTGAGACGTTTTGATAAGGAGTTACTATGTATTGAACCTTGGGGGGAAAATAGTTTTCGTGTCCGTGCCACACAGCGTCATGAGTTTCTTACAGAGGATAACGGGGCATTACTGGATCCGGCAGTATGTGAGAGTAAGGTATATAAGGAGAATGGAGATAATGTTCTGGTAAATGGCAAACTCCGCTGTGAAATTACACCCACCGGCAAACTGCGTTTTAAAAATAATAAGGGGGAACTTTTACTGGAAGAATATGAGCGGATCCGGGAAGAAGTCCAGGGGCGGAAGGAGTTCAACAGTGCCCTTGAAATTGTACCTAGAACCTTTGAACCCCATCCCAATACCGATAACTATCGTCTGATGGTACGGTTTGAGCCAAATGAAGGGGAGAAGCTATATGGCTGTGGGCAATATCAGCAGCCATATCTGGATGTGAAGGGCTGTACGCTGGAACTGGCTCACCGCAATTCCCAGGCAAGCATCCCCTTTGTACTTTCTAATAAAGGATATGGAATGCTTTGGAATAATCCGGCAATCGGCTATGTTACGTTTGGTAAAAATGTGACGGAGTGGACCGCTCATTCAACCAGGCAGATGGATTACTGGATCACTGCCGGAGATTCCCCGTCAGAAATAGAAGAAGCTTATGCTAATGCCACGGGCAAAGTTCCGATGATGCCGGAATATGGAATGGGATTCTGGCAGTGCAAACTGCGGTATCAGACCCAGGATGAAATTATGGAGGTAGCCAGGGAGTATAAAAGGCGGGGGCTGCCAATATCGGTCATTGTAGTAGATTTCTTCCATTGGCCCAATCAGGGGGACTGGAAGTTTGATCTGGATTATTGGCCGGATCCCAAGAAAATGGTGGACGAGTTAAAAGAAATGGGTATTGAGCTGATGGTCTCTATCTGGCCTACGGTTGATGCACAGAGTGAAAATTATAAAGAGATGGAAGAGTTGGGATATCTGACACGCTCGGAATATGGGAAGCGGATTGGCCAGCTGGGAGATGCATGTGTCATTGATCCGACAAATCCGGAAGCCAGAGCCTATGTGTGGAATAAAATCCGTCAGAACTATTATGATCTGGGAATTAAAATTTTCTGGCTGGATGAGGCAGAACCTGAATTTACCGGATATGAGTACAGCCACTACCGCTATTTTAAAGGGGCAGATATGGAAGTGGGAAACATCTATCCCAGAGAATATGCCAAAATGGCATATGAGGGAATGGAAGCAGAGGGACAGGAAAATATCGTAAACCTGCTGCGCTGTGCCTGGGCAGGGTCTCAGAAATACGGAGCACTGGTGTGGTCCGGGGATATTGATTCGTCTTTTCGCTCTATGCGGAACCAGCTTGCAGCCGGGCTGAATATGGGATTATCAGGAATTCCCTGGTGGACGACAGATATCGGAGGATTCCATGGAGGAAACATTCAGGATGATAAATTCAAAGAGTGTCTGATCCGATGGTTTGAATTTGGAGCATTTTGTCCTGTATTTCGTCTGCATGGTTTCCGTGAACCCTTTAAGGAGGCGCTTGGAACAACCGGAGGCGGTAAACACATCAGCGGAGCAGAAAATGAAGTCTGGTCTTATGGGGAAGAGGTTCTGTCAGTCTGTACAAAGTATATGGAGCTGAGAGAAAAGATGAAGCCCTATATTACAAGGATCATGAAGGAAGCTCATGAAAAAGGAACACCGGTGATGCGTCCATTATTTTACGATTTCCCACAGGACAATAAATGCTGGGACACAGAGGACGAGTATATGTTTGGCCCGGATCTTCTGGTAGCACCGGTACTATATGAAAATGAAAGGCAGCGCAAGGTATATCTGCCTGATGGTAAGTGGCGGAATATTCATGACAATAAAGAGTATCAGGGTGGGCAGGAAATCAATGTAAATGCACCGATTGATGAGATACCTGTATTTGTCCGGGAGGGATCACTGGAAGAAATCTGTTAGTATTTAAGTGTAATAAATATTCTCTTACATGCAGTCATACGGTGCAGCAGGCATAATCAGAATTTGATGAGGAGGTAAAGTATGAAAAAAGACGTGGGTAAGAAACGGCTATTTGATTTTGGAGGCGGCTATACAGGGATCATGGGAAAGATTTTTTGATTTAC
>NZ_JNGB01000124.1:0-3700 GCF_001029355.1 Robinsoniella sp. RHS
TTTAAAATCCATAGTCACTGCCACTTCACCGGAAGGTTCCACCTCAACACCATCTTTTACAAAACTAATATCATATGCCAGAAATCCTGTTATTGTATCATCTTCTGCTTTTGCATTGTTATTTAACAGGCTCTCTACTCTATCCAGTTCCTCTTTGTCTACTACCGGGACAACTTTCAGTTCTGCTCCTCTGGGAAGTATCCCCGCTTCACTTAAAACAGCCTTTACCGTCACCTGGTCATCATCGTATGTATATTCTGTTGTTGTATCCTCACCATTCCAAGCAATTGCGAACTGGCTTACATTATCTGATTCAAATGCTACTTCATTAACTGCAAAATCGGAATTACAATTTAAAACTGTTGTTTTTTCTTTCAAATCAATTACATTTGTTTTTCCAGCTTCATTTTCATCTGCCGTAAACTTTAATACCTGCGCCTGAACCGCTTTTAAATTTATTTCTTCCGTTCTGAAGGTTTCAGGAAGAACTGCGTTTTTAAAATTAATGGAAACTTTCATTTCATCTTTGACCGGATAGATCACACCATCTTTTTCAAACTGAATTGCATAAGCATTAAATCCATCGATTGGTGCTGCTTCTTTTTCCGCTTTTTCATTTAATAAAGTATTAATTTTGTCATACTCTGCTTTTTCAGCTTTATCTGTTTCAGGGCTGTTATCTGAAATCATTTTATTTAAGATTGGCTTTACCTCTAACACCGCATCCGCTGGTACTGTATCCGAATTCATCAATTCTACTACTGCTGTCATCTCTTCATTTTCAAAAAGATATTTTGACTGCATTTCTTCCGGTCTGCTTTCTGTTTCTGTTGAAGCAGTTTCTGTTGTCTCCGATGTCATTTCGGATTGCATTTCTTCCTGGCTCTCTGCTTCTGTTTCGCTGGACATCTCTGTCTCCGGAATATTTTCAGTTCCTGCTTCGGAATTCATTTCCGTTTCCGGTACTGCTGCAGCTTCTGTTTGAATCTCTGTCATTACGACAGGTTCCGTCTGAGCAGCAGCCGCTTCACTTTCAATCGTCTCTGCTGCCGGGCTTACTTCGTTGACCTGTTCAGCCTCTGCTGCCGTCCCCGGGACTTCTGTATGATCAGTATTATCCGCCGCCAGTACTACTCCATTGGAACCTAATGTAGTCACGATCATGGCCATACATAAAAGGATTGCGGTTAATCTTTTTTTCATTCTTGTCTTCATGTGGATCCTCCTCTGATATACTATCTATTCTCTTTCAAATATCAACTTATCCCGTTAATTCTTCGTTTTATAGATTTACTATATCAAAATCAAGTCACAGACTGGTCACAGCAAACATTTTTCCAAAAAAATATGGCGATATCACTGATCTGATATCACCATATTGCTCGTTAATATATCTATCATTGTAATGGCACCTTCAAAGCTGCCCAGTTTTTCTCTCTGCAGGCCATATACCTCCCCTTGCCAGGTAGAATGCCTCCTGCTGATAACTATAACATCAAAGGTTGCTATGACACCTTTTTGATTTAAAATCTCATCAATATCCTTTTCACTGCCGGGATTCATTGAGAAAAAAGATCTTGAATGCTCCTTTTGAAAACTTCTTTTTTCCTGAAATGCCTGGGGATAACCTGCTTCATCAAAGATCTTATCTACTTCAATTAAAAGGCTGGAAAGATCCTGAAACTTAATTTCATCTTTTGATAACCTTGTATAAGCCCTTCCCTGAAAATAAATATCTTTCTTTTCATCTATACATATTCTAAGAGCATTCATCAAGTAATAAGGCTGTATATTTTCCACAAATGCTCCTCCTATTCGTTACTTATATCTCCAAAACTAATTTCTTCCAAACTGCTTCTTAAGTTAAATTTCTTCCATTTAGCAGAATTATAAAAGTTGTCTTCGATCCTCTTCAATACCATCTTACCGGATTCATATGTACACGTAGGTAACAGCACAACATATTGTGACCCGCTGTATCTGGCTGCAACATCTCCTGCCCGGAGACATCCAAATGCATCTTTCACATGATCCATAGCCCGTTTCAGCATTGACAGATATGTTTCTGTCCCCTTTTCTATGTACTGAGGAGGGTTTATGGTTATCAGCGCTACATGGACAGCCATTCCGAATCGCTGGGCCTGCCTTGCCTGCAGCCGGTATATTTCACGGAATATCCCATACTTACACAGAAATACACCCTGGGGTTTTGCCGCTTCGCACAGATCCTCCTGAATTCTCTTAATATCCAGTTCCTGACTGTTCATTTCGTTTAACAGCGACTGATATATTTCTTCCAGCTGACTGGAAGGTTTGACACCCAGATTTTCATACAGATGCTCTACGGCTCTTGTATAATATTCCTGTGCAATCTTCTCTTTGTGCTGTCCAATCAATGACTTAATCAGCAGATAATACAGATATTCATCCAGCGAATCCATAGAAATTGCTTTACTGCAGACATTTTCCATTTCTTCAAAATTTCCGGCTTCTTCATATAGTTCCGCCAGGCTCTTCACGGCTGATAAAAACATTGAATGATAATAGGCTGATAAAGAAATAACCCAGTGTTCCGATGAAATCTTAGGTAAGTACATACCGGCATAAAGATCTACTGCACGGCGGTACTGAACAATCTGGTCTTCTATATCATCTTTCAGATTTTTGGCATTTTTACAGCAGGTTTCAAATTCTTCACAATCCACCTTTACCGTAACATCCGGATTCCAGTAATAAGCTCCACGCCCTGTCAGAATATATTCGGAACTTCCCAGTAACTTCTTCATAATGTTTCTAAGACGATACATCAGGTTTTTTAATGCCCCTACCTGATTATCCGTTTCGTCCTCATTCCATAGAAGATCACCCAGTTCCTGCACCTGAATCATTCTGTTTCTGTTGTTTAAAAAGTATGTCAAAAGCCTCGTCACCATGACAGAACGAATGTTATCGTCATTTAATATATTCTTTCCATCTGTTACATGAAAATCGCCAAACATCTTCACCTGTAATTTGTTCAATTTATTCTCCATATTAGCCATAAGACATTATTCCTGTCATTCTGATTATTTTATGCCAATACCCCATATCATCAGAACAGCGATATGGGATATCGATTATTTTTCTAATCTTATCATAGCACTAATATTCATATGATGCAATGCTTCGTGGCTCATTATACTGCTATCTTTAATAAATCTTAATAATTTAATTCCTTTATTTACGTCTTCTGGAAACAACTGTCTTAATTCCAAAAGCTGCCGCTGCTGCTGCCAGAATTCCAAGAATGATATATATAACCGTATAATCATTTTTGATCTCCGGAGCTGCTGAAAGCGGTACATCCTCGTCTTCTATGCTGATCGTTTCCTGTTCAGAATCCGTCTCAGGGGAATCCGCCAGCGGAACCTGCTCATCCGGGATGTCTACCGTATTCTCATTTGCAGCTGGCTGATTATTTTCATCCGGTGCTGCCTGTTGGTTGTTTTCACCATTATTAGGAGTATTATTTGCGTTGTTATCCACTGTATTATTTGGTGTGGTATTTGGCGGTGTAGTTGCCGGAGTATTATTTGCTGCAGGAGTTGTTGGCGCAGCAGGTGTATTATTATCCGGATTGTTATTTGGTGCTTCCGTCGCCGGTGGATTTGTCTGAGGCTCCGTCTGCTGTACATCGGATTGATTGGATGTATAAATAAAC
>NZ_JNGB01000125.1:0-10060 GCF_001029355.1 Robinsoniella sp. RHS
TTATAATAAGTTTAACAGTGGATTAATAGTAATATAGGATGTATTGAAACTACATTAATATTCAACCTCCTTCGTTGCTTCTATGATTAATAGTAATATAGGATGTATTGAAACGGCGTTGCCCTTCGATATCTGTATTCATTATTGGAGATTAATAGTAATATAGGATGTATTGAAACAGTGAAATTGTACAATTATAATATTCGCTTTTTGATTAATAGTAATATAGGATGTATTGAAACACAAAGACCGGAAGACTTATAACCATTGTAAATTGATTAATAGTAATATAGGATGTATTGAAACTGTTTTATATCGCTGAATTTGACAGTTTTTAGGTTGATTAATAGTAATATAGGATGTATTGAAACCCTTTTGAATTGATATCTAAGATATTATTATTCGATTAATAGTAATATAGGATGTATTGAAACGCAATAGCATGGAAAGTTATGAATATTATACAAGAAGATTAATAGTAATATAGGTTGTATTGAAACTATATGGATTTTGGGAACCGTGTGGAATGGTGTGCAGATTAATAGTAATATAGGATGTATTGAAACATGATTACCGTATATCCATTAACAGAAGCCAGCCCCAGATTAATAGTAATATAGGATGTATTGAAACAGAAATAGTGGTACCAGAGATCACGGAAGAATGGGATTAATAGTAATATAGGATGTATTGAAACGAAAATAAGGGAGCCGCCTATGGTTTCCCTTTTTGATTAAGAGTAATATAGGATGTATTGAAACGAATATCAGAAGCAGGAGCATTATCTATCAAGATGAAAGATTAATAGTAATACAGGTTATATTAAAACAGTTCTTCTACAGTTTTAACAATTCTGTTTCAAGATTACTCATAATATAATATATCCTAAAACTTCTTCGTATATATACTAATAACTACCAGCAACCAAATAATTAATCATAAAATCATCCACCAATGTAAAATCACAATTAAAAAGAAAAAATGAATTGACGTCTCCCCAATTTTATGGTATAAATAACAAGTCGGTAATTTTACAGAGGGGATTGGTCAAGTGGTATGACAGAAGTCTCCAAAACTTTTAGTGGGAGTTCGATTCTCTCATCCCCTGCTATTACAGAACAAAAATAATCAACCGTAAGGTTGGTTATTTTTTTGTCTAAAAACGAAAATGTGTAAGAGGATGGGAATGTGTGGAAAAGTGAACTTTGTCAACATTTATCGAAAAGCACTGCAAAATCCAATATATTTCTGTAATATTAATTCTGGAATATATGGAACGGATATTGTATAATATTCAAACTGGTGTTTTGCCAGGGAAACGAAAGGAAATTTATAAAGGGGGATTCATTTTTTCATGGAAAGAGATATGACGGTTGGAAGACCGGCGAAGCTTATTTTGTCGTTTGCATTACCGGTATTTATTGGAAATGTATTTCAACAGTTTTATAGTATGATTGACTCGGTTATCGTGGGACGGTTTGTTGGAGTGGATGCTCTGGCAGCAGTTGGTGCTACCGGGACAATTATTTTTTTGATCTTAGGATTTTTAATGGGAATGACGACTGGATTCACTGTCTTAACAGCCCAGCGTTTTGGCTATGGCGATATGGAAGGTATGCGTAAGACGGTTGGATCGGCTATTATTTTATCTGTGTTCGTTACGATTGTTATTACGTTTGTCAGCGTGATATGGCTGAAACCGCTGCTGCATTTAATGAACACACCGGAAAATATTTTCCAGGATACATATACTTATATGATGATCACAGCATGTGGATTTTTCACACAGGTTATGTATAATCTTTTTGCCAGCATCCTGAGGGCGCTGGGAAACAGTAAGGTGCCGCTTTATTTTCTTGTGGTATCAGCGCTTTTAAATATTGTATTAGACCTGGTATTTATCATTGTATTCCATATGGGAGTTGCAGGAGCAGCGTATGCTACCGTTATCTCACAGGGAGTATCCGGTGTGCTGTGTATACTTTATATAGTATTTAAAATTCCAATGCTGAAATTAAAAAGGGAACATTTCAAACTGGATTTTTATTGTGTAAAGAACCAGCTTGGCATTGGTTTGCCGATGGCTCTTCAATTCTCTATTACAGCAATTGGTACAATTATGATTCAAAGTGCACTGAATACCCTGGGTTCCAGGGTAATTGCTTCTTATTCTGCTGCGTCTAAGATTGAAATCTTTCTGACTCAGGCTTTTAGTGCTCTGGGAGTTACGATGGCAACCTATTGTGCACAAAATAAAGGGGCAAATAAGATATCACGTATCCGGCAGGGAATTCGCCTGAGTGTAATATATACCATTATCTATGGGGTTTTGGCCGGAGGCGGTATTATTCTCTTTGGAAGGCATTTGGTTAATTTCTTTATTGTTGGACAGCCACAGGATATTATGGGGTATACACAGACATATTTTGTGATTTGCGGTACATTTTATCCGATTCTTGGAATCATCTTTACATTCCGAAACGGACTTCAGGGTATGGGTTACGGTTTGATGCCTATGGTTGGAGGCGTGGCTGAATTAGCTGCAAGAGCGGCCGTGGCAGTGATTGCTTCCGGTATTGGTTCTTATGCAGGTATCTGTACGGCTAATCCGATTGCATGGGTTGCAGCTAATATTCCATTGATCATCGCATATTTTGTGATTTTGAAACGGGAAGAACAGAGAGTAAGATAGGAAAAGTTAAGAGATAGCGATTTTTTGTAAAATGTTGTATGCGGTGTGTTTACATCGCAGATACTGATTTTGCAAAGGGTCGTTATTTTTTTTGCCAATTTTCAGAGTAATTTCAGTTTGTAAGAGTATGATGGAGTCGTAAAATGAAAAAAGCATACATGCAAGCAAAAGGGAATGAAATGAAGAATAGGAAACGTATAAATAAACAGCGAAGGTATTGGAAATGGATACAGATAGGGGCAGTAGTGACTGCAATAGTCATGGTCACTGCAGGAATCGGGTTTCAGCATTTTGTGGATGGATCGGAAAGTAAAAACGTTACAAACAACAGGAATACAGTGCAGGCAGCAGGTCTTACCATTTTAGAACCGGAGGACACTACCAGCGCTGATATCTCTCTGTTAGCGTCGGTGGAAGAGAGCAATGAGGATTTGATAAACAAAAATATTTCCTGGGAGGAATTGGAACTAAACCTGCAATCCTGCCTGAATGGGTATGATGGAGACTGGAGCCTTTATATCAAAGATTTAGCTGAGGACAGGAGCATCAGTCTGAACAGCCATGAGATGCAGGCGGCAAGTCTCATTAAGCTCTATATTATGGGAGCCGTGTATCAGCAGGCAGAAGAAGGTGGATTGATTCTTGACGGAAACCAGATAGCAGAAGAACTGGAGCAGATGATAACCATCAGTGACAACGAAAGTGCAAATGAATTGGTACGTGAGCTGGAACCGGAAAGTGAATTTGCAGATTGCCTGGAAAAGGTGAATAATTATATTGAAACAGCGGGATTCTCAGATACAAGACAGATTAATGGAATCGGAGATGTTTCTCTGTGGAGCGGAGAAGGGGTAAATACAACGTCTGTAAATGACTGCGGGGAATTTTTAGAAAGTGTTTATAATAAGACATTGGTTTCAGAAGAAGCATCAAATGAGATGCTGTCCCTGCTGCTGCAGCAGGAAGTTGATTATAAAATACCGGAGAGCCTGCCATCAGATGTTAAGGTTGCAAATAAAACAGGGGAAACGGATGATTGTGAAAACGATTGTGCGATTGTGTATTCCGACGGGGGAGACTATATTATATGTGTTATGTCCGAGGGGTGGACATCCGATGATGAAGCAGTGGCTAATATACAGAATATAAGTCAGATGGTATATGGGTATTTTAATCCTTGAAGCAGAGGATTGGAATAAAAGTAAGGAGAGTATAGTTATACATAGCATTAGGGGATCCGTGACAATCTGTCAGGATCCCTTGTTTTATAAATAGATTATAATCCCATATTTTTTTTATAAATCAACAACAAACCTTTCAGCAGAAGTTCATCATCCAGAATAATATCTTCCACACAGTGGATAACAATACTTTTAGCCAGTCCGCCGGTTGCAACAACCGTTGCTTTTTGCCCTAATTGTTTATTGATTCTGGTTATCATGCCATCGATCATGGATGCATTTCCATAGATCAAACCACTTTTCATACATTCAATGGTGCTTGTACCAATTAATTTTTTCGGTGCTTCCATGCTTATTTTCGGCAGTTGGGAAGTGCGGCTGGTCAGGGAGGAGGAAGAAACTTTCACTCCGGGAATGATCATGCCTCCAATATAATTTTTTTTCGCGTCCACTACAGAAATTGTAGTAGCGGTTCCCATGTCAATAATAATCAGGGGTAGCGGGTATTTGTGAATGCCGGCGACTGCATTGGCAATCAGGTCACTTCCTACAGTGGCAGGGTTGTCCATTAAGATATTCATGCCGGTTTTGACTCCGGGACCGATAATCATGGCAGAGTGTCCGGTGATTTTCTCGGCAGCATCCCGCACAATATTCGTAATCGGGGGTACAACGGATGAGATAATAGAGCCGGTTACCTCTTTTGGGGTCAGGGCATACATTTCCAGGACATTTTTAAAACTTATGGCGTATTCCAATTCCGTTCGTGTATGGTCTGTGGAAAGACGTTCCACGAAGAGGATTTTATCATTTTTAATGCATCCGATAACAATGTTTGTATTTCCTATATCAATGGCTAGAATCATAAATGTATCTCCTTTTGCAACTTTTGTGAATGTATAATCTGGAGTCTGTTTGAAAATTGCATTTCATGTATCTGCATGTTCCGGTTAACGGTATTATTCAAGCACACTCTGGCAGTTAATTTACTGCTGTGTGATTCTGGATTTTAAAAGAATACGTCCAATCAGGGCAACCAGAATAGCAGCAACGATTGCTTCCGGCACACCATTGATTCCAATGATGGAAAGGATGAATGTGTATACTGCATCAGAAGCTACTTTATTGGCTGTGGCATAAGCATCTTTGAAAAATACAAAGATCAGGTTCATAACCAGAAGCGTATTTGTCAGGGATCCAATCAGTCCGGCTGCCCCCAGAGATACCAGAAGACCGGAGCTGCTTTTTCTGGTCAGCCGGTAAAGCCCGTGATATACATAATAAGGTACAATACCAACTAAAATTCTTGGAACGAAACAGATAATAACACTGCCAATGCCGCCATGTATATCGCCAAGCGTATAAAATGGCGAAAAAACAAAGGACGTAACTGTTGGATTAATCGTATTATTAATAAAGCTTGTCAGTCCAAATACAAACCCTAAAAGGGCACCTTTTTTCGGACCTAATAAAAGACAACCGATAATTACCGGTATGTGGATAATCGTCGCTCGCGTAAAGCCCAGCGGGATATACCCCAGAAATGGTGTGAAGGCAAGGATTATAATCAGTGCTGCGAACAGTGCAACCTGTACCATGCCCAGTGTGCGAGGTTTTCTCGCCATTACTGTGTTTGTGTTATTCATTTTTTTCCTCCTTGTTATTATTCCCGGGATTGTGTCTTAAAAATCATTTTTAGGACACACTTTTATGGGATACAATACAATTACGGCGTTAGTATAGCACGATCAGTGTCCAAAAACAAGATTTAAATTACAGGTGCATTTTATAGAAAGATATGTTAGAATATTGGCATGAGTTTTCCAAAATACTCAAATAAACGCTATCAATGCCGATTAAAAAGTTTATTTCCGCGTGCAGCAAGCCAGCCGGACATGTCCGCATGTTCATCTGGTGGCTGCTGCGAGGGTCAGATAACCGCCGCTTGGGCATGGTATCTGACTGGATAATATATACAGGATTTGAGAGGAAGAACAAACAGATGTTAAAAGGAAAAACTGTAATTTTAGGAGTAACAGGCAGTATTGCGGCATATAAGATTGCGAATCTGGCAAGTATGCTGGTCAAACTGCACTGTGATGTACATGTTATTATGACCAGAAATGCGATGAATTTTATTCATCCGATTACCTTTGAGACATTGACGAATAACCGCTGTCTGGTAGATACATTTGACCGGAATTTTCAATATAATGTGGAACATGTGGCACTGGCTAAAAAAGCGGATCTGGTTCTTGTGGCTCCTGCTACGGCAAATGTTATCGCGAAACTCACTTACGGGCTGGCAGATGACATGCTGACAACTACCGTTCTGGCATGTACCTGTAAAAAAATAGTGGCACCAGCCATGAATACCCGTATGTATCAGAATAAAATCGTCCAGGATAATTTAAGAAAGCTGGAAATGAATGATTTTGAAGTGATCGCCCCGGCTACCGGAATGCTGGCATGCCAGGATGTGGGAGAAGGAAAGCTGCCGGATGCAGAAGTACTTCTGGATTATGTTCTAAAAGAAATCGCCCATGAAAAAGATATGGAAGGCATGAATGTTTTAGTAACCGCAGGCCCTACCCAGGAAGCGGTAGACCCGGTTCGCTATATTACCAATCATTCTACCGGAAAAATGGGTTATGCAGTTGCCAGAGCCTGTATGCTAAGAGGTGCAAAGGTAACTCTGGTTACGGGACAGACAAGCGTTGGGAAACCGCCATTTGTAGAAGTAATTCAGATTGAGAGCGCAAGAGAGATGTTCGAAGCGGTCTGCAGCCGTTATGAACAGCAGCAGCTTATTATCAAAGCAGCGGCTGTGGCAGATTACCGTCCTCAGTTTGTGAGCGAAGAAAAGGTGAAAAAATCCGGGGAGAAATTGGTTCTGGAGCTTGAACGAACAGATGATATATTAAAGTTTTTAGGTGAGCACAAAAAGCAGGGACAGTTTCTCTGCGGATTCTCCATGGAGACTGAAAATATGCTTGAGAATTCCAGGGGTAAGCTCCACAAGAAAAATCTGGACATGATTATTGCAAATAACCTGAAAGAGGATGGTGCCGGATTTGGTACGGATACCAACGTGGTAACAATTATAACAGAAAAGAAAGAAATACCGCTTTCCATCATGTCAAAAGAAGATGCGGCAAACTGTATTTTAGATGAGATCATGGTTGAAATCCGGGGGAAACAGAACGGTTATTGTTAGAACGTGTTTGAAAAAACAGTGCCCGCCTGATCATACAGTCTGTGCGCTGCAACCGTGGAAGTTCAGAAATGTCTGGGAGGATTCATATGAAGAGCTACGAAACAGTCTGGGAAATATATAATCAATGTTCCAACAATCAAATGCGGGACATCTTTGTGGATGAAATTGATACAGAAGATCCGGAACAGTTCATCCTGGATAAATTTAAAGGGAAAAACGTATCCTTTGAGAAATCCGTTTTAATAGACGGCACGATCGTCTTTGATATTATGGCATCCGGAATTAAACAGCGTTATTCTTTTACAGAAATATAAGAAAATTGGGTGGGTACATTTAGATGTATCCACTTTTGCAAATAAGAAATGTGAAATCACAGGAGGAAAACATGGAACAGATATTTGCGTCGTTGAAAGAGCAGCAGGTAAGCGAAGGGCTGTTAGCGGATATAGAAAAGTTCCGGAAGAAATACCCGGCAGAAGAGAGATTTACAAACCGTATTGTAAAGCCGCAGATACCGTTTCTTGGAAAAGAAGTATTTGAAATGGCAGCAACAGCCCTTCTTCAGGGCGAAAATGTATTACTTTCCGGAACTAAGGCTACCGGAAAGAATGTCCTGGCTGAAAATCTGGCATATATATTTGGAAGGCCTTCCTATAATATATCGTTTAATGTGAATACAGACAGTTCCTCTTTGATCGGAACGGATACATTTAAAAATAACGAGGTTCAGCTGCGTACCGGTCCGGTATATGAATGTGCTGTAAATGGCGGCTTTGGAATTTTTGATGAAATTAACATGGCAAAAAATGATGCGGTATCCGTATTGCATGCAACCCTGGATTACCGGAGAATGATCGATATTCCGGGATATGAAAAAATCGAACTGCACGAAGCGGCTCGTTTTATAGGAACCATGAATTACGGATATGCAGGTACAAAGGAATTAAATGAAGCGTTGGTTTCCAGGTTTATGGTAATTGATATGCCTCCGGTTACAGAGGAAACGCTTCTGCAAATATTAATAGAACTTTTCCCGGATGCTAAAGGAACCGGGCTGAAGCAGCTGACAGGTGTATTTATGGATTTACAGGAGAAAGCTTCTAATAATGAGATTTCTACAAAACCGCTGGATCTTCGCGGATTGATTGGAGCGATCAAAACGATTCAGGCAGGTCTTGCGCCGGAACTGGCTATACGCATGGGGATCATCAATAAGAGTTTTGATATATTTGAACGGGAACTCATTGAAGATATCGTAATGACGCGTATTCCGGAGGACTGGAGCAGTGCCAGTATATTTTGAAGATATAGTCACTGGCAGTATAACAGTTTTGAGGTAGACAGATGACAGATTTAGAACAGAATACAGATCCCCTTGAGGATGAAATAGAGATAGAAAACCGAATAAAGAATCTGATGTGGACAGTAAGCGGCGATTACCAGCTGGATGTAAAGCTGGATGTGGCTTCTTTTCGTAAGTCTAAATATATATCCCTTTATGATGCAATAAAGCAGGGAGCTTTTGCCCGCTTTTTTGACAAAGATCAGTTTGCGATGTATATTGTTAAGAAGGTATACTACGGTGCAGAAGAAGCCCAGCTTATGAATATTGCGCAGATCTGCGTTGATGCTGCATCTGTCAGAAAAGTATCAGCGGAACGGCCGGGAGTGCCTAGAATACGTAAAAAAGCGTTTGAAGCTATATTAGATTATGACTTTGGGAAAATGACCCAGTCTTTTATGGGCAGAGTAAAGATCTGTCTGATGCGCCAGGTTCTCACCGGTAATCTCACGGCGGAGAAGATGATTCTGGATACGGCAGAGACGGTAAGGCAGCTTGAAGAAGTACAGGATACCATGGAGATTATTAAAACGGTGGATCATCTTTATAACACTGTAGTAGACAAAAATTTTGTGAAAAAGCATGGGGACCTGGAACACGTTCTTGCGGTTACATTTGAGGATCTGAAAGAGTTTGACTGGAAAGACCTGTTAGAAGAAGACATGTATGAAGATTTGCTGGAACAGTACCTGGAGCAGGTGGGCAATCAGGTTACTTCCTTTGATGAAATGCAGGAAGAAGAGTCTTTGGAGCAGGAAAAGAAAAAAAGCGGTCAGCGTGTAATTATCCTGGATGAGAAAGCAGCTGCAAAAGTCTATGGGTATATTGAATTGACTTATGGCCGTTCATATTTAAATCCGCTGGAACAAAAGCGTATCAATCACCGATTGTGTACCGGAGCCCATGCAGACTGCAGCCTGTATTATACCGATGGTGTATTGGAAAATACAGTACGTGTAAATGCACAATATGTAAATGCCAAAAAGCAGGCGGATAAGAATCGTCTGGTCTATCATAACAGCAAAACGCTTTCCAGACGCAATATTGAAATTATGACAGATAATCTTAGACGTTCCCTGATGCTTCGCAATGAGATCGATTATGTAAAATCGGATTATGGTCAGATTGTTCCAAGCCGCCTGTGGAGGGTGGGCAGGGCAGATTCCGGGAAGCTCTTTACAAAAGCATGTAAGCAGAATTCTTCGGAATTTGTAGTGGATATTCTGATGGATGCCAGCGGATCCCAGAGGGACCGTCAGGGGCAGGTAGCACTTCAGTCGTTTATAATCAGTGAGGCGCTTAGTAACGTGGGGATTCCTCACCGGGTTATGAGTTTTTGCAGCTTCTGGGATTATACGGTAATGCAGCGTTTTCGTGAATATGACGAGAACAGAAGTGCAAACCGCAAGATATTTGAGTATACCACGTCTTCGAATAACCGTGATGGTCTGGCAATCCGGGCGGCAGGTGATTCCCTGTATCAGCGGGAAGAAGAAAATAAAATTTTGATTGTATTAAGTGATGGCAGGCCGAATGATGTGATTGTAAACCGTCCAGGCAGTCGGAATCCCAAACCGTATCATGGGGATTATGCAGTGTCAGATACTGCTTTCGAGGTGCGAAAGCTT
>NZ_JNGB01000126.1:0-10861 GCF_001029355.1 Robinsoniella sp. RHS
GACGGAAGAAAGAATTATTACAGCTGCCACAATAACCAGCGGAGAGAAAACGGATGGAAAGGAATTGGCAGCCCTGGTACAGAAAAGCAGGGAAGCAGGAATGGAGATTAAAACAGTTATTGGTGACAAGGCATATGCAAGCAAAAAAAATATAGATGCTGCAAGAGAAGAAGATTATGAACTGGTCGCTAGATTATGCAGTAATGTTACACAAGGAAATCGTAAAGAGGAAGATAAATTTGAATTTAACAAAGATGCTTTAATGTATCAATGTAAAGCAGGGCATATGGCAATCCATAAATATCTGAATAAACAAAAAGCTGAGGGCAGGAATGCGCGGATAACCTATACTTTTGATATAAAAAAATGTAAAAAATGCCTTTATAGAGAAGGATGCTACAAAGAGGGAGCGAAAAAAAAGACATATACAGAGACGGTCATCAGTGATACCCATAGCGAACAGGCACAATTTCAGGAAACGGAATATTTTAAAGAAAAAGTAAAAGAGCGTTATAAGATAGAAGCAAAAAACAGCGAGTTAAAACATAGACATGGTTATGACGTTGCGTCATCATCAGGTCTTATTGGCATGGAAATGCAGGGAGCGATGGCAACATTTGCAGTGAACCTCAAACGAATCATGAAAGTGATGGGGGAAAAATAAAGGAATCCCTAGTTCAGAAAAAGGAATCATCCATAGAAAATGCACAAAAATCCACCAGAAAAATTTGAGTCTGGTGGATTTTGTGTTTTATTAATAAGGAAGGATTTAAAAACATATGTTTTTCAGTGCCCTCGGTTTTCTCAGCACGGTGGGACCCTGGGGTTGTGGCATGCTGAACGCTATTGGCATAGAACATATAAAATACATAAAGCAGCTGATCTTCTCACTACAGCTTGTTTCTTCATTCTACTACATATATTTTTGGTTACAGCACTAAAGCCAGTTAGGTCTATGAACAGGAACACAAGTATACTTTAATCTTATTTCACACATTTCACACTGCACTGCCGAAACACACTCTGCTGCATCCAAAAACAAACAGCCCGTCACAGCCCCAGGGTCTCCACCAGGCTGAGAAAACCAGCTTTGTATCAACGAATGCTATCTCGGAAAGATGGGTGTGGGAAACTGGTATGGGCGGAGGAAGCGTAGAGCAGAGCTGAGTATTTACTTACCTTTCCGGAGTGTTTTTTGGCGGATAGTATTCGACTGGCTCCCATCGGATACTAAGCGGGCACTGAGCTGCGAAATGCATCAGGATTTCGGAGCGAATGCCCGCGTGCCGCCAAAAAGTGCTCCGGGAAGGTTAGAAAATACCAGTTTTGCGGCCAGCTGACGGAGCCCATGCCAGTTTCCCACACCCATCTTTCCGTACACTACCTCCATCTACAAAGCGTCATTAATCAGCGAAACCCATATTTAAGCTGAATTCATTCGCTCTAGCAATAATGAATCCCGCTCCAGTAAACATGCTCTTTTACAATCGTTTCCGGCAGCAGCTCTACACCTTCTAATGCCCACTTTTTAAACTCCGTAAATCCCACGCGGTCAATGATATATCCCACATGTTCTTTACCGCCCGGTGCATTACGGTCAATGTATTTTTCCACAAATTTATAGGTGTTTAAAATAACCTTGATAATTGTATCTTCATCCACCCAGACCATAAAGTCTTCTCCCAGTCTGGGATTTCTCTTTCCGGTACGGCCCATGATTGTCAGACGGTAATACTTTTGTTTACTCCTGGTAAATGCACGGGTTGGACATTTTGTAACACAGACGCCGCAGCCTACACATTTTTCTTCATTTCTTACGACCTTTTCATTTTCTTTTGAAAGTGCCTTTACCGAAAGCTTATCACATCCTTTGACACATGCTCCGCAGGTAACACATCTGGTTGGATCATACTGCGGAAGTGTCATCCCGATAATTCCGAAATCATGCATTCTTGCTTTGATGCAGTCGTTGGCACATCCGGTGAGGGCAATTTTAAAGTGCAGGTCATTCGGAAAAATTGCATCCTCTATTCTTCTGGCAAATGCAGCTGTATTATAATTACCGAAAGGACAGACACGGTTTCCGATACATGCAGATACATTTCTCGTCCCGGAAGATGGGTATCCGGTATTGGGATTGATCTGGTTGGTTCCAAGGTTTTCGATAATCGGCTGGAGCATTTCATTTACTTTATCAATATCATCTAATGAAATTCCTTCTATTTCAAAACCCTGTCTGGTTGTCAAATGCACATTTCCATTGCCGTATTTATCAGCAATCTCCTTTACCATGCCTAAGACTTCTGCATTGCATTTTCCGCCCGGAACTCGCACTCTGGATGCGGTGATGCCCCGTTCCTTAGAGATACGGTAAGCATTTTTCTTTATCTTTTTTGTATTAATATCCATTCTGACACCTCCTTAGTCAAATAAATTTTTGCCTTTGGTATAGTTAAATACCGGACCATCCAGACAGATATAGGTATCGTCCATTTTGCAGTGACCGCATTTGCCAATTCCGCAGCACATTTTACGTTCCTGGGAAATCCAGATCTGTTCTTCTTTTATACCGCGCTTCTGCAATTCCATTACGGTAAATTTCATCATAATAGGAGGACCTACTACAATTGCAGCAGCCTGATCCAAATCACGGATTTCAAGATCCGGAATATAGGCGGTAACCATCCCCTCTTTATAACCGGGCTCATCTGCTTTATCTACCGTGATCGTAAGATTCATCTGATTTTCCCATCGTTTGATACTGTCCTTAAACAGAATATCCTTTGGTCCCTTAAAACCGGCAATCACGCTCATACCTTTCGTTTCACCAATATGATCTCCAAAGTAATCAATGACACCTTTTACCGGGGATACTCCGGTTCCTCCGGCAACAATAATCAATTCTTTCCCCTTGTAATCTTCCAGTTCAAAACCGTTTCCATAGGGACCGCGCATAAACAGACTCTGCCCAACCTGATTTTCAAAAATCTCATTGGTAACTTTCCCTACTTTACGAATTGTCAGATCTACATAGTCCTCTCCGATGCCGCTGACGGAAATCGGCGCTTCTCCGAATTTAGGGATGGACACTTCAAAAAACTGACCCGGTTTTACATCTCCCACATAAGCCATCCGAAAGGTATATTCTATTTCTGTATGCTTCTTTACCTCTTTAATTTCTGATAAAAAAGGGATATATTCATTACACATTTTCATTTCCCCCTTCCTTTTCCTTTGCTAATTTGCGGATACATGCAATATAAGAAATGTATTCCGGACACACATCCTCACAGCGTCCACAGCCTACGCACATATGATAGCCAAAACGTTTCTTATAATCGTATACCTTATGTAACACCTTGAAACGCATCCTATGGCCCTGGTCTTTGCGGAAGCTGATGTTTCCAGCCATGTCTGTAAATCCATCCACCTGACAGGAACCCCAGACTCTTCGCCTCTCGCCTGCTTTCGGATTGTCCTTATAGAACACATCCTGCATGGTAAAACAGGTACAGGTCGGACAGACGAAATTACAGCGCCCGCAGCCGATACATCTTCCCGCATACTCTTTCCAAAACTCTGCATCCTGGATTCCGGCTGGCAAAGTTTCCGGGATTTCTATTTTTTCTTCATTTTCTGTTACAAAATCAATTGTACGCTCTTCTTGTTTACTTTCAAAACCCTCTAGCTGAGACTGCAGTTCCTCATTCCTGCAATCCAGATATACGTGTCCTTCATCCATTTTCAGATATGCATCATATCCTTCCGCCTGATTCGTTCCCATACTTACGCAAAAACAGGAGTCAAAAGAAGTGGTACATCCCATCAAAACAAACCGGGTATTTTCCCGAATCCGTTTATAATAATAATCCTCAACTCCGTTATTCAGATAAATTTCATCCAGACGTTTTAATGCATGCAGATCACAGCTACGTAACAGAATGATTTTTTTCTTCTCATCCTGATCCGGGACTTTCATTTCTTTCTCCGTAAAATAAAGAATGGTATCTGAAACAGGCAGCAATACCTCCTTAAAGCTGTACTCCGATTTCTTATCCCATACGATATCGCTAAAGGATTTGATCTTACCATAGCGGATTACATCCGTATCTGAAAAGCAGCCTTCTCCTTCGAATACCATGGGTGCATAAACATCGTACGATTCTGACAATCTGATCAAAAACTGATCTGCTTCTTCTCTTTTTAAAAGATTTCCCATAGTCTTTTTCCTTTCTTATATATTTATTTCCCTTTTTTATTTTAAAGTGTGCCTGAGCGCAATTAAAAAGTTTGGGTTATTTTCCAGTCGCTCTATGACTTATAAAATGCCGCCAGTTCATCCGGCATAGGTAGAATAAAATGCCGGTTCTTATAGATCAGCAGCTCTCTGCTGCTCAGGTTCTTACATGCCCGGGATACATTTTCACGGGGAGCTCCCAACAGATCAGCCAGCAGGTTCATGGTCAGCTCCACATCAATTTTAATTCCATCCTCTGTTTCCACGCCGAAGTCACGTCCCAGCTTCCAGAGCTTTGCAGCTATCTTGCGTTCCAGGTACATATTGCCTGTGGTATTTTTCAATTGATGGCTCATTCTCCACAGATAGCGCTCGTAGGATCTCATTACCGCATGCATCAAAGCCGGCTCCTGGTCCATCCATTTTAAAAAGTCCTTTTTTCTGATCTGAAGCAGCTTTAACGGACAGACCGCTTCACAAAATACTGATACCGGCTTTTCACTTAAAATATTATGATTGATCAGATTCCCTTTTCCCAGTATGAAAATAATCTTGCGATTTCCATGTTTCGTTATATTGTAAATAGATGCTTTTCCACTGATAATAATATACACAAAGTTCACATTATCCTTCGCATGAAAAATGACCTCTGGCTTTTCATAAGATACCACCATGGACTGGTTTAAGATCGTCTGAATCATGCTGCAGGGGATTTCCTGGAAAAAATCTAATTTTTTTATTTCATTTATGGATATCTCTTTCATACAGGTGCTCCTTATCTCTGATTATTTTTTTCTCTGCTTTGCTATCACGCAGTAAGGAACAGCTACGAAAAAGATTCCTCCAATCATATTGCCCAGTGTAACCACTAAGAGGTTGTACACAAATCCTCCCAGGCTGACTGCAAAAGTATATGGATCAAAAAGTCCCACGGTTAAAAGAGTCATATTTGCGATGCTGTGCTCAAATCCAACCGTAATAAACACAAACAGACACCAGAAGATCATGATTAACTTACCTGCTTCGGATTTACATTTAAATCCGCACCATACTGCTATACATACCAGTATATTACATAATATCCCTCTTGTCAGCAATGGCAAGAAAGAAACTGCCATCTTGGCTTCTGCTGTCTTTGCTATGAACTCTCCAACCGGACCATTTGCAAGTCCCGTAACATGATATAACGCACCTATTATAACAGAACCCAGCAGATTCCCGACCCAGCAGACTACCCATAAAGCCAGGGTATCTTTCAATGTCACTTCTTTTCTGAATAGCCCAACGGTCATAACGAAATTATTGCCGGTAAACAACTCTGCTCCTGCAATCACAACAAGGCTCAGAGCAACGCCAAAACATGCTCCCATAACAATCTTAGTCGCCGGTGAGCCTGCAGCATTTAAAAGCCCTCCTGCAGTAAATATCAGCAATATACCAAATCCTATGTACATCCCTCCAAATATAGACGCCAGAAAATAGCCCAACGGATTATTTTTTAGCAGACTTACCTTCGCTTTTGATGCATTTCCTACAAGTCCTACTTCCTCTTGAAACATATAAATCTCCTTCCTTTTCCTCTTGTGTATCATTTTTATTGCTTTTCTTAATTATTATATCCCAGGAGGATTCATCAGTCGGTGATGATCGTCACAGTTTGACAAAAATTAATAAGCATAAATTGTTCTGCAGTTCAAGGAAGGATGTAATGTTCTCTTGAAGCATTCCCCCATCTATGTTATCTTTATCAGTAGTATTTCATTAATTATGGCAAACCCAGAAAGGAATTATTATGATCGACTTTAAAAAGGCAAAAGAAGAATTTGAGAAATACTTAGATGGCTATGACCGCAATAACGATAAGATCAATCTGAAAATCATACATACCTATGGCGTCATGGACTATAGTCAGGAGGTGGCAGACCGAATGAAGCTTTCACCGGAAGATGTCGGCCTGGCAAAAATTATCGCTCTGCTGCATGATATCGGAAGATTTGAACAATTAAAACGCTATGACAGCTTTCAACCGGATACCATGGACCATGCCTCCTATGGAGTGCAGATTCTGTTTGAAGATGGAATGATCCGCCGTTTCGTAGAAGACAGTCAATGGGATGGAATCATTAAAACTGCAATTGCACATCACAGTGATTTTACCCTGCCGGTTATAGACGATTCCCGCACTTTACTTCATTCCCGACTGATTCGGGATGCCGATAAGTTAGATAACTGCCGGGTGAAACTGGAAGAATCCATTGAAGTTCTTCTGGGCGCTTCCCCGGCTGAAGTAGGACTATCTTCTGTCAGCCCGGCTGTTGCCGACAGTTTCTTTCGAAACGAATCTGTCCTTTCCTCTGACCGAAAAACACTGATCGATTACTGGATATCCTATCTGGCTTATTTCTTTGACATTAATTTCCGGGAAAGCCTGCAGATTATAGAGGAACATCAATTTATCAGCCGTATCATAAAACGCATTCCCTATGAAAATCCTGACACCTGCAAAATCATGGATGAAATGGAACATACATTGAAAGAATATGTCGGCAAAGCCTAAAAAAAGATACCATCAGCCCCGCTTGTCAAAAACAAGACGGATTCTGATGGTACCCTGTAACATTTCAAGTTCTGTTTATTTCTTATCTCTTATTTCCACCCATCTCTCAAAAACAGCATCCTCAAACATGCAGTGGTAAATTCTGCTTAATTCCTCATAGACATTTACTTCGTCTTCCCCGTTAAATGGCAGAATCATGGTTCGGTATTCTACACCGAACAGCTTACTTGTGATCTCCGTCTGATGCAGTCCGTTTTTCTCATAGAACGCTATTCTGCGCAGCATGATCCCCAGATCTACTTCTTTTTCTGCAAAATCAGGATTTTCTACCTCCAGAATAATTCCTTTCACATGAGTCATATTGTTTGCAAGCAGTTCTAAGAACAGGCTGCCGTATCCACCACACCTTTTATCTCTGCATATTGCAAAATAATCCAACAGAACATAATGTTCTTCTCCTGGTGTTACAAAAAGTGCATAGCCTGTCAGCTCTTCTTCCTTAAATAAACCATAGGCTGAATAAACTCCTTCATTCCACATACCCTCGATACGTGAAAATGGTTTTACCTCTGCTTCAGGAAAATCAAAAACCAGGTGTTCTGCATAAATTTCCCTGACTTGTTCCAGTGTTAATTTTCTTAAATTCATTTCAATTACCTGCCGCTTGTTTGAACATACCAATCTGTGCATAGATTCTTCAGACAAGCTCAATCTTTCTAAATATTTGCTTCCGAATTAAAGCTTTGTATTCGCTATTATACCTTAAAAAACTTTAAAAAACAATATAGTTTTACTGATTAAGACGCTTTGTGACGATAACTTCCATCCCCGCAAAGCGTCTTATTCAGCAAAACCCAAATAGATCCGTAACGAAATACTTGTATCTTTCCATCTTTTACTGTAATATGTTTTTTAGAAAAGAACACCTATAATTTGCTCTAAAGAAAGGATCTGACATAGATGAAAAATTCAAATGATCTGCAGCGTCTGCTTCAAACAATTGATCACAAAAGCTATCCCGCATACAAAGATACCCGGGGCAGCTATGATTTTAGCACTTACACCTTAAATATCGACCATGTTCAGGGCGATCCTTTTGCATCACCCTCCAAACTCAGCGTGACTGTAGACGGCAAAAAAGCGGGATTTCCTTCCATTTTATTTGACTGCCCGCATAAACGCATTGCTTTACAGGATTACCTGCTTCGTTTATTTAGTCAGAAAATCAGCCAGTATAATTTCAAGGCAAAAGGTTCCGGCAAAAGCGGATTGATTACCGTCAGCCATTGCGGACAGGAAATATTGGAACGGACTGCCTGTGAAATAGATCCATCCACGGGTAAGGTACTCGTCAGATTTGAAGCCGGTTTTCCGGCAAACGGAAGAACCATCAACGCCTCCCAACTGATTCGTATTCTCTTTGATTTCCTACCGGATTGCGTAAACAGTACGCTGTTCTATGGCAAATTAAATCCCGGGAAAGTACAAGCAGTGATCTCACTCGCAGAAGACCAGAAGTATATCCGGGAACAGCTTCCCCTGCTGGGACTTACTGCTTTTGTTGCAGATGGGTCTATTCTGCCAAGAGAATCCGGTGTTTCAGCCAGACCCATGAAGGATGGAATTGCTTTTGTTTCTCCGGAATCCTTAAAGGTTACGCTCACGCTCCCCCACCGCGGAAGTATCAGCGGAATGGGTATAAAAAAAGGAATCACCTTAATCGTCGGCGGTGGCTACCATGGTAAATCCACTCTTTTAAAGGCCCTGGAACTGGGCGTTTACAACCACATTTCCGGTGACGGACGAGAATATGTCATAACGGAGAATTCGGCATTAAAGATACGCGCCGAAGACGGCAGAAGCATTAAAAGCACAGACATTTCAATGTTTGTCAACAATCTGCCAAACAAAAAAGATACCACCTCATTTTGTACGGAAGATGCCAGCGGCAGTACTTCCCAGGCGGCAAATGTCATAGAGGGAATGGAAAGCGGCACTTCGCTCTTTCTGATTGATGAAGATACCTGTGCTACCAATTTTATGATTCGGGATGAACTGATGCAGCGTGTTGTACACCGGAATCAGGAACCGATTACTCCTTTTATTGAAAGAGCTCGTTATCTGTTTGAAGAAAAAGGAATCTCCTCCATTATAGTTGCCGGCAGTTCCGGATCCTATTTTCATATCGCAGACTGTATTTTGCAGATGGACCGATACGAACCTAAAGAGATTACAGCATTTGCCAAAGAGGAAGCTCAGGCATTTCCCGCAGTAACACAGCCGGAATCAGTACCACCTATGCCTTCCTACAAACGTGCCGCCAGTCCCAACCCCGATGTCAAAAACAACAACCGACTGAAAATGAAGACTATGGGTAAAGATTCTTTACTGATTAATCACGAAGCAATAGACTTACGCTTCGTAGAGCAGCTTGTAGATTCCGAACAGACAGCCGCACTTGGCTACATTTTGGCATATGCCGAGAACCACCTGCTGGATGGCAGAAATGACCTGCGCAGTATTGTCTCAACCATACGCCGTATGGTTGAACGCAAAGGGCTGTCAGGCATTGTATCCGGCAGTTACCTCCCCGTGAATCTGGCTATGCCAAGGGATCAGGAGATTTTTGCCTGCTTTAACCGTTACCGGTCTTTCCATTTATAAGTTATCTAATATTTCCACGGATACCTCAGGCTATAGACACATAAATGTAAAGAAAATGGATGTTTACAAAAGAATGGTTTCAGGAAAACCTCCTGAAACCATTTGTATCCAGTCTGACCCCAGCGGCTCGTGTTACAGCCATCTTCCATTCTGATTAATTCAAATCTGCAGGAAATTTTATTCCAAGCTGCCTGCGCGCTTCATCAATCATCCACATAGTATTAAGACTGGCCTCATGGTAAATCTTAATTTCTTTTTCTTCTTTATGATTCATAAAACCCATAAACCTATTTAATTCATACTGCATATCATCCTGCAGTCCTTCTGCAAATAAGCACTCTTCTTCCCCTGTATAATAACGGATTTTTACTTCTTCCGGAATGTTAATATGCGGAATGATCATACATCCCTTTTCCCCTTGAATTTCACTGACCTGATAACTGTTAGTTATCTTAGAATAAACGAGTTCCGCCAGAAAGTCGCCATAATCTGCGAGCACAGAACCCGTACCATCAATGCTGCCCTCCAGCTGCACACCAACAGCTTTCATTTCTTTTGGTTTCCCAAACAAATAAGACGCAGCATAAATACAATAGGTTCCTATATCCATAATCGCCCCATTTGACAACTCCGGCTTAAATGCATTTTCAACAACCCCCTCTTTGAATTTGTCATATCTGGAAGAATACTGGCAATAGGTAAAATGAACCCTGCGCACTGTTCCAATTTTCTTCATTCCCTCTTCCACCGCCTTCATACCGGGAGTAAAAACAGGACGCATAGCTTCCAATAACACTTTATTATTTTTTTGTGCCGCTTCCAGCATTTTCTTTAATTCAGATGTATTAGAAGCAATCGGTTTTTCACATAGGACATGTTTTCCTGCATTTAACATCTGAAGAGACTGGGAAGCATGTAAAAAAGTAGGACTTGCGATATAAACTGCATCTACATTTTCATCTGCCGCCAGTTCTTCCAACGTAGTATACGTTTTGGGAGCTCCATACCGGGCTGCATATTCTTTTGCCCTCTGGGCTGTTCTCGAATATACCCCATACAGCTGAAAACCGGCACAATGTTCTGCGGCTTTTAATAACCGGTCTGTTATAAAATTTGTTCCAATAACTGCGAAATTTATCATTTGTTTCTTCCTCCTCTTATTTGTTTATTCGATATGTTTTATAAGGTAAGTAAATGCTCAGCTCTGCTATACGCCTTCCAAACCAATGTCCTGGTCCGTCCCCTTCTCTTTCCGAGATAGCATTCGTTGATACAAAGCTGGTTTTCTCAGAATGATGGGACCCCTGGGGTTGTGGCATGCTGAACGCGACTGGCGTAAAGCAACTGATCTTGAGAACGGAATTTGTTTTTCATTCTGTAACCAGAAAAACGAACAAACTTTC
>NZ_JNGB01000127.1:0-8499 GCF_001029355.1 Robinsoniella sp. RHS
TTATCGGAAGGCGGGGAAGGCAGCTACGGCAATTCTCCGGAAGAACGTTTGCTGGGGTATCAGAGTGTGCGCCAGAAATTAGTGGATGCTTATCGGGAAGGAATCTCCGATGAAGAACGATTAGCGATCTTTAAGACCATTGAAGAAGAGACGAAGAGAATCTGGAGCGCCCCATGTGCAGCTCAGAGTACATTTCTGCCACTGGGAAGAATGGTGTTGAATTTCCCGGAACTCACCAGCGGTACCGATAGCTATAATAGAAGCCTGGATATGGACGGTGCTACTTCAGACATTGAATTTAAGAAAGGTAGTGTGACTTATACCAGGCAGTCTTTTATCAGTAATCCTGCAAACGTTATGGCTGTAAAAATAGCCAATGATGGCGGTGAGAAAATGAAAATGGACGTAGGGCTTGAGTTACCCAATGAAATGGCAGGGAAGGCAGCCCTGAATCAGGTGACGCTGGACGAAGAGACAAATGAAGTAATCATGACTGGACGTGCACCAATTGTAAAGGATGGCGAACAGGTTACCTGGTATGAGGACCGGGGTGTGACTTTTGAGGCAAGGGTAAAGGTACTGCCTGTAAATGGAAAAGTGACAGTCTCCGGAAATAAATTGCAGGTGACGGATGCGGATGAAATTATTCTGCTCTACACATGTGAGACTAGTTTTAAAGACTTTAAAACAGATCCTTCCAACAGCGGAATAGATGTTGCAGGCAATGTGAGAACAACTCTGGATAGTGCAGTAGAAAAAGGATACAATAAACTATTGCGGGAACATCAGGAAGATTTTCGATCATTATTCCGCCGTCTGTGGATAGATATGGATGGGGAATCGATAACAGCTGAAGATGGTACGATGATTTCACCATTTGATTATGCCCGCCATTATCAGTATGGACGTTACATAGCATTAAGCTGTGAAAGACAGAATTCACAGGCACCACAGAATCTGTTAGGTCTGTGGAATGCGAGCTGGTGGCCGCCTAACCAGTCAGCTTATTACTTAAATGAAAATGTACAAAAGATGCAGGTAATTAAAGGATCAGGAAATTTAGCAGAAACTTCGGATGCCCTGTATAAGCTCATTGCTACCTTTGCAGATGAGAAAACTGGAGGTAAGACAGCACAGGAAAGCTATGGCGCGCCGGAAGGGTCGTGGGTAGTTGCCCATTCCTCAGATATCTGGGGGAAGACCGGAATGTGGGGAGATGAAATCGAATACGGCAGCTGGACATCAGGTGGAATCTGGGCACTGGATACACTGTATGATAAATACGATTTTACTCAGGACATTCAGTTATTGGAGAAATACTATCCATTAATGGAAGGTGCAGCACGTTTTGCGTTGAGCAATTTGGTGGAGGCAGATGGGGTAAATGGTGAGCTGAAAGGTTACCTGATGGTTGCCCCGGCTGGATCACCGGAACACTGGTATAAGCTGCCGGGAGGCGGAAAATCGGCTTTTGATATAAGCACTGCTGCGGATGTGCAGATTTATAACAACCTCTTCAATATGCTGGAAAGTGGTGCAAAAGAGTTAGAGGCAGCAGGAATCGGATATGATCAGGCATTCCTTGGGGAAGTTCTGGAGGCCAGGGAAAAACTGGTTCCACTGGAACTTTTTATAGACCAGGATACGGGACGGCTTCGCGAATTCTATAACGAGTATCCGGTAGGAGATGAGGGGCACAGACATGTTTCCCAGCTGTTGGGAACATTTATGAATCATTCTGATATCAATGAGACAGACACGCCTGAATTATATTATGCATCTCAGTCAGAAGCACAGCGGAATTTCTCAATCGGAGGCGGAGGCCATCCGGACAGAGCAACCATGGCGTTACGTCTTGGAGATCCGCAGCTGGCATTTTCCAAAATACCCCATGGAGTTGCGGGAACAACTTATAAGCAGGGCGACTGGAGATACTGGTGCCCAATTGGTAATTCAGTAGCAGAAGCAATATTAGACAGTCGGTTCGAGGGACTGAATCTAATGGAAAATATCCCCGAGCAATGGTCCAGCGGTAAAATAAGAGGCATTTGCGGCAGGGGCGGATACCAGTTAAGCATGGAGTGGAAAGATGGAGAACTAGTAAATTGTACAGTTGATTCCACTACCGGAAAAACCCCCCGTGTATTCTATAAGGGAGAAGGAGTAAAACTATCTGAAGATGCAAGATTTACTGTGAATCGTGCAGAAGTCAGTCTGGAAGAGTTAAAAGCGGAGGCGCAGGAAAAACTCACTGGAAAATATACAGAAGAGAGCAAACAGAACCTTCGTGCTGCGTTAGAAGGCGGCAGTTATGAAGAGATTTCCCGTGGACTGCTTGCCATGGATCCGGTAGGACGCCCTGTACATGATGATGTCCAGGTCAAGGCAGAGGATGACAAGGTAGTATTAACCAAGACCGGGGAAACTGTTCAGCTTACAACAAATGCAGATGAAGATGTTGCTGTCCGGTGGACCATAGAATCCATGATTCCGGGGCAGGAAACCGATAAGATTGCCAAGGTGGACTCCAATGGATTAGTAACAGCAACAGGGGGAGGAAAAGTAAAAGTCACCGCGACTTTGCTGGATGGATCAAGGGCAACAGGATCAATTGAGTTACTGCTTAAACTGCCCACAATCAAAACGTTTGACGACCGTGATTCTGGTATTATCTATGACGGGGATTCCTGGGAAGAGTGGAATGAAGGGAAGCATTTCAATGGAACTATTACCAACTGTTACAATGCCGGAGAAAAGGCAACTTTTACATTTAACGGTACGGGAGTTGAATTCGTCACATCTACCGGGGGACATTTGGGAAGTTTTAGTGTAACCTTAGACGGTCAGGTGGTAGAAAAAGAGATCAGTGTAAATGCGGAAAACGGTGTTGCCCAGTACGTTGGCTATTCTAATATGGATCTGACGGACAAAGAGCATACCATTGTTATCACTTCTCTTGGAGGCAGTGGCAAAGGACGTATAGACGTGGATGCTTTTAATGTCCGCACCAACAGCATACAGGAACCGGAGAGTGTCGTTCTGGATCAGTCTGTGATCCGGTTAACGGCTGGAGCTTCGGCAGAACTTCATGCATCCGTACTTCCGGAGGACGCACTGGTAATCTATAACTGGTCCTCATTGGATGAAACTATTGCATTCGTAAAAGACGGCAAAGTGTCTGCACGCAAGGTGGGAACAACAACAGTAAGCGTATATCCGGAAGGATATTCCGATATGAAGGCGGAATGTACGGTTATCGTTACTGCAGACAAGGATGCATTAAGTAAGTTATCAGAAGAAGCAATAGAAATAACGGCAGATCATTATACCCAGCAGAGTTATCAGAATTTGCAGGTGGAAATAGAAAAAGCGGATGGCATTATTAACGATGATACCGCAGGGCAGGATGTGGTGGATGCACAGACAGAGGCACTGAAAAAAGCAATAGAAGATCTGGTAAAACTTGCAAGCCAGGGAGAAAAGGATGCTTTAAAAGCAGCAGTCTTAGGAGCAAAATCTTATCAGCCTGATCGTTATACCCAGGAGAGTTATGAAGTACTGCAGGAGGTAATTAAAGCTGCGGAAACAGTATTAAATAACTCAGATGCATCCTGGCAGGAAGTCTCAGACCAGATTGGAAAACTGGTACAGGCAGTTGCAGGGCTGGAGGATATAAGATCTGATAAAGGAAATCTAGCGGAACTTTATGAATCTGTCAAAAATATGGACTTAACTGTTTATACAATAGAAAGTGCAGAAGAATTTGTATCTGCCCTGACACAGACAGAAGAAATTCTGGGTAAAGAAAATGCATCTAAAAAAGAGGTGGCAGAGGCAGAAGCCAGGCTTATAAAGGCTTTGGCTGGTCTGGAGAAGATGCCGTCAGATGAAGAAACAGATTATACTCTTGCGGAAGTGGTTTATGATGCTTATGCAGGATTAGACATGGAGGTATACACTGAAGAAAGTGCACAGGCATTTGTAACTGCGCTGGAAGCGGTCAATGACATCCTAACATCTCAAAATGCAATTCAGGAACAGGTTGATGCTGCGGTATCCAATCTCATATCAGCGGCTGCAGGATTGCAGTACGCCATAGAGAAACCTGACTTAAAGTATCAGCTGTCTGCTTTTTATGAATCGGTCATCGGCATGGATCTGGGTGTTTATACAGCGGAAAGTGCTGCATACTTAAATGAAGCGTTGGGAAAAGCAAAGGAAATTCTGGATACGGCAGATTATGTGGATAAAATTGAAATTGCAAAGGCAGAGGCAGATCTGTTAAAGGCTTTTGCTCAGCTTGAAAAGATTCCGGCTGAATCAAAACCGGATGATTCCACCCTCCATATGTTAGTTGAAGCATATAACAGGCTGGACACTGGAAAATATACTCCGGAGACTGCAGCTAAATTTAAGAATGCTTTGGCTGAGGCTGAGCGTTTAATAGGAAATCCTGATGTATCTCAGCAGGATATTGTCAGTGCGGCAGCAGAGCTTGTCAATGCGGCAGCTAATCTGGTGGAAAAACCACAGGTTCCGGAATTGAAAGCGGATACCAGTATGCTGAAGATTCTCAGCCAGGCATATTCCGGACTGGATCTAACGGTATACACTGATATTAGTGCAGGGAAGCTGAAACAGGCATTACAATCAGCAGCACTCCTTTTACAAAATTCAAATGCAGTGCAGTCAGAAGTAGACCGCGCAGCATCACAATTGGTAGCTGCCGCTTCTGCCCTGGAGTTAAAGCCGTCGGTACCGCAGAAACCGTCTGCCCCGGTTCTGGGAAAAGGTGAAACTATAATGTACAAAGGGCTTAAATACAAAGTGACAAATGAAGTGAAAGGAAAAGCGACGGTATCTGTGATTGGCACAGCCAGGAAGTCATATAAGAGTATTACTATACCATCTTCCGTTACCTTAAAAGGTGTGAAATGCAAAGTGACAGAAATAGGTGCGAAAGCATTTTATAAGATGAGATCCCTTAAAAAAGTAACCATTGGTTCTTCTGTAGAACGTATTGGTAAGCGGTCTTTCTATGGAGATAGGAAGTTAAAGGATATTACTATTAAGTCAAAACGTCTAAAAAAAGTTTACAATGAGGCGTTTAAGGGGATTTACAAGAAAGCGGAAATAGATGTTCCGTCTTCTAAATTAAATTATTATCAGAAACTGTTCAAAAACAAGGGGCAGAGTAAGGATGTAAAAATAAAATAATTGAGATGCTAAGCTATACGGCATTCCCCAGAGTGTGCAGCTGACATTTAGAGCCATATAGACACAGCACACTAAATATGCCGAAGGAAGGTTTTTCTTCGGCATATTTAAGTAAACAAGGACAAAAATCTTAACATTTGGGGTAAATTGTAGCATATATAACCAAATATTTTTTGTGTATAATGATTTTAACAAACAAAAATAACAAGGAGGGTTTTGAGATGAAAAGAAAAACAACAACGCTTATTATGAGTGCAATTTTGGCGGCGGCAATGGCAGCCGGGTGCGGCAACGCGGGAGAGACTGCAGGCAGCACAGGTTCACAATCAGAGACAACAGCCGGAAGTACAGAAAGCCAGGCAAAGGGAGAAAGCGGCGCAGAAGAAACGGTACTTACTTTCATGGCGGTAGGCGGCTCTAATGAGCAGGCGTTTACAGATGTAATTAAGGCAGCAGCGGATAAGTTTAATGCCAAAAATGAATTTAATGCCAAGATTAATTTAGAGTGGTACGAAAATGAACAGTATAAGACAAAGCTGGCAACCCTGATGACGCAAAACGATGTGACGGATATTTTCTTTACCTGGGAAGCGGGCTATATGAAGGACTATGTGGAAAGTGAAAAGGTTTACTCATTAAGTGATGCTTTAAAAGCTGATCCTGAATGGATGGAACGCTTTAATGACGGAGCTTTCGATGCGGTTACATATAATGATAAGATTTACGCAGTTCCCATGGGCCAGGCAATTATTCCTATTTATTATAATACGGAGATCTTTGCCCAGAACAATCTGGAGGTTCCAAAGACATGGGATGAATTTGTAAATGTGATATCAACGCTGAAAGGTGCCGGTGTAGTTCCGCTATCCATGGCATGTCAGGACGCATGGGTTCCGGCTCAGTTTATGCTGGAATTATCAGGCGGAGTTGCAGGAAAAGAGCTGTTTGAAGATATTGTGAATGGCAAGACTACGTGGGATGATCCCCGCTATGTGGAGACCGGAAAAGTATTTCAGGAGTTGGTTAGCTTAGGGGCCTTCCCGGAGAGCTTTTTAGGACTGGCATACGATGAGGGAAGAACGCTCTTCACCAGCGAAAAAGCGGCGATGTATTCTATGGGAACCTGGGATACGTCAGCAGTGATTGAAGGCATGGGCGGATCGGACAAAATTGGCGTATTTATGATGCCCGCAAAGAACCCTGACTATAACGATGTTCACATTGCCAGCGTGGAAAAATTATTTGCCATCAGTGAAAAATGTGAAAATAAAGAAGCTGCTTTGGGATTTATCAAGATGTTGTCAGATCCTGAAATCCAGGAGAAATATGTAGTGGATTGCGGCGCGTTATCAGCAACCAATACCAAGATCGATACCTCTAAAGTAGATCCTGTTACAGCTAAAATAATGGAACTTCAGGGACAGGTTAAAAAGGCATTAACTCCAATGGACAGACAGTTTGGCGCAAATGTAGGCGGAGAGTTTAATAATATCTCCCTTGCTATTGCAGGAGGAAAAGATCCTCAGGAACAGTTTGCGGCATTACAGAATTATGCAGAGCAAGAAGCAGATCAGTAATAAATGACGGGAGGGGATAACTGCAGGAGTGTACTTCTGCAAGGCTCTCTTCTCTATCAAAAGGAGCGATAGAATGGATAAAATTCTTAGTAAGAAAAAATATATTGCGTTTTTTGTAGGCCCGGCATTTGTGGTTTATCTGTTCTTTGGACTGATACCGATACTCTATAATTTATACATAAGTTTGTTTAAGACAAATTTGCTGGGTGACTCCACATTTGTTGGACTAAAAAATTATATCCGGCTTTTCCAGGATCAGTTTTTCCTACAGGCAGTCGTAAATAATCTGAAGTTTGTAGCGGGTTCTTATATAGCACATATGGTACTTGCCCTGTTATTGTCAAATATTCTGTTCCAGAAAGTAAAGGGGTCAAAACTGTTTCAAAGCATTTATTTTATGCCTTCCGTAATCTGCGGTACTGCAATCGGTATGTTATGGACCTTTGTCTATCATCCGGATTTTGGTTTAGTAAACAGCTTTTTAAAAGCAATCGGTCTGGACTCCCTTACCCATATCTGGCTGGCTGATGAGAAGACTGTTATACCGGCACTGATTGTAGTAACCATGTGGCAGTTTGTTGGTTATCATATGGTGATTCAGCTGGCTGGCATGAAAAATATTGATTCTTCCCTGTATGAGGCAGCATCCATTGACGGAGCCAGCAAGTGGCAGCAGTTTACGAAAATTACATTTCCTCTTATGAAACCAATATTAAAAATAGATTCCGTCCTGATTGTTACCGGATCACTGAAGCTTTACGACCTGATCGCAGTTACCACATCAGGAGGACCAAACCATGCAAGTGAGGTAATATCAACCTATATGTTTACCCAAGGGTTTAATGCATTGAAATTCGGATACTCCAGTTCTATTGCAACGGCATTGTTACTTCTTTGTATTGGAGCGACAGTAATCATCAATTTTGTATTCCGCACAAAGAAAATCGACTATTGATTGGAGAAGGGAACATGAATAAACATAGACAAAGAATATTATCTATACTAAAATATACTATATTAATATTATTTCTGATAGCATGTCTGTATCCGCTGCTGTGGTTGATCATTAACTCATTTAAGACACAGGATGAGCTGTTTCTAAACACCTGGGGACTTCCTCAGGTATGGACGCTTGAAAACTATAAACACGCAGTCATAGACGGGAAAATCGGGATTTATTTTGGAAACTCGATTTTGGTAAGTGTGATCTCCGTACTGGGTACGATTGTTCTGTCAGTTATGGCATCTTATGGTGTGACGAGATTACGCTGGAAATTATCAAATCTTACGCTGGGAATTTTCCTGCTGGGGCTTATGATACCGGCTTATGGTTCCGTTATTCCGTTATACAGTATTTTTAATAAAGCGGGAATCCTTAATACTTATATAGCAGTTATCATCCCCCATATTACATTTGCACTGCCTACTGCTATTTTTATATTATCGGGATTTTTTATTGCGGTACCCAGGGAACTGGAGGAAGCAGCGATAATAGACGGGTGCAGCTTAATACAGGCTTTTCGAAAAGTGGTAACGCCTGTTGTGGTACCGGGAATTGTAACCATTACAGTCATTTCTTTTATCAATATCTGGAACGACCTGCTGTTTTCTCAGATATTTCTTACGGATAAGGCAAAAATGCCGTTGCCAATCGGTCTGACTGAGTTTAAAGGAATCTATGCTACAGACTATGTTGGGATGATTG
>NZ_JNGB01000128.1:0-3604 GCF_001029355.1 Robinsoniella sp. RHS
GAAATCCTGATGCATTTCTCGGTTCAGTACCCGCTTAGTATCCGATGGGAGCCAGTCGAATACTATCCGCCAAAAAACGATTCGGAAAGGTAAGTAAAATACTCAGCTCTGCTCTACGCTTCCTACGTCCATACCAGTTTCCCACACCCATCTTTCCGAGATAGCATTTGTTGATACAAAGCTGGTTTTCTCAGCCTGGTGGAGACCCTTGGGTTGTGACGGTCTGTTCGTTTTTGGATGCAGCAGAGTGTGTTACGGCAGTTCAGTGTGATAACATCCAGCTGGTTTAATGGTTTTTAAGTGTTCTATGCCAATAGCGTACAGCATGCCACAACCCCGGGGCTCCACCCTGCTGAGAAAACCAGCTTTGTATCAATAAACTGCATCCCGGAAAGAGAAGGGGGCGGACCATGGCAGGCGTTTGGAAGGCGTATAGCAGATCTGAGCATTTACTTACCTTGCCGGAGTGTTTTTTTGGCGGATAGTATTCGACTGGCTCCCATCGGATACTAAGCGGGCAGTGAGCTGCGAAATGCATCAGGATTTCGCAGCTCACTGCCCGCGTGCCGCCAAAAAGCGCTCTGGGAAGGTTAGAAAATGCCAGTTCTGCGGTAAGCCTTCCAAACGCCTGCCATGGTCCGCCCCCTTCTCTTTCCGCGCACTACTCCATCTACAAAGCGTCCCCTTAATCAGCTAAACCCCACTTTTATAAATTACTTTACATTTTCTTTAGCTGCGGCTCCAGCCATAGCTCTTGCCTTTTCTTTATCCCTGGACATTTCTTCCACTGTCTTTTCTTTCATGGTGAATCCTTTTGCGGGGCGATACGGAAGCAGTTCACCCTGCATACGCTCTTTAGCCTGTTCAATCTCACCTGCATACTGGGGGAGCCATTGTTCCCCGGCGATTAACATCTCATCCACCATCTGCCTGATCTCAGCAGGGGTACATACTGCGCCTGTGAGCGGATCCATCATTGCCGCCTGATACAAAAGTCTGATATCCCCTTGTACCGCTGCTTCCACAGAGAGCTTTTGTACCCACACGCTCTGAGAACAAATCGCTGCACATCCAAGAGGAAGATCCCCTACTTTCGGTACCGAAACTCCATTGAAGTCTACATAACACGGAACTTCCACCACACAATCATCCGGAAGATTGGAGATACACCCTTCGTTCATAATATTAAAATGTCCCCGGTACGGGCGGCCTGTTTCCAGACTTTCTATGATATAGCTTCCGTGTTCCGCGCTTCTGTCTTCATATTTGTACTCCTTTGCCGGTTCCTGCAGCCAATTTGGAAAATCCGTTTCAAACCAGTTCCTGCCTTCTTTGCAGACTCTCAGATATCCGGCTGTCTCGCCTTGAATCCAACTGCTGTAATTAATCCATTTTTCCATATCTTCGGGCCGTTTCCGGTACCAGGAAAGGTATTCTGACAGGTGTCCATTGGATTCTGTAGAATAATAGCCAAAATTTTTCATCACATCCAGACGGATATTTTCATTGTCCAGCATTTCCTGCTGATTTAACATCAATTCATAGAGTTCCTGTACTCTTTCTTCACCCTTTATCTTTGCACTTATGTACCAGGTCTGATGATTTAGTCCTGCACAGATAATATCTACATCTTTATCTTCCACTCCGAATGCCTTCGCAATCTGCGCATGTCCATGCTGAACCCCATGGCACAATCCATAAGTCTTTACTTTGCCATATTTATTACAAGCCCAGGTCAGCATGGCGTTTGGATTGGAATAATTTAACAGGATACATCCCGGTTTTGCCACCTCGCGGATATCCCTGCAGAAGTCCAGAAGAGTTGCAATCCCTCTCTGCCCGTACATAATTCCTCCAATGCACAGCGTATCGCCAACACACTGGTCCACACCGTATTTTAAAGGAATTTCCACATCCGTTTCAAATGCTTCCAACATTCCGACTCTTACGCAGTTGATCACATATTTCGCATCTCTAAATGCTTCTCTACGGTCCGGGGTGGAATGAATCTTTATGTTAAGTCCATTTTCATCAATATCCCGCTGACAGAGCTGTGTCACCATTCTTAAATTTTCTTCATTCATATCGGTGAATGCTACTTCAATATTAGAAAACTCTTTCACTGATAAAATATCTTTTAACAGTCCTCTTGTAAAACCTAAACTTCCTGCCCCGATAAATGCTACTTTAAAGCTCATAATATCCCTCCATATGGTAATTTTTTGCTATATACTTTACGTATACCCTGTGTTATCATAATTCTATAATATATGGTTTTCAGTAAACAATCAATCTGACTAATATGATAAAAGGGGTAATTTTTTGATGGCATATCAATTTGGATTTTATAACTTTTTATTTCCCGATGAACTCCAGGATCCCTACATTTCCCTGAACTGCATGGGGATCGAACAGAGATCCAATACCAGCTATTACTACGATAACCGGGAACGGAATATCGACAGCTACCTTTTCCAATACACATTAAAAGGAGAAGGCGTCTATGAGTCCCAGGGAAAACGTTTCTCCATTAAGCCGGGACAGGGATTTTTTATACATATACCGGACGATGAAAAATACTACATGCCGGATGACAATGAAAATCACCCCTGGGAATTTATTTTTCTGCTGCTAAGCGGAGAAGCCGTTTCAAAATACTATGAACTAATTACAAAAAAAGCCGGAAAGATTCTGGAACTGCCGCTGCATAACAGCGCAGTCCAAACTCTTTTCGACTTATATAACCAAACCCAAAGCGGCAGAATGTTTCATCCGTTTTTAGCAAGTGAACTTGCCTACCGCTTTTTGTGCAGGCTCTGTCAGAGTGTAATCCACAACGAGGCAGATTACTCCAGCAGAACCCAGGCAGCTATTAAAATTATGGAAACACAATATGCTTCTATTCAGGGCATAGAGAGAATTGCCGGACTTCTTGATATTTCACCAAATCATCTGACTCGGGAATTTACCAGAGAAACCGGAGTTCCTCCAATAAAATACCTGACAAACATCCGTTTACAGCAGGCTGCAGCCCTTCTTCTTGAAACCGCGCTTCCGATTCATCAGATCGCCGTATCCTGTGGATTTTCCTGTGGAAATTATTTTACGAAAATTTTCCACAAGCATATGAATGTTACACCTCAGGAATACCGCCGTGAGTGGAAGTAATGCTGTACTAGATTGAACAATTTCAGCTTAAATTGGGGTTTAGGTGAGTAAAGACGCTTTGTAGATGTAGGTAGTGTACGGAAAGAGAAGGGGACGGACCAGGACATTGGTTTGGAAGGCTTACCGCAGAACTGGCATTTTCTAACCTTCCCAGAGCACTTTTTGGCGGCACGCGGGCATTCGCTCCGAAATCCTGATGCATTTCGCAGCTCACTGCCCGCTTACAATCCGATGGGAGCCAGTCGAATTGTATCCGCCAAAAAGCACTCCGGGAAGGTAAGTAAATGCTCAGCTCTGCTATACGCCTCCCAAACCAATGTCCTGGTCCGTCCCCTTCTCTTTCCGGGATGCAGTTTATTGATACAAAGCTGGTTTTCTCAGCAGGGTGGGCCCCGGGGTTGTGGCATGCCGGACGCGATTGGCATAAAGCAACTGA
>NZ_JNGB01000129.1:0-18475 GCF_001029355.1 Robinsoniella sp. RHS
GTTCCTCCGGGTTTAATTCCGCCATCATCCTGGCTGCTTCCGGTGCAGGCGGATAAGGATTTTCATTGGTATTCAGTTTAATCATATCCGGCTGGTTTGGCTGTTCCCCCGGCGTATAAGGTATTACTTTTCTGATGTTCATCTCCCAAGCTTTCATACGTTCCTCCCGAAAAATTCCTGTGCAAGTTTTTCAAAATAAGGCAAAGCATTGACTATGGTATCCAATGATACGCAGTATGCGATCCGCACATATCCCGGACACGCAAAACTGCTTCCCGGCACAATCAGTATGTGGTATTTCTTAGCGGCTTCTACAAAAACCTTTTCATCTTCTACCGGTGATTTTACAAACAGATAAAAAGCACCTTCCGGCTTAATGCAGGAAAAGCCGAATTTTTTCAAGCCATCATAAAGTGTCCGGCGGTTTTTGTCATAAAACTGCACATCAACTTTTGCATCAATACATTTTCCGATTACCCGCTGAAACAGCGAAGGTGCATTGACATATCCCAAAATACGGTTTGCCACATTAGCTGCAGCGATTACCTGTTCACTGTCTGAGACCTGATCCGGAATAACCAGATATCCAATACGTTCACCCGGAAGAGACAGGGATTTACTGAAAGAATAGCCCACAATGGTATTCTCGTAATATTTGGTGACAAACGGTACGGCAACACCGTCGTATGCCAGTTCCCTGTATGGTTCGTCTGTCACCAGATAGATTACAGTCTGCAGTTCTTCCTGCTTTCTTCTTAGTATATCTGCAAGCTTAATCAGGGTATCTTCAGAATATACCACTCCGGTTGGATTATTCGGGGAATTGACAATCACTGCTTTCGTTCTTCCCGTAATCATCTCTTCAAACTTCTCCAGATTCGGCTGAAATGTATCGGTATCCGGTTCTACCGCTTTTAATATTCCATCATAATTGGAAACGTATGCACGGTACTCTCCAAAATATGGTGCAAAGGTAAGTACTTCATCTCCCGGATTCAGAATTGTCCGGAAGATGACATTCATGCCGCCGGCAGCGCCTACGGTCATGATGATATTTTCTTCATGAAAGGCGGTATCGAAACGGCGGTTTAAGGAATTTGCCACCGCTGTCCTGACGTCTTCAAAGCCTGCATTGCTCATATACCCGTGAACCATAACAGGATCTTCTCCTGTTATGATCTCTTCGATTGCCTGCCTGACTTCCACGGGTGCGGCAACATTGGGGTTCCCAAGGCTGAAATCGTATACATTTTCTGCTCCATAAACTGCTGCCATCTTTCCGCCTTCTTCAAACATTGCGCGGATAACGGAACTGTTTTCTACATAAGACTTCATCTTTTCTGCTATCATGTTATGCCTTCTTTCTTCTCACCAATCCCTTTTCAACCAGAAATACGGGATGATAGGATAACTTCGCCCGACGCAGCCCTTCTTCGCCAACATCGTCTTCCCTGTTTACATATTTAAAATCCATAGCCTCATGCTGTACAAACTGCTGGTTGATCATGGGATAAGCACCTTCAATATCCGCATAAGCTTTTTCGATATGAACCACAATGGTATCGTCGCAGATTGGCTCACCAAGGCAAAATGCCACTACTTCTCCATGTACCCTCAGCAGTCCGCCTCTCAATTCCAGCTCTTCGAATAGCCGCAGGGAATTCAGCGTTACACAGATTTCCGCATGTTTCTCCGGATCGGCTTCACAGCCGTTTAAATTTCTCCACTTAATTGCCATCTGGAAACAGTCCTCCAGATTATCCTTTGTAATGCTTTCATAAACCCAGTCCGGATAGAGACGCTTGAATTTATTTACATGGTTTTTCTTTCCATGATATTTCTTGCCGGAGAGATTCGCCAGCTTCTCGGATTCATATACATAATCCGCTTCGTCCCGGTTGTATTCTATTTCAAATTCGCCCGGGTATAGCGATTCTAAAACTTCAAATTGTTCCGGGGTTACCAGATGCATATGGAAATTTCTTCCCAAATCCGCACTGTGCGCCATAATGCTGTCTATCGCTTCTTTTACATTTTCCGGTTCTCCTACCGGAAAACAGTATGTGGGGTCGTGTTCCATGCTCTTAAAGACCAGTGTATCACAGACGATGGCATATTCCACCGGATAATGCCTGGACCATAAGTAAACATTCGCAAAAGTAAGTTCACAGCTTCTTGTCTTTTTCCTTCTGAGATATTTGTTGATCTCATCTCTGTTTTCTAACGTCGGCTGTTTAAATTCTATTTCCATAAAATCCTCTTTTCTTATTTGTTATAGAGCTTGGCATATACACCATTTTTTGCCAGAAGCTCCCTGTGAGTACCTTCTTCCTCGATTCCTTTTTCTGTCAGAACCAGGATTTTCTCTGCATTTTGAATCGTTGAAAGCCTGTGGGCAATCACAAAAGTCGTTCTGTCTTTTGCAAGTTCTTCCAATGAGTCCTGAACGATCTTTTCGCTTTCATTGTCAAGCGCTGAAGTAGCCTCATCAAAGATTAGTATGGGCGGGTTCTTCAAAAATACTCGTGCTATTGATAATCTTTGTTTTTGTCCTCCGGAAAGTTTGACACCACGCTGACCGATGTCTGTTTCGTAACCATCCTGCAAAGACATGATAAATTCATGGGCATTTGCTCTGATTGCTGCCTTTATTACTTCTTCATCTGTTGCAGACGGTTTGCCGTAACGGATATTTTCCATTACATTTTCTGCAAATAAATAAACATCCTGCTGCACAATTCCGATATGATTTCTCAGATCCTGAAGCTTAATATTGCGGATATCAGTTCCGTCTAACAAAATTCTTCCTTCCGCAACATCATAAAATCTCGGTATCAGGCTGCATAGGGTGGTCTTTCCTCCTCCGGAACTTCCCACCAGGGCAATATAAGATCCCGCCGGAATATCCAGGTTAATGTCATGCAGTACCTTATCCTGGTTCTCTTCGTACTGAAAAGAAACTTCTTCAAATCGGATATTTCCCTTTACATTCTTTAATTCCACAGCATTCGGTGCATCTGCAATATCCGGATCTACGTCCAGAATTTCCAGGAAACGTTCATATCCTGTATAACCGTTCTGGAACTGTTCCGTAAAATTCACCAGTTTCTTCACCGGTTCGGTGAAATTATTGATATAGAGCAAAAATGTGATTAAGTCCGTTACCGCTATTTTCTGTCCGGTTATCAAAATGGCTCCGGCAACCAGCACCACAATTGTTACCATGGTAGTCAACGCACCAAGACCGGAATGATATCCGCCCATATAACGGTAGCTGGTTTTTTTACTCTCTACAAAACGGCTGTTGCCTTTTTTGAATTTGCCCATTTCCACATCTTCATTGGCAAAAGATTTAACCACCCGGATACCATTCAGACTGTCTTCAATCTGGCTGTTAATATCTGCAATTTTCGCTCTGTTTTCTTTAAATGCCCGCTTCATTTTGAAGTTAAAGTAAAAGGCGTAGGCTGCCATTACGGGAACAAACGCAAAGGTGATTACCGTCAGTGTCACATTAATATTCACCAGAATAATAATGGAACCTATAATCTTAATTGCAGAGATTACAAGATCCTCCGGTCCATGATGGAGCAGCTCACTGATATCAAATAAATCGCTGGTTACGCGCGACAAAAGCTGACCTACCTTCTGATTGTCATAGAAGGTAAAGGACAGCTTCTGGTAATGAGCAAATATCTCGTTTCGCATATCATGTTCCATACTGGCTCCCATTACATGTCCATAGTATGCGATATAATAATTACAGAAAAATTCTAGGGCAACCATCCCTAACATCAGGATTCCCAGCTTCAGTATCATATGAAGCGGCTCATTTCCCGGAAGATATACCACTACATTCGTAATGTATCGTACAATCAGAGGGATCGCCAGCGTAACGCCGGCGCCCAGGATTGCAAACAACATATCGGACCAGAACAGTCCTTTATATGGTTTATAATACTTCAATAACTTTTTTAATTTGTGATCCATTTATCCTACTATTAAGCCCTGCTGATTCATCACGTCGATCACCTGATTTACATATTTCTCACATAAATCATCATCTGCCGCTTCTACCATAACACGGATTACCGGTTCTGTTCCGCTTTCACGCACCAGAATTCTTCCGTCATCACCAAGTGCTTCTGATACCGCATCTACTGCCGCAATAACCGCAGGATTCTCCCTCGCTTCCTTCTTATCTGCTACTCTGACGTTCTTAAGGAGCTGTGGGTAAATCCGGACTTCTCCCGCAAGAGTTCCCAGGCTTACCTTTTTCTCTGTTACCACTTCCATGATCATAAGCGCTGTCAGAATGCCGTCACCAGTTGTCGCATGTTTACTGAAAATAATATGTCCGGACTGTTCTCCGCCCAGGCAATGGCCATTATTAACCATATTTTCATAAACATATTTATCTCCTACTGCTGTTTTTTCATACCGGATGCCAATCTTGTCACATGCCTTGTAAAGTCCTAAGTTTGACATAATGGTCGTAACAATAGTGTCATTATTCAATTTGCCTTCTTCTTTTAAATATTTTCCACAGACATAGAGGATTAAATCTCCGTCTATAACATTTCCCTTTTCATCAATTGCAATACAGCGGTCTGCATCACCATCAAAGGCAAAACCGATATCCAGTTTATTGTCTTTTACATAGTCCTGCAAAATATTGATATGGGTAGATCCGCAGTTTGTGTTAATGTTAGTTCCATCCGGTTCATTATTGATGACATAGGTTTTGGCGCCCAGTGCATCAAATACGCTCTTTGCAATTGCGGAGGAACTACCGTTAGAACAATCCAGCCCAACCTTGAAGTTCTTAAAGGAGCGGGTAGCCAGTGATATCAGATATCCGATATAACGGTTTCTGCCAGCTACAAAGTCTACGGTACGCCCGATATTTTCTTTTACAGCCAACGGCAGCTCTTCTAACTTGCCATCGATATATTCTTCGATCTGATTTTCGACCTCTGCTTCCATCTTCTGGCCCAGACCATTGATGATCTTGATACCATTGTCATAAAATGGATTATGGCTTGCTGAAATCATAATGCCGCAGTCAAATCCTTCTGTACGGACTACATAAGAAACGCTGGGTGTGGTGGTCACATGGAGTAAGTATGCATCTGCACCGGAAGCAGTCAGACCTGCCACCAGGGAATACTCGAACATGTAACTGCTTCTTCTCGTATCCTTGCCGATTACAATCTTTGCTTTGTGGTCTCTTCCGTAGTACCATCCCAGAAAACGGCCTACTTTAAATGCATGCTCTACTGTTAAATCAATGTTTGCTTCTCCTCTGAATCCATCTGTTCCAAAATATTTTCCCATACTTTAATCCTCCTCATTATCAGGGTTAACTTCGTTAATTCACACTGCTTACTGATCCTGCAGATTGGCAAGCTTCGCTGCCTGGTCTGCTGCTATCAGACTGTCTATTACCTCAGAGATATCTCCATTCATGACTCCATCCAGTCTGTGTAACGTCAATTTGATACGGTGGTCTGTAACACGCCCCTGAGGGAAGTTATAGGTTCTGATCTTCTCAGAACGGTCACCGGTACCAACCTGGCTTCTTCTGGCTTCTGCTTCCGCATCATGCTGTTTTTCCAATTCCATTTCGTAAAGTCTGGAACGTAGTACTTTCAATGCTTTATCTTTATTTTTAAGCTGTGATTTCTCATCCTGGCATGAAATTACAATACCGGTAGGTATATGGGTCAGGCGCACTGCAGAGTCAGTTGTATTGACACACTGTCCTCCGTTACCCGACGCACGGAAAACATCAAATTTACAATCATTCATATCCAGATGGAAATCAATTTCTTCCGCTTCGGGCATAATTGCTACTGTAATTGTAGAGGTATGGATACGACCGCCGGATTCTGTTTCCGGAACACGCTGTACGCGGTGAACACCGCTTTCGTATTTTAATTTAGAATAAGCGCCCTGTCCATTGATCATAAATGTTACTTCTTTAAAACCGCCGATTCCATTTTCGTTAAAGCTCATCATATCTGTTTTCCAACGCTGGGACTCCGCAAATTTCACATACATACGATAGATCTCAGCTGCAAACAGGGCTGCTTCATCACCGCCTGCACCTGCACGAATTTCAACAATAACGTTCTTGTCATCATTAGGGTCTTTGGGCAGTAATAAAATCTTTAATTTATGCTCTAATTCTTCTATACGCGCTTTAGCGTCATTTAATTCCTCTTTTAACATTTCCCGCATTTCTTCGTCAGACTCTTCATCTAACATGGTGAGACTGTCCTCTACAGTCTGCTTACTGTCTTTGTACTCCTTATAAGCATCTACGATCGGCTGTAAATCACTTTGCTCTTTCATTAACTTTTGAAAACGAGCCTGGTCATTTACCACAGAAGGCTCATTTAATTCGCCCATAATCTCTTCAAAGCGGATTAATAAATCCTCCAATTTATCAAACATGTTGTTTCCTCCTAATTCATTCTTCCTAAAACTACCCGGTCAAGTCCGGCAAGATCCTTTACAACTCTGACATCTGTATAATCTGCGCTTCGCATCATGGATGTCACCATCGCCGCCTGATCATAACCGATCTCAAAGAGCAGCCAACCGCCCGGATTTAAAAATGATCTGCTTTTTGTTACAATTTTCCGATAAAAATACAGACCGTCCTCTTTTCCATCCAGCGCTGCCATGGGTTCAAACAGACGTACTTCTGCCATCAGTTTCGTGATTTCAGAAGTTGCAATATAAGGCGGGTTGGAAACGATAACATCGAATTTTCCTTCCACCTGACTGAACAGATCGCTTTTTCTGAAATCGATGCAGACTCCATGCCGCCTGGCATTTTCCCCTGCTACTTCCAAAGCTTCCTGGGAAATATCAACCGCCATGCCTTTTTCTGCGCCCGACATCTTCATCAGACTGATAATAATACAGCCGGAGCCGGTACAGACATCCAGTACCTTCATCCCCGGCCTCAAAACTTTTAACGCTTCCTCTACCAGAATCTCAGTATCCTGTCTGGGAATCAGTACTTTATTATTTACCAAAAAAGACAATCCCATGAATTCCTGTTCCCCGGTAAGGTGCTGCAGCGGCACACGCTTACCCCGGGCTACCAGCATTGTCTGATAGCGGGCGTACTGTACCGGCAGTATTTCCTCATCGCGGTTAAGCAGAAAATAGGTCTTGTCAATATTGCAGACGTTCTCCAATATATACCAGGCATCAAGAGCCGGATTGTCAACGCCCCGTTCCCTCAGATACGCTTCCCCTTTTTTAACTACTTCCTGCAGTGTCATGATATTGCTTCCTTGGTATAGGCTCCTGTCATTGTCTGACCAGGTTGATTTTCTTCTTTATCTTCTATATCTTCTTTTTCTTCTTCAAAAGACATTCCAAAATTCTCTGCCAGATATGCCTTCCAGTCAAATACTGCTTCTACTGAAGCAATCGCAACTTCTGCCATCTTGGCATCCGGTTCTCTTGTGGTCAGATTCTGCAGCAGCATTCCCGGTTTACTGAGCATGGTTACGAAACCATTATCGCTTCTCCCCGCCAGTCTGATGAATTCATAAGAAACACCGGCAATTACCGGTACCAGAAGAATCCGGACTACTACTCTCAGAATCGGAGAATCTACTCTTATAAATATGAAGAAGATCACACTTATGACCATAACGATCAGCAGAAAACTGGTGCCACAGCGTTTGTGCTGCTTGGAACTTTTCAAAACATTCTCTACGTTTAATTCCAGCCCGTGTTCGATACAATTGATGCATTTATGCTCTGCACCATGGTACATGAATACACGCTGGATATCTTTCATTCTGGAAATCAGAAGAATATATCCCAAAAATAGTAAAATACGGACAACGCCCTCTGCAATCGCAATCAGCGTCATGGAATCCGTAAACTTATGAAAAAACAGGGAGATAAAATAAGGAAGAACCATAAACAGCCCAACTGCCAATATAATCGACAGCGTAACCGTAATTCCCATAAGCAGAGAATCTCCCTTTCCCTTTGTCGCCTTCTCAAGAGCCTTATCAAACTTCGTAGGCTCCGCTTCCTCATCTTCTTCAAAAAAGCTGGCCGAATATGTCAATGTCTTCATACCAAGCACCATAGAATCTACAAAATTAAAAACTCCACGGACGATCGGCAGAGACAATATTTTCTTGTTTTTGATAATACTCTTATAGTCTTCTACTTTAACTACAATTTCGTCATTTGGCTTTCTGACAGCAACTGCATACCGGTCGGCGTTTTTCATCATAACGCCTTCCATAACCGCCTGTCCGCCGATATTTGATGATTTCATATTAACCCCCTTGGATATCGCAAGCTTACTTGTGATAACTCTAGAGCGTGTCGGAAAATTGCTTTCTGACAGCTGCGCTTCACAGTTTGCGGGAGATTTATCCCGAATAAAGGGTGCGCAGCTGGCTACGTAACCTGAATTCGGGGCAAATATGCCGCAAAGTGGGGCGTGCAGATGGTTGGAACGAATTTTAAGACACGCTCTGGCACCTTATGCCGCATTTTTCACGGCCCCTGTCGGGTAAATGCAAAATTTTATTTATCTTTCACAGTTCCCAACATTTAAAAATAGGTTGAGATTTCACAACCTCAACCTTATCTTTATTCATACCTATTTGTCTGCATCAATACCATATTTCTTGTTAAACTTATCAATACGTCCACGAGCTGCTGCTGATTTCTGCTGTCCTGTGTAGAACGAATGACATTTAGAACAGATTTCCACGTGGATATCTTTCTTTGTTGATCCTGTTACAAATGTGTTTCCACAGTTGCATGTTACTGTTGCCTGATGGTAATCTGGATGTATTCCGTTTTTCATGATGGTTTCACCTCTTCTTCTTATTTTGTGAACTGCTTATCTATGCACATTTACCTCCCTACGCCGCCTATCGGTCGTGGTCTGCACAAATCAATTCCCGGTCAATGCTGCTCCTGGTGTTTCCACAGCAAGGTAACCCGGGCTAGCCCTGTAAGTCCCTACAGTTTTAAAACAACGTTTGAATTATATCACACCGCATGTCAAAATGCAAGATATTTTAGCTAATTTCTACCATGATTTCTACCATGATCTAAATGAATTTTTGCTTTTTGACCATCTGTACGAATTCCTGATTATTTCGCGTACGTACGAACATATTCAGTATATTTTCTACCGCATCATCGGATTTCATACTATTAAGTGCTTTACGCATGATATAAACTGCTTCCTGTTCTTCCGGATCCAAAAGAAGATCTTCTCTTCTGGTTCCCGATTTTGGAATATCAATTGCCGGGAATACACGTCTTTCGGACAATTTACGGTCCAGAACAAGTTCCATATTACCGGTTCCTTTAAATTCCTCATATACTACATCATCCATCTTGCTTCCGGTATCTACAAGTGCTGTTGCCAATATGGTAAGGCTGCCGCCTTCTCTCATATTTCTTGCTGCTCCGAAGAAACGTTTCGGCATATGGAGCGCTGCGGGATCAAGACCACCGGATAACGTTCTTCCACTTGGCGGAACAGTAAGGTTATAAGCCCTTGCAAGCCTTGTAATACTGTCCAGGAGAATCGTAACTTCTTTGCGGTGTTCTACCAGCCTTTTTGCACGTTCCATTACCATTTCGGAAACCCTTTTATGGTGTTCCGGCAGTTCATCAAAGGTAGAATAAATTACTTCTACATTACTGCCGCAGATTGCTTCCTTAATATCCGTAACTTCCTCAGGACGTTCATCGATCAGAAGAATGATCAGATGCATGTCCGGATTATTTTGTAATATGGATTTTGCTACGTCTTTCAATAAAGTAGTCTTACCTGCTTTAGGTGGTGATACGATCATTCCCCTCTGCCCCTTGCCGATAGGCGATATTAAATCTACAATTCGCATTGCAGTTCCTTTGGATGTGCGTTCCATACGCATTCTTTTATTTGGGAAAATAGGGGTCATATCTTCGAAGTTTAATCTTTTTGTTGCTTCTGAGGGATGGAAACCATTGATACTCTTCAGATATAAAAGAGCGCTGAATTTTTCCTGCTGGGTCTTGACTCTTGTATTGCCGGTGATAATATCTCCCGTTTTCAGATTAAATCTGCGGATCTGGGAAGGTGATACATAGACATCATTTTCTCCCGGAAGATAATTGGCACATCGGATAAAGCCATATCCATCGGGCAGTACCTCCAGGATTCCATTTGCCGTTATGCCGCTGTCAAGCTGTGACATATCCGTGCTTTTGCCTTCTGCACCTACGCTGCTGTCTGTTCTCTGCACGCTGTCTGTGCGCTGTACATTATCTGTTCTCTGCATGTTTTCGGATCTCTGATTATTGTCCGTTCTCTGCATGTTTTCTGCTCTTTGAGTGTTGTCCGTTCTCTGCATATTTTCGGATCTCTGATTATTGTCCGTTCTCTGCACGCTTTCTGCTCTCTGAGTGTTGTCCGTTCTCTGCACGCTTTCGGATCTCTGAGTGTTGTCCGTTCTCTGCACGTTTTCTATTGTCTGTACATTCTCTGTTCTCTGGGAACTTTCTGCTCCCTGCACATTCTCTGGCTTCTGAGATGACTCCATTTTTGATTCTTCTATAGTGGCAGACGCACCTTCTGTATTTTGAGCTGCATCGTTCACTGCACCTTTTTTTTCATCTTCTGCAAGCATGAGTTCTATCACCTGGCTTTTTTTCAGGGCTGAAATGTTTTTAAGTCCCCTGGATTTTGCCAATTCCTTCAATACCGCTACTGATAATGATTCATATTTTTCTCTCATTTAAGTACTATTTATAACCTTTGTTACAAATATCTCCTTTCCATATGCGATTTTTTTGATTCACAATTAAAATTCATAATCTGCGTTGATTTGGGGTTCGCGTCTGAAATGACTTTGATTCTTAATTAGACTCTCATATACTATAACACAATTTTTACCAAAAATCAAATTAGAGACGATGTTTTTTAAGCGTCGTCTCTAATTCCATATTTCTTACGATAACATGCCGCCCAGCATACCGCCTCCCATACAGAGCAGCAGCGTGGTAAACAGCTGTGGAAGCTCAGATTGCAGGCTCCCATTTGTAATCAGAGAAATCGCTGTGAGCATTAAGAAATATGCGCTGCCAATGAGAAGCCCCCATAGGAACTTCTGCTTTCCGGCACCTTTTCCCGCGATCCATCCCCCAATGAAGCTGGCAATTATGTAGATACCGATTATGCCAATGGACACTTTGCTCTGATTTAATTCCATTTTAAAAAGCAACAGAGCTAAAATCAGCAGCAGAATACCGGTTGTGAGGTAAGATACTACCAGGGATTTGATAACCAGCATGACTCCGGATTTTTTTGTTGCAGTGTTATCCATAGATTCGCCTCCTCCTAGAGCGTGTTTTTAAATTCATTCCCGCCATCTGCATGCCCCACTATGCGGCATATTTGCCCCGAATTCCGGTTTCTGCAACAAATGTGTCAGCTTCGGGCAGTACAGCCGACTGCAATAACGAAATTGGGCACATTCATACCACAAAACCAGGACATACCGGTTGATGCAATGAATTTTAAATCATGTTCTAGAGTAATATATGTGAAAAGAAGAGGTTTTATGCAGGTTTGATTGTGAATAAACAGGATAAACGCTATCGCAATTTACTATTGCATTCTTCTTTTGCCTCTCAGCACCAGGAAGATTACTCCTGCTGAAAGCAAAAGCCCAAGTAACATTACCGCTATCGGTGTGGCATCTCCTGTATTCGGGGACGCAGCTAGTGTACTACCTGCCGGCTGCGGCTTCAGATTTGTTGTATTACTGCCGCTTGTTCCGTTGTTGTTCCCATTGCTGTTATTTGATGTATTATTCGGTGTGCTGTTCGTATTATTGTTTGTGGATGGTGTGGAGGAAGGTGTACTTCCCCCGGTATAGTTATTGCTGTTATTGACTCCGATACCCGAGAGTAGTGTACCTCCTGCCACATCAAAAGGACTGAATGAGCTTGTTTCAAAACTCATGGTCTCTCCATTTATGACCGGGTGCAGAACTTCTGTTGTTCCATCTGCTTTATAGTGATAGATGGTCAAACCATTTGAGAGGTCTGCATCCGGCACCGGCATGGTCACCGTAACTTTCTCTCCCGGTTCCAGTACATATGCCACGTTGCGGTACATATCCCACAACTTCAGGTCGTAAGGAACAATAATCTGGCCGCTTTCGCCGTTGTCTCTAGAATCGTTGATTTCAGCTGTAAACTGCACATACCAGGGAAGGCTGCCGGATACAGTGACACCGTTATGAGCGTGATTTAATTCACCTGCTGTATTCTGGGCCTGAATCATAAGATTATAAGCTTCTTCTGTGACCTGGCTTTTTTCATATTCGCTCAATGCTTCATATATTTTTGTTACTTCTACTGCACTGCTGATATCCTCTCTGTTTTCTACCTGCAGGGAATATACCATTTCGTTGAAAGTAGCAAAGTTATCAATCGGGTCTTCTGTTGGCGCAGTTGTCTGTGTCTCTGGCTGGCTTTTGCTTTTCTGATTCCCCGCCGTTTTTACCGTTTTTTTCTTGTCTGTGCTGCCTTGCTCTGCAGATTTTGCCGTTTCCCTTATGGTTGTTTCCGGCTTGGAAACGGATGGTTCTGAGGCAAATGGCTCCGTTGACGGCGTTGTTGTTACCGCCTGGGATTCGCTCTGCTCTGTGATATCGGAATCCGCAGATGCTGATTCCATTGCAGCCGTCCCGGTTAAGTCCGTTGATATAATTTCCGTTGCTGCAGTTTCTGTTGAGGCAGGTTTCGTTGCAGCCGGTTCTGTTGTTGTAGGTTCTGTTGACGCAGCCCCGGTTGCTGCTGTTTCTGTTGTTGTAGGTTCTGTTGACGCAGCCCCGGTTGCTGCTGTTTCCGTTGTTGTAGTTTTATCCGATGCTGCTTCTGTCGACGTTGTATCTGATCCTGCTGTATCTGATCCTGCTGTATCTGTGCCCGGTGCTTCTGTTACAGCTGTTTCCGGCACAGCGGCTTCCGAGTCTTTTATGTACTCTGTTTCTATTTTATCTGTACCGGATTCACTGGATGCAGTTTCTTTTTCGCTTTTTTCTACTCCGGCAATAAGGACACCGTCTTTCATCGTCGTTGCTTCTTTGGCCGTATATATTGCCGAATCGGCGCTGATCCTGCTGCCGGAAGCCTGTAATGTTACATTGTCTTTCAGCGCCAAATAGCCGCTGTTTGATATTACATTGCCTTTTTGTCCATCTATTACAAAATTGTTAAGAGTCAGAGATCCGTCTTTAGTCACTGCTATTACCGGTCCTTCCAGACCAGATGCAGCTTTTAAAACACTTCCGGACGGCATAGACCAGGTTGTTTCCCAGGACACGCTTAAGGTTCCTGTCACGATAATTGTTCCGCCGTTTTCACCCATCAGTTCTTTTGCTTTTGTTAGTGTAGAAACCGCACTTTCGCTGCTTTGTCCGGAATTCTCATTTGAACCGTCCTGTCCATTTAAATAAACGGTTTTTCCCTCGGCTGCTTCTACTGTCTGCATCGGCAATATATTTACCGCAGCCAGTACAAATGCCAGAATCATGCTCAAAATACTCATTTTCCGTCTTTTCTTTTGTTGACTTGATTTCATATCTCTGCTTCCTCCTAATATTTTGTCTATATCTATAATTGTATGCTATTAATCAATCCGGCTCATTATAACATATTTGTGTCATATTTATCAAGTATTTATTACAGAATTATTAACAATATTTTTCAATTTCTTTGAATTCTTGCAATTAACCCGGAAATATTGTATATTCACTTTAACTATATTGATTTAAGGAGATGATGTATTTGGATTCGAGTGATGCCATACAATTGGGCGTGCTGATCGCCCTGATAGGATTATCCGCATTTTTTTCTTCCGCGGAGACCTCATTGACAACAGTAAATAAAATCAGAATTAAAACTCTTGCAGACCAGGGAAACAAAAAGGCAGTTACCCTTCTTAAGGTAATTAATGATTCCGGTAAAATGCTCAGCGCTATTTTGATCGGAAATAATATCGTTAATCTGTCCGCTTCCGCTCTTGCGACTACACTTGCACTTAATATCTGGGGCAACGCTGCCGTAGGTATAGCAACCGGAGTTTTAACGCTGTTAATCTTATTATTTGGAGAAATAACTCCTAAGACGCTGGCTACTTTATATGCAGAGCAGCTGTCTATGGGATATGCCGGTATTATCCTGTTTATGATGCGTGTTCTAACGCCGGTAATCTTTCTGATCAACAAGCTGTCTTATGTATGTTTACGCATAATGAGGATAGACCCTTCTGCTAAAATGAACTCTATTACAGAACACGAGTTACGAACGATCGTGGATGTGAGTCATGAGGAAGGTGTAATCGAAAGTGATGAGCGCCAGATGATATACAACGTATTCGATTTTGGAGATTCTCAGGCAAAAGATATCATGGTTCCCCGTGTAGACATGGTTTCCATTGATATTAACAGTACCTATGATGAGATTATTGATGTCTTTGAACAAGAAAAATTTACGAGGCTTCCGGTATATGAAGAAAGTCCGGATAACGTAATCGGCATCATTAATGTGAAGGACCTGCTCTTTTGCAAGCCTTCCGAAGAATTCCATATACGCGATATCATGCGTGAACCTTATTTTACCTACGAATATAAGAAGACTTCTGAACTGATGGTAGAAATGCGCCAGGATTCCATTAATTTTACAATTGTGCTGGATGAATACGGTGCAACAGCCGGACTGATTACCCTGGAAGATCTTCTGGAGGAAATCGTTGGGGAAATCCGGGACGAGTATGATAAAGATGAAGAAGATCTGATCCGCTGCATCAATAATCTGGAATATGTAATTGAAGGATCCATGAAACTGGATGATGTAAACGATGCCTTAGGCCTGGACTTCGATTCCGAAGACTATGACTCCATCGGAGGCTATATCATCGAGCGCCTGGACCACCTTCCCCAGCAGGGCGAATTTGTAGTTGCAGAAAACGGCATACGCCTTGTGGTAGACGCGGTGGACAAAAACAGGATTGATAAAGTCCATCTGTATCTTCCGGAGCAGGAACCCGGCTTTGAGGAACGGGATGGTGATATTCCCGCTGATGAAGACGAAACTGAAAAAGAATAAACCTCTTTGGAGATAACATTTTTGTCTGCCAAACATAATACAAAAGCAGCATCCTGTGGATTACCGCCGATGGCGAATCACACAGGATGCTGCTTTTTCCTATTTCACTTTATACTTTATTGCCTTAGAATATTTACCCCAATAGGTCTGATCCCCATTTTTCACATATGCCCGAACTTTATAAGTATATGTTTTTCCTTTTTTCATGCCTTTTCTGATCAGCATATTTTTAGATTTTGCCGTCACTTTTGTGTATTTGCCCGGTTTTACTCTTTCGTATAAAGCGTATCCGGTGCAGGACTGTTTCACACTGGTGATCTTAGCCGAGGATTTCCCATATTTTTTAATGGATTTAATCTTTGCTTTTAACGGCCGGGTAGCTGTCTTAACGGATAAGGATTCTACACCTAGTCCGCTTTCATTCAGCGGTGCGATCTTTACACTGTATTTTTCACCCGGTGCCAGATTTCGAATCTTCATACTGGTACCTGTCGTCTCGCCTGCAACACTCCATTTCTTTGAACTGTAGCGGTAAACGGAAACGCGGTACTTTTCTGCGCGCGGTGCTTTCTGCCAGGTCACGTTCATGGATGCTGTATATGTCCTGGTGACTTTCACACCATTTACGGCACCCGGAACCTGCACTTTAACATTCGGTTTTGCTGCATTTGCCATTACCAGAAGACTTTCCGCAGATTTCAGTGATTGATACATATCATCTACCTTTTTCTGGTCGTTTATGGAAATATTGCCGTCTACCAGCAGATGCTGCGCCTGTGCAAGCACATTTTTAAATGCTGCCGCACTTTCCGGTGTATATTTGCTCAGGTCTTTTTTCTCTACTTCCTGTACCAATGCTGTCAGATTCTTTTTATCTGCCTTTTTGAGTACTTTTTGTATTTCTGCATTTAATGCCTTAACCGCTTCATTCACTTCCTTCTGGGCAGCTGTATCCTTATCCCTTATTTTCTGGGCATTACTGATTGCTGCCGGAAGTCCGCTTAAGGAATCCGGTGTATAGGCGTCAGACATTTCTATCATCTTATCTGCTGTTTGAAGAGCCTTCACCAGATCTTTTACATCTGCTTTCTCCGTCAAACCGTCGATGGCAGAGTAAATTGCACGTACGGCGTCATTAATCTCTCCTTGGAGTGCATCTGCTTTTAATTCACCAGCATCTTTTAATGCATCCGCCAGATATCGGTAAGATGCTTTCGTATATTTTCCTTCTTCCACGGACTTTGCATCTGCAACGGCTTTATCCAGTTTTGTCCTGTCCGTAGGGATATTAAATTTAACAGTGTAGATTTTCTGTGTATCCGGCATTCCGTTTTCTGCAAGCGTTATTACTTTTGCAATAGGATTTGCCTTTGTTGCCTGTAATATTGTTACTGAAGCATTTTTAGTCCCTTCAGTCCATTCAGCCGAAATCTGAGGAATCGTATCGTTGTCCAGTTTCATGACATAATCGCTGATTTCGGGATCAAAACCTTCAATGGATGCTTCCCCTGCCTTTAAATCTTTTACCTGGTAGTCTGTCTGTAGCAGTACATTTTTTCCAAATGCCTGAATCTCTGTAATACCAAAAGCCTTTGATGTGTCAGACTCCATATTTACACGTACGACACAGGTTTTAACTGGAACAAAATCAATATTTGTCATGTCTTCCGACACAATTTCCGGCGGTGTATCCATCACTTCTCCGTCTGCATTCAGATAAGTAACCTCCGTCCAGTTTGCATCATCATTAAATGGATGATCCGCTATTTCTGCAATATGTCCTCTTGGATTTTTCACCTCTGAAAATCCCGGAATCTCAAAGTCCGTAGGACCTGTGTAGTATTCTATTTTTAAGGTCGTAGGATATTGAATTCCGTTGGAACCCGACTCTTTGAAAAATCCAATTTTCAGGTTGTCGGCAAACCGCTCTACCACATCACCTTCTTTAGCCATGATTACACCAACCCAGTCACCAGGCCTTCCGACACGCTGCCAGTTACACCAGATGTTTTTACCATCTGCGTCCTGCTGTGCAAAACTGATGTTTCCATCATTGAGTTTATATACACGGTCTGTAGAGTCAGCCCCGTCATTGGTAAAGGATGCGACCGCAAACGGCAGTTCATATCCGTTTCTAAGCTGGTAATAATTTTCTGAGGTTTCCACATCCGTGGATGTTACACGAATCTGTGCCGTTACAGGAACTGTGGTACCATCTTTCTCTGCCGTACCCTGTACGGTTACAATGGTATCATCAGCCACATTAAACTGCTCCTGGTTCATTTCTTCCCATATCACGGGAACTTCTGAGACTGCCGTTCCATCGCTGTAATAAACGGTAGTTGTCTCAGGCATGGATGGTATTACATTTACCGGTGTGGCAAGGGCGTACTGCATAGCGGATACCACATCTTTCACTTCAATTACTGCTGTAGGACGCAGGCTCTGCCCTACCACAAATCCCCGGATTCTGATGCTGCCGAATTCTGAATAATCCGCTTCCGGGATACTGTCCCAGGTTACTTCCACGTCTCTTTCAAAACTGCCTTCTACAGAAGCTTTTACGGTACCCGGCAATACAGGTGCAATCCCCGGTTTTGTGGTTACCCTCACTTCTTCGTAAGAATTAATCTGTACTTCTTCTTTATTTTTTTCTATGGTGACTTTCACCGGACTGGCTTTTATTACTGCTCCGTTATAGGTCACTTCTGCCTGAATTGTTACGGTTCCTTCTTTGATCGCATTTAATTTACCTTTGCTGATCTCAGCCTTTGCCCCATCTCTGGAGGATAACTTATACTCCACTGCTGCAAGGCTGCTGTCAAGAACGGTTCCGTCTTCTAATATTGCTTTGGTTGTAATAACTTCGGAGGAATTTTCCAAAATGGTTGTATTCGCCACAGCTATTTCAGCCTGACTCAATTTCAGCGGCATTTTTTCAAAGCTTATAGTATAAACTGCCTCTGTTTCTCCGGATTCACTCTTTACCAAAACTTTCGTCTGATCATCAATAGTCTGTGCCGGTATAACAAAGACACTTCCATGATCTGCGGCTGCTGCCGTAACCGTTGGGATTTCATATGGGTATGCCGATGTAACCATGTAATTAAACTGATCTGCCGCAAACCCTTCTATTGATTCACCATTTACTTTTAAGTCTTCCAATGCCGCCGTTTCACCAACTGCAGCAACTCCGGTGTATACTTTTAACTCAGAAATTCCTACCGGTTTAGAACCACCTTCTTTTGGCTGGCCTTCCATCAGGATACGGATAAACTTCGCATTTACCGGATCGAAATTA
>NZ_JNGB01000013.1:0-267308 GCF_001029355.1 Robinsoniella sp. RHS
AATTGTGTGGCAGATGGTCAGGGTATGAAGATTACGGATGAAATGTTGAATAAATCTGTTTGGATTAAACTGAAAACTGAAGCTGACGGGAAAGAATTTAAAATTCCTAAAAAAGATGATGCACCGAATGTAACAGCGACAAATGCGTCAGCTAAAGATAAGAAGGATGGTACTTTGACAGTAACAAACCCGGGAAGTGCAGTATACGAGTATCATATTACGGGTGGTGCTTGGGCTGGTATGACGGCTGGTAAAGCTACAGGTTTAGCAGCAGGTTCGTATGAAGTTCGTAAGAAAGCTACTGATACAGCATTTGCAAGTGAGATAGCTGTGGCAAATGTAAATGGATCATATGTTAAGAACATAGCTTTTTCTGACAGGTATTATAAATATACTGATAATGCTCCTAATACTAATGATCCTGTAGAATTAGGTATCAATGTTAGTAATTTTGGAGTTGACGATGTAGTAGTAACAAATATTTCGTTAAATGGTCTAGGCAAAGATGCTTTTGAAATTGCTAATCCAACCCCCAATACGACAGTTAAGGGCGGAAAAGAGGGAGTAGTAAGTACTGTTAAATTTAAACCAGGATTAAATGCAGGAAATTATAAAGCGTCAGTAGTTGTAACGTATGCTAATGGTAAGACAAATTCAGCAGAAATATCTTTTACGGTAAGAGCATTAAAAGTTACTCCATCAATTGATTCCGTTGAATCAAAGACATATGATAAGAGCAAAAATGCAAAAGGAAAACTGAAACTCACACCACCAAACGGTTACAGTTTTGGAAATGACGAACCGACAGCAACAGGAAAATTTGTATTTGACAGTGCTGATGCCGGAACAAAAAAAGCAGTTAGTGTTTCAGATATTAAACTGGGTAGTGGATTTGATAAGAATTACGTATTAAGTTCAACATCTATTAAGAATAAAACAACTTCTGCTAAGATCAACAAAGCGAAAAACACCAAGAAGCCGGAAGACGTAAAAGTTTCTTCTTTTACCTACAATTCAATCACAATGAAGACGGCTTCAGGAGTTGAATACTCCATTGATGATGGTGACAACTGGACCAGCACAGGTTCCTTTAAGAGTTTGAAAGAAAAGACCTCTTATACAATCTTAGCAAGATTCAAAGAATCAACGAATTATGAAGCATCCAAATCTGTATCAGTAGAGCAAACTACATTGCGTAACCCAATTATCAGCAATCCGCAGAATAATAAGGTTACAGGCGTACAGACCACAACCAGTTACAAGACAGGGTCTACTTTAACCTTTACAGCAACGGGAGCGGGATCAGAGATTAAATCTCCATCTCAGTCACCTTCGTTAGATGATGTTAGATATATTCCGGTAAGTTGGACTTCTTATGTGAACGGAACCTGGGATAATAATGCATCTTCTAACAGCGGCAGTTTTAAGTTGAATAGTTCCGGTAGTTATACTTTGTCAGTTTCTTTCCAAAAACAGAAATATGATGGAACAAATTGGGTAAATGAGACATCAACGAAGGATACGAAATCAGTTTCCTACAAAGTTGTAACTTCAACCACAACATCATCTACCAACAAGAATACAACCAATAAGACAGGAGTTAAAACCGGAGATGTAAATCCGATTATGCTGATGGTTATATTACTGGTAGTATCTGGTGCAGTGATCGTGGTATTAGTTGTAAGAACCAGATCCAAACGCAGACAGCACAGAGAATAACTGTGATAATGACAAAAATAGCAGAATAACAAAGTAACAAAAATAAGATAAGAAAAGCTCTCACCGGCAGGTGGGAGCTTTTCTTATCTTATTTTGAAAACAATCTAATAATGTATTTCAATGTGGTTGTCACGGCAATAATCACAATATTCCTGAGGCGGCATTTCATCTGTAACAATATGGTCTACCTGGCTCATAGGGCAGTAGGTCATTAGAGAAAAGTGACCGAATTTAGTATGATCGGCTAACAGGAAATGAGTATGGCTGTTTTCTATCACTGCCTTTTTAACCGTGTATTCTTCTCGGGTTGCATTAGTAAGGCCGTTTGCGATGGTAAGTCCGGTACATGCCATAAATGCTTTCGTAATATTGTAGGTTTTTAAATAGTCAATTACTTCATTACCCACAAATGACAGCGTTTCCCGTTTTAAAGTACCCGGAAGGGAAATCAGGGTCAGATTCGGATAAGGAATTGCTTTCAGGCAGACCTGAACACTATTGGTGATAATGGTACATTCTTTGTGGGAAATATAATCAATCATATTGATACAGGTAGTGCCTGTGTCTATATAAATAATATCTCCGTCTTTGACAAATCCGGCTGCAATTTTGCATATGGCATCTTTCTCGGCAGCGTATTTTGTATGACGTTCTTCAAAAGGAATGACGTCGCTGATTGGCGGAGCCTCTGCTACTGTGACGCCGCCGTAAACTTTCTTAATGGTTCCCTTTTTTACCAGGGTGTCGATATCTCTTCGTATGGTATTTTTCGATACGGCAAATTGTTCGCAAAGCGTATCCAGAGATACCGATTTTTGTTCTAATATGTATTGTTCAATTGAGTCAATTCTTTTTGTACGCATAAGTCCGTTCCCTCTCCTAAATGATGAGTATATTATAGTATATTTTGGGTAAGTTGAAAAGGTATATTTTGTTGAATTTTTACTTTTAAGGGTGTGTATGCCAGAAAATACAAAGTATGTATCTTAATGTTATATAATTTTCAAAAAACGCAACAAATATAGATACAATAAAAAAGGAATAAACCTAAATTAATATCAAAATAAATATTAAATAATGCAAATAGTTAAAAAATTAATATATTATATATTTTAAATACCATTGTGTATCTGATAAATTCTATTAAATTCTTAGTATACCTGATAGTTTTCAATATATTTAAAGTGATTTACATTGATATATAGATTCGAGTTATTTATGTTATACAAGTAGTATGTTTCTGACTTTTTGATAAGAAAATCATGATATAACCAAAATAAAATTAAAAGATCACCAGAAACAATTGACAAGAATATCAAAACATGCTAGGATGAATGCATAAAAATGATCAATACATATCCAAAAAACAAATCAGATGTAATAAGAAGCTATTTAACAGTTATTGAAAAATTATTTAACAATTATTAAACAGTTGATTTGGAGTCATGGGAGGAAAAAAGATGCATTTAAACAGCAGGCAGAAAAAGCAACGGGTGCTGATGATGGTATTTGGAGCATTTGCTATATTTTTTACTGGGTATCCACATATATGGTCCTTATATCAGCCCTATATCCGGGAACTGACGGGATGGACTGAAGGACAGACGTCCATGTGTTTCTATTTGTCTATGTTAACGTTTGTATTTGGAAATATTTTTGGGGGGCGTATTCAGGATAAGTATAATCCGAAGATTGCAATTGCTGCAGGCGGCGGGATTTTTGCGGCAGGTATTTTGTTGTCAGCTTTTTTGATTATTCCATCGCCTTTGCCTATGTATTTTACTTATGGAGTAATGCAGGGATTTGGTCAGGGAATGATGTATACGACCATTCTCTCTACAGCGCAAAAGTGGTTTCCCAATAAACTTGGATTTGCGTCGGGAATTGTAGTTACTGCAAATGGTCTGTGTGGATTTTTTCTTGCTCCAGTCAGCCGGATGATTTTGGCAGAGAGTGGTCCAAAAACTGCGTTTTTAGTGATTGGAAGTGTCATTGCCCTATCCTGGGTTTTGGGCTGCATTTTTATTAAAAATCCTAAACAGGCAGGTGTCAGGCCGTTGAATCAACCGGGATGGGTTGCGGATGGAACGGCAGCTCTAAAATTGCAAAAGCAATATACATCCAAAGAGATGATACGTACCAGAAAGTTTTATTATCTGGTTGCCACAATGCTTTTCGGCCTGATTTCCTATTTTATGATTTCACCGGTTGCGCAGGGAGTGCAGACAGAACGGGGCATCTCGGTGTCCATTGCTGTATCAGCCGTGATGTTTGGTTCTATAATGAATGCTTCAGCAAGATTGTTCCTCCCGTCCATCGCAGATAAAATAGGGAGAGTGAAATGTGTAAAAGGAGTACTTACGGTATCTGTTGCAGCTATGGTGATGCTGGTTTTATCGAAATCTGTGTTTACTACTATTGCAATTGTGCTGATGTATGGCTGCTATGGGGGGATTATGGGGAGTTTCCCGTCGCTGACCAGTTCTATATTTGGACTTGCCCATTCAGGAGAAAACTATGGATTTGTTATGTCAGGAATTGTAATTGCTACCCTTGGGGCACCCTTTGTTGCAAATTTAATCACAGCCAATGGATTTGATACAAACATGGGTTTTATAGTTGGGATAATATGTGCAGCTCTGTCCGTTATGTTTATCATTCTCTTAGAAAGAGAATTGGCCGATAAGAGTACAGGAAAGAATTTGGAAAACGACGAAGAAAAGGAACCAGCAAGGGTGATTACAGCAAAATAGAAATTACAGCAAAATAGAAATTACAGCAAAATAGAAATTGCAGCAAAATAGAAATTACAGCAAAATAGAATTTACGGCAAAATAGAATTTATGCAAAAATTGAAATTATGCCAGAATAGAAATTAGTAACTTGTAAAATTAAAACTATGATAAGGAGGAATCAGAATATGTCATTAGTAAAAATGAAAGACCTTTTAGAAAGAGCAAAGGCGGAAAAAACGGGATGCGGAGCATTCAGTGTGGGAAATATGGAAATGGTAAAAGGTGCCGTACGGGCGGCGGAAGAGACGAATACCCCGATTATACTGCAGATTGCAGAGGTGAGGTTAAAACATTCACCTCTGGAATTAATGGGACCGATGATGGTGCAGGCTGCAAAAGAAGCAAAAGTGGATATAGCGGTGCATCTGGATCATGGTCTGACAATGGAAACAGTGAAAAAGGCATTGGAATTTGGATTTACCTCTGTGATGTTTGACGGTTCTGCCTGCCCGTTTGAAGAAAATATGGCTAAGACAAAAGAGGTCGTGGAGTTAGCCAAAAAATATGAGGCAACAGTAGAAGCTGAACTGGGATTGGTTGGCGGTAGTGAAGATGGAAGCTGTGACCATGGGATTCGCTGCACGGATCCGGAAGATGCAAGGGTTTTCTGTGAAAAAACAGGCGTGGATGCATTGGCAGTAGCAATAGGGAATGCCCATGGCAATTATCCTGTTGCTCCCACACTTGCATTTGATGTTCTGGAGAAAATTCATCAAAATACGAACGTTCCGCTGGTGCTCCATGGAGGAAGCGGCATTACTGACGAAGATTTTCAAAGGGCAATTTCTCTTGGAATCTGCAAAGTAAATATAGCTACGGCGAGCTTTAACAGTCTGATAGAGAAAGTGGAAGCGTATATAGGTACGGATGGAAAACATAATTATTTTGATTTAAATACGGCAATGGAATCTGGGGTGTTTGAGAATGTCAAACGACATATTGAAGTATTTCAAACGATTTATAAAAATAGATGAGACATCTGGAATTTCCGGATGGAGTACCAGAGCGTGTTTGAAATTCATTCTCGCCATCTGCACGCCCCACTTTGCGGCATATTTGCCCCGGTTTCAGGTTATGTAGCCTGCTACGTGCCCTTTATCCGGGACAAATCTCCCACAAACTGTGACGTACGGCTGTCAGAAAGTAATTTCAGAACACGCTCTAGGTAATTAAATGAATCTCCACTTGTTTACCTGCCGGATATTCGATATAATAAAAAAAGACAAAGAGAGAGGCAGGAAAGTTATTTCAACCTCTCTTTTCTATATAAAAATGGTTTGGCGGGGTAAGATGTATGAAGAAAACAGGGATTCTCTTTTTGGGGGTATTGTGTATGGTACTATTAGCTGGATGCAGTAACCGACAAGAGACAGTTTCGAAAAACGATGCTTATGTGATTGGCGTTGTTACCAAATCAAGAGACAGTGAGTATTGGATGTCGGTCTGTTCCGGTATGGAAAAAGCAGCTGATGAGGAAGGAGTCTCCGTTTTGATTGTTTCGCCGGATACGGAAACGGATGCCGTGCTTCAGAAGAAAATGATTCAGGACCTTCTGGATAAAAAGGTGGATGCATTGGCGGTGTCTCCTATTGATTCCTACAGTAATGCAGATTATATTAAAAAAGCAAATGAGATGGGGATACCGGTTTTTGCATATGACACGCAGATAGCGGATGCCGAGGTGCCTTATATTGGGATTGATAATGAAAAAACCGGATGGGAGCTTGGGAAATATATGGCAAAACAGCTTCATAATAAGGGGAAAGTTGGCATTATTTCCGGGGATTTGAAACAGATGGCACATGCTGGCAGAATCAAGGGATTTGAGGAATACATACAGAAAAATACAGATATTCAGGTGGCATTTGTGGAAAGCGGGTATAGTAATCTTCAGATGTCCGAACGGGAAATAACCAGGCTTATGAATGAAAATCCGGATATTTCCGGCATTCTTGCTACCAGCGCCGTGACTGCCCTGGGTATTATGGAGTATATGAAAGGAAGTCCAGTAGCCATTGTAACGGTGGATGCTCAGGAGGATGCCATTGAGGCGGTGAAAAACGGTGGGATAGCGGCACTTGCATCCCAGTCCGGTTATGAGATTGGGGAGGAGACCGTCCGGTATATCGTCAATCATAAAAAGGGAAGTGACCAGGAGGATCAGAAGATACTTCCGGTAGAAGTTATAACAAATGAAAATGTAGAAGATTATCAAAAAATAAAAGAAACATCATCATAATATATGCATACCTAAAAATAAGACACAAAAATATAGAAATATTACAACAAGATAATTATCAGATTCTGGATCTGGTAAAATATATGCATACCTAATTAAAGACCCATAAAAATAACATACAAATCTAAAAATTCCCTTACTGGAAAATCTTTTGATATCAGCTAGAATATAGACATCAGATGGAGAAAGAAAGGCGGTAAGGAAATGTTATTTACGGTATTTAGTTTTTTATTTTGTATGGTTTTAGTGGGGGTTTATGTTGTAAAACAAACAAGAAAGTCAAGCCTGGATACACAGGATGGTTACTTCCTGGCAGGCAGATCACTCACCGCTCCAGTGATTGCAAGTTCGATTATTTTGACAAACCTGTCTACAGAACAGTTAATCGGACAAAGCGGTCAGGCATATGCAGCGAATATGGGGCCTATGGCATGGGAAGCTACTTCCTGTATCGCAACTATTTTCCTGGCAGCGCTCTTTCTGCCAAGGTATCTTAAGGCGGGTATTACAACGATACCAGAGTTCTTAGAAAAAAGGTATGATGGAAGGGTAAAGAGAATTGTCTCTGTATTATTTCTTCTGGGTTACTTATTCTGCTATCTGCCTACTGTATTGTATTCCGGGGCGCTGGTATTTAATCAGATTTTCGGAATTGATAAAATGCTGGGAAGTTCCCAGTTTATGGGTGTGGTAGTTACAGCTACGGCTTTGGGCATTATTGGAGCCACTTATGCTGTTATCGGCGGTTTGAAAGCATCTGCATCCGCAGACAGTATCTTTGGGGTTGGATTAATTATTGGCGGGTTTATGATTCCGCTATTAGGTCTGGCGTCTCTTGGAGGAGGAAATCCGCTGGTAGGAATCCAGCATTTGATTGAATTGATTCCAGCTGAAAAATTTAATGCGATCAATCCTGCAAATGCACAGGCGCCTATGGTTCCGTGGCCATTGCTCTTCACAGGTATGCTGTTTAATAACTTGTTTTACTGGTGTACCAATCAATCTATTATTCAGAGAGCGCTTGCAGCAAAGAATTTAAAAGAAGCACAAAAAGGAGCTTTGCTGGCTGGAGCATTCAAGCTGCTGACACCACTCTTCATTACCTTCTGCGGCATTATAGCATATGGAAAATTCGGAACGACACTTACTAATTCCGATCTGGCATATCCAATGCTGGTTTTAGATGTATTACCGAAAGCATTACTGGGATTCTTTGCAGCGGTATTATTCGGTGCAATCTTAAGCTCCTTTAACGGCGCATTGAATGGTTCCATTGCCATGTACACACTGGATATACATAAACCATTATTTAATCCGGATGCAACGGATAAAGACCTGGTTAAAATAGGAAGGCGGTTCGGTTTCGGACTGGCAGCACTTTCCATCGTAGTAGCACCTCTGGTAAGTTTTGCACCTACCGGACTATATGATTTCCTTCAGTCTTGTTTTGGATTTTATAATATGCCAATTCTGGCTGCGGTGATCGTGGGAATTTTCTCAAAAAAGGTTCCGGCATCAGCACCGAAAATTGTTTTGATTTCACATGTTATCTTATATAGTATTTCAAAGTTTTTGCCATTGAATGTCCATTATTTATATATCTTAAGCGTATTGTTCATCATCGATGTGCTGGTATTACTGTTTATAGGAAAGATTCATCCAAGAGAAACGGATTTTGTCCTGGAGGATGTAAAAGCGGTAGATTTAACGCCCTGGAAACATATTAAAGCGGCATCTGTATTCTGCGTGGCAGGGCTTGTAGTATTATATATTATCTTCTCCCCGCTGGGACTTGGAAAATAGTGAAAAACAATAACATGAAAAGAAGAGAGGTATCATTTATGAAAAAAATTAAAGTTGGAATTGCAGGTTTGGGAAGGTTAGGAAAAGTACATGCAGAAAATCTGGCATTTAAGATTCCTAATGCAGAATTGACGGCAGCATGTTCCATTATGCCGGCGGAACTTGATTATGCAAAAGAAGTGCTGGGTGTGGAAGATGTGTACAGCGATTACCGGGAGATGCTGGCAAAGGCGGATATTGATGCGGTTGCAATTGTTACAACCAGCGGAGAGCACTGCTGGCAGATAGAAGCAGCGTTAGATGCGGGAAAACATGTATTTTCCGATAAACCTCTGGGGGTAAATGTGGAGGAATGCCGTATAGCGGAAAAGGCTGTGGAACGCCATCCGGAGCTTGCGTTTTTCCTGGGATTCATGAGAAGATTTGATCCATCTTATGCCTATGCTAAGAAAAAGATAGAAGAAGGAGCAATAGGTACTCCTTATATGGTAAAAGCAACCGGTATCGACCCGGAAGCACTGGTAGACGGGGCAATCAGATTTGCTGCAACAAGCGGTGGTATTTTTATTGACATGGCAATTCATGATATTGATTTGATGCGCTGGTTCCTGGGCTCTGATCCGGTAGAAGTCTATGCCACAGGATCTACCTTTAAGCATCCGGAGTTTAGAGAAGCAGGCGATGATGAAACAGGTGTGGCAATGTATAAATGTGAAAATGGTGCTGTTGGTTTCGTGCATGTGGGGCGTACCGCACCTCACGGGTATCACGTAGAAACGGAAATCATCGGAACTGAAGGATCTATCCGAGTAAGCCCTGTTCCTGCTAAGAACCTGTGTATGATTTATAATAACCAGGGTGTGGTTCAGGAATGTGTCAGCGGATTTCCGGAGCGATTTGCCGAATCCTACCGCCTGGAAATGGAAGACTTTATTAACTGCGTGCAAAACGGAGTGAAGCCGGAAGTAACCGTATATGACGGGACGAAATCTACACAGATCGGATTTGCCACAACAGAAGCTTACCGCCAGGGTGGCATTGTAAAGATAGAATATTAGTCGGGTTTGTTAAAGCCCCGGCCCTCTGGGGACGGGGCTTAGAGCGTGTTTTAGAAAGCAATTTTAAACACTTTATATAGCCTGTTTGAAAATTTTATGTATAAATCTGTACGTCCTGCTTTTTGTAGGAATGCGCCAAATTTAGTCAGAGCAGCCCGCTGTGCCTCCTAAATTGCCGTATCACTCACAGAAAGCGGATCGTGCTCCGGGAAAAGGGGTATCTATGATTCACAGTATACGCAGCAAAATCCTGTTGGCAATCGTCGGCATTACTCTGATTACGGCGTTGTCTATTACCATCGCCTTTTATTTTAAATCTGCTGATATGGTGGAAGATAATTATGGGAAGAACCTGTATGGGCGGATGGAGCAATTGGGGAATGTGTTTGATGATTCGCTGAAAGAGATCTACTATATTACGGTACAGGCTTCCTGCGACGGGGAAATGAAACAGCAGATTCAGGAATTTCAGAGGACTGGGAAGGAACTGGTTCTGGAAGATATCGCATCCACGCTTAAGACATATAAACGGCGTTACAGCGATATTGGTTCGGTTTATTTAGTGCTGCCGAATGAGGGGATTATTGTCACCTCTCAGGATTATCCCATCTATGAAAAACAGCTTCCTGAGAAAAAGACAGGTGAGATTGCACAGGCAGTATTTGCCGGGAGTATGCCTGCCATTGTGCAGGATCCGCTCAGATCATCGTCTAATTTTTTATCTTATATGGACACGGTGGAAGATGAAGAAGGGAAAATACTGGGCTATATAATGGTTAATGTGGAAGAACGGACGATCTTCTATAAATATCTGGACGGGCTTTATGCACAGAAAACTACCCTTGCCATGATTTTAAATGAACAGGGGGGGATTGTATCTTCTCAAAATGCAGAAGATATGGGAAAGATTTATGAAAGTAAAGATTTTAACGTCTTATACAAAAATGGGTTTGCAAACAGCGGTGATAACAGTAAGCTGGGGGTTTTTTATAAAGGGACTTTCAGCGGCTACCAGTTTTTAATGGTAGTGGCCAGAAGTGAGATTCTAAAGGATCTGAATCAGCTGAAATACTTTCTGGCGGTGTTTTTAGCCATATTTGTACTGGCGGCAGTATTTATTGCCTACTTTATAACAAAGGCCATGTATAAGCCGCTTAAATGCCTTACAAATACTATGAAAGAAGTCAGCGGCGGAGAGCTGGATAAAAGAGCTGCAATTAATACAAACGATGAAATCGGTGAATTGTCCGGAAATTTTAACAGCATGCTGGATCATATTAATGAACTGATCGGTCAGCTGGTGAAAGAAGAAATGCTGAAAAAGGATGCGGAACTGGAAGCGCTGCAATATCAGATTACACCGCATTTTATGTATAATACTTTGAATTCCATCAAGTATGCGGCGCTGCTGAAGGGAGAAAAAGAGCTGGGCGCAATGATCAGTGATTTTGTTGAATTACTGCAGGCAAGTATTAATAAAAAAGGGACATTTATCACAGTTGCGGATGAACTGCATATCCTGGAAAATTATATCCGGCTGCAGGAATTCCGATATGAAGGGAATTTTGCGGTAGATTATCAAATAGAGCCGGAAGCAAACGGGTGTTTTGTACCAAGGCTGTTATTGCAGCCTATGGTGGAAAATGCTCTGCTCCACGGTCTGGATATGAAAAATACGGACAGCAGGATTGTGATACGCGCAAGAGTTGATAATGAGCGGCTTTATCTGGAGGTGGAGGATAACGGCAGAGGCATGACACAGGAGCAGATGAAAATACTGCTGACACAAAAGGCAAGGAAGACAAGCGGATTAAGCAGCATTGGTGTGGCGAATGTGAGAGACCGTCTGGAATTGTATTACGGGGAAAAGGGCGGAATTTCTTATGAAAGCAGCGGACATGGAACGAAAGCATGTCTCTTTCTTCCAGCATACAGAGAGGCGAATGAATACTCTGTTTAATCCCAAATTAGAAACAGGACAGATAATAACACGCAGTGGCAAAAGGAGTGGTGTGGGATGTTTCGTACAGTAATAGTAGATGATGATTTTTTAGTCAGGACATATTTAAAACAGCTGGAAGCCTGGAAGCGGGCAGGTTATGAGATCATAGGCGATGTGCGGGATGGAGAAGAGGCACTTGGCCTGATAGAAAAGTCTTTTCCGGATGTGGTAGTAACGGATATTTCCATGCCCCTTATGGATGGAATTGAACTAATCAGAAGAATTCGGGAAAGAGACAGGGAAATATATATTATTGTGTTAAGCTGTCATGACGATTTTAATTATGTAAAAGAAGCCATGAAGCTTGGGGCAAATGAATATGTGCTGAAAAATTCCCTGGATGAAGAATCTCTGTATGAGCTTTTGGAAAATGCTAAACACCAGATGAAACATATGAGAGTAAGGCTGGATGAACGGGAACGGACCAGAAAGCTGATCAAAATGGGCAGCCATTCCCTGAAGTATCACTTTTTTAACCAGTTATTGTCAGGAACAATGTCATTGGAGGAAAGGGAGAAACAGAGGCTGGAGGCAGGAATTAACGGGAAGTTTATCAACAGTGCGGTAATCAATATGTTTATTCCGGACTGGGCGGGGGTAAAAGCACAATTGACGCCCCTGGAGGCGGATCAGTACAGTCAGATGTTCTTGCATACGCTGACGGAACAGCTGGAGCTGCTTCTTGGTACAGAGAGTGCCTACGTGGAAGAAATCTATTTAGGGGAAGGTGTCTTCTGCTGCTTTTTGGATTTATCCGCAATGTGCAGAAGCAGCCTGATGAAACAGAAGCTTACCAGTGTGGCTTCCGCCTGTTTTAAGTGCTGTAAACAGGAACCTTACGGGTATGCGGTAGGTGTGAGCAATATCTGTATTGGTGAAGATGGGATCCGCCAGGCATACCAGCAGGCAAGGGAAATGATTAAGCTGAAATTCTACGAGGACAATGACATCCTGTATTTTGACGGTGCAAAAACAATAGCCAGACAAATGCCGGAGGAAGCTAATAAGCTTCTGGAAGATATTCCCCGGATCATTGCCGGAAAAAAACAAGACGAACTACAGAACTCCTTTGAAAAGGTCATTGAAGCATGCCGAAAGAATTGTGCAGACAGTAAAGCGGTGGTGCACTGGCTGAAAAGCCTGGACGGTAAAGTGAAGCTGGAAAGAACGTCGGATGAATATGCAGCAATTATCAAAATTGAAAATCTTCGAAAAATCTGTGAGGATTATTGCAGGCGTTTGTTTTCAGACCATACAAAAGCGATTCCGAAAAATGTCAGTGCAGTTATAAAGCAGGCTTTGGAATATATACACGACCATTACCGTCATCAGATAGGACTGGGCGATGTGGCAGATGCGGCAGGAGTAAATCATGCGTACCTCAGTTATCTTTTTAAACAGGAAATGGGAATCGGATTCTCTAACTATCTTCTGGATTGCCGTATGGAATGTGCCAGGGAATTGCTGCGGGATACCGGATGCAAGATTAAAGAAGTGGCGGAACAATCCGGTTTCAATGATTACCATTATTTTTCAAAAGCGTTTAAAAAGCTTAATGACTGCAGCCCTGCAGATTACCGGAAGAATTGCAGCGGGCGAATTTGAATAGCAGATACCGGTAAGATGACAGGCAATGCAGGGCATCGTCCGTCCAGACTTTATATGCCGAAATGAAGGCGTTAATTCCCACTTGTCAAAACATATATTTTAGTCTATAATAAAAGAAAAAATGCGTGCATGTAACGCAAAACGCGGGCGTGAGTAAAAAAGTATATGAAAAAGGACGGATTGAGGGAAAATTATGGCAGGAACGATACAACAGATTGCAGACCTGGCGGGTGTCTCCAGAGGGACGGTGGACAGGGCGCTTAACAATCGTGGCAGGATTAAGCCTGAGGTTGCAGCAAAAATAAAAGAGATAGCCGATGAACTGGGCTATCAGTCTAACAGGGGGTTCAGAAACCCTGACAAAGGACAGCTGAAATTAAAAATAGGCATTGTGACGCATTTATCTAAGTCTTCTTTTATGATTCAGGTAAACAAGGGCATTAGCCAGGCAGCAGAGGAACTCCTGGAGCGGGGCGTGGAGATTCTTCTGCGGGACAGTGTCATCATTGACGAAAAGGCACAGCTTCAGGCGATCGAAGAACTGGAAGCACTGGGAATTGATGGTCTGGCTATTATGCCGGTAGAATGTGACCTGATCCGGACGAAGATCAATCAGCTGACCGAAGAAAAGCACATTCCGGTCATTACTTTTAATTCGGATATAGTAGGGACGAAACGATGCTGCTTCGTCGGCCTGGATAACAGAAGAAGTGGTTATACGGCAGCAGGGCTTATGGGGATGCTCACCGGGAAAAAAGGTAAGATTCTGATTATTACAGGATATTTTACAAATAGTGTAAACAGTCTGCGTGTGGAAGGTTTTATAGAAGAGACGAAGCGTTCATTTCCGAATATGGAGCTGTTAGGTGTACAAAGCAGTTTTGACGAGGCACAGGAGGTAGAACGCATTATAGAAAACACCCTTTCTATGGTGCCGGATCTCGCAGGAATCTTTGTAGCATCCGGTGGGCAGGCGGGTGTGCGGCAGGCATTTGAAAAATTAAATTCCAAGCGCAGGCCTTATGTAATTATCTACGATTTAACACCGCGCAATGAAAAGGCGCTGCTGGAAGATGATGTAGATTTCCTGATTGACCAGGAAGGATATGAACAGGGTTACCGCCCGCCGTTTTTGCTGTATGATATGATTGTAAAGGGTGGATCTGCAGACCGGGAATTCGTTTATACGGATATCAATATCAAAACAAAATATAATTTATAATTAGGAAAAAGGGCGTTATGTTCTCTCTTGGCGAAGGAGGACATAGCGTCCTTTATCAATGGTTTAGAGCTGCAGTGTACGCTTTCAGTTTTGTTAGCCGAGTAAAGACGCTTTGTAGATGTAGGTAGTGTACGGAAAGAGAAGGGGACGGACCAGGACATTGGTTTGGAAGGCTTACCGCAGAACTGGCATTTTCTAACCTTCCCGGAATACTTTTTGGCGGCACGCGGGCATTCGCTCCGAAATCCTGATGCATTTCGCAGCTCACTGCCCGCTTACAATCCGATGGGAGCCGTCGAATTGTATCCGCCAAAAAGCACTCCGGGAAGGTAAGTAAATGCTCAGCTCTGCTATACGCCTTCCAAACCAATGTCCTGGTCCGTCCCCTTCTCTTTCCGAGATAGCATTCGTTGATACAAAGCTGGTTTTCTCAGCATGATGGGACCCCTGGGGTTGTGGGATGCTGAACGCGACTGGCGTAAAGCAACTGATCTTGAGAACGGAATTTGTTTTTCATTCTGTAACCAGAAAAACGAACAAACTTTCATCTTCTCTTACACAAACAGCCGAAACATACTGCGCAGCATCCAATAAAGAACAGCCTGCCACAGCCCAGGGGTTCCACCCTGCTGAGAAAACCAGCTTTGTGGCAGTAAACTGAATCTCGGAAAGATGGGAGTGGGAAACTGGTATGGACGGAGGAAGCGTAGAGCAGAGCTGAGTATTTACTTACCTTTCCGGAGTGTTTTTTGGCGGATAGTATTCGACTGGCTCCCATCGGATACTAAGCGGGCAGTGAGCTGCGAAATGTATCAGGATTTCGGAGCGAATGCCCGCGTGCCGCCAAAAAGCGCTTCGGAAAGGTTAGAAAATACCAGTTCTGCGGCCAGCTGACGGAGTCCATACCAGTTTCCCACTCCCATCTTTCCGAGCACTACCTATAACTACAAAGCGTCCCCTTCCTCAGCAAAACCCAAATAAAGTAATTAAGATCTAATTTGCGTGCAAATGCGTGCGATAATCTTTGTGAAAACGTTACAAATATATGAATAGAAAATTGTACAATACAGGGAAAGTACTGTAATGACTCAGAAATAGCTTGCACGCAATAAAAGTGTGTGCTATCATGAGTACATGAGAGAAAAGCGTGCTAAAGAACGCAAGAAAAGAAAAACTGTAAATGGAACGCGGAGTGGAAGCGGTTTCCGATCTGCGTTGAAATTCAAGTATGAGGTGAATGGAATGAAGTATGTTAAGTTTGATGAATCAAGACCAATGGATCTAGTACTGTTAGGGCGAGTGGCAATTGACTTTAATCCGGTGGATTATTTTCATCCATTATCGGAATCTACCACATTTAAAAAGTACGTAGGAGGTTCTCCTGCGAATATCGCAGTAGGCGTTACGAGACATGGCAAGAAAGTTGGATTTATCGGAAAAGTGTCTGATGACCAGTTCGGTGATTACGTTACGGAGTTTTTTAATAAAGAAGGAATTGATACTTCACACATTACAAGATGTACAAACGGAGAAAAACTGGGTCTCACATTTACAGAAATTCTTTCTCCTGACGAAAGCAGCATTTTGATGTACCGCAACTGCATTGCAGATCTTCAGCTGTCGGTGGATGATGTGGATGAAGAATACATAAAGAACGCAAAGGCAATTTTAATCTCCGGTACCGCCCTTGCACAGAGCCCCTCCAGGGAAGCTGCATTAAAAGCAGTGATGCTGGCAAAGAAAAACGGAACTGTTGTAGTCTTTGATATTGATTATCGTGAATATAACTGGAAGAACAGTGATGAAATTTCCATTTACTATGCTTGTGTGGCAAAAGAAGCGGATATTATTCTGGGATCCAGGGAAGAATTTGACCTGACAGAAAAGCTGATACAGCCGGGAAGAGATGATAAGACAACGGCACAAAGCTGGCAGAATGAAAATGCGAAGATCGTGGTCATCAAGCACGGCAGAAAAGGTTCCACAGCTTATACGAACGATGGCAACAGCTATAGTATTAAACCATTTCCAGTTACTGCACTGAAATCATTCGGCGGCGGAGACGGTTATGCATCCGGATTTTTGTATGGCATTTTTGAAGGATGGGATATGATCGAATGTCTGGAATTTGGAAGTGCAGAAGCAGCGATGATGGTACGCAGCCATTCCTGCTCCGAAGAACTCCCGAATCCCGATGAAGTTAAGAAGTTTATAAAAGAAACAAAAGACCAGTACGGTGAAATGATTGCAAGAGTATAAGGAGGCGGATAGGAAATGGAATATACAAAGATGACGGTTGCGCAGGCATTGGTAAAATTCCTGGATAACCAGTATGTAGAATTTGATGGAGTGGAAACAAAGTTTGTAGAAGGTATCTTTACAATTTTCGGACATGGAATTGCCGTTGGTTTAGGCCAGGCGTTAGATGAGAATCCCGGAGATCTGAAGGTATTCCAGGGCAGAAACGAGCAGGGAATGTGTCATGTGGCTACTGCATTTGCGAAACAGCACAATAGAAGAAAAATTATTCCCTGTGCATCGTCCGTGGGACCGGGAGCTGCAAATATGGTGACGGCAGCAGCTACCGCTACTGTGAATAATATTCCGCTGCTGGTATTTCCGGCAGATACCTTTGCCAACAGACAGCCCGATCCGGTACTGCAGCAGTTAGAGCAGAGCAGCAGTTTATCTATCACAACCAATGATGCATTTAAGCCTGTGTGTAAATACTGGGACCGCATTGTCCGTCCGGAACAGCTGATGACAGCAATGATTAATGCCATGCGTGTATTGACGGACCCGGCTGAAACAGGTGCTGTATGTATCGGAATCTGTCAGGATGTGGAAGGCGAATCTTATGAGTACCCGGAATATTTTTTCCAGAAGAGGGTACACAGAATTACAAGGCCGGTGGCAGTGGAAGAAGAAGTAGAAGATCTGGCAGCGATTATTGCCGGAGCTAAAAAACCGCTGATTGTGGTTGGCGGCGGCGTAAAATATTCAGAAGCAGGCGAAACAGTTGAAAAATTCTGTGAAGAATTCAACATTCCGTTTGGTGAGAGTCAGGCAGGAAAAAGTGCCTGTAAATCCAGTCACCAGTACTGTCTTGGAGGAATTGGCGTAACCGGCACACTGGCTTCCAATACCATTGCAGAAGACGCAGATGCCGTGATTGCAATCGGAACCAGATTATCTGATTTTACAACCGGTTCCAAGAACCAGTTTAAGAATCCGGATGTGAAGGTTGTGACTATCAATAACAATAAATTCCATGCTTATAAATTGGATGCGGTAAAAGCTGTTGGGGATGCAAAAGTAACCCTGGAGGCGCTGTCACAGAAACTGAGGGAACGCAATTATAAATCCGCTTATACGACAGAGATAACAGATGCAAAAGCTGCATGGGACAAAGAAATGGAACATTTGGCAAAATATGCATATGACGATCAGTTTGAACCTATGGTAAAAGCCAGAGACCCAAGAACGATTCCGGAATTCGTAGAACTGACCGGCGGGGTAATTACCCAGACTGCTGCGTTGTGTGCAATTCGGGAGGTAATCCCGGAGGATGCAACCATTATAACGGCAGGGGGCAGCCTTCCAAGCTGTATGCAGAGAATCTGGACTACCGATAAAAGAGGCGGCTACCATGCGGAATACGGATACTCCTGTATGGGATATGAAGTGGCAGCGGCTCTTGGTGTAAAACTGGCTGAGCCGGATAAAGAAGTATATACGGTTGTGGGAGATGCTTCGTTCCAGATGCTGCACAGTGAAATTATGACCGCTATGCAGGAAAGAGCCAAAATCAATATCCTGGTATTTGACAATTGTGGATTTGGTTGTATCAACAATCTGCAAATGAATAATGGCATTGGAAGCATTGGCACAGAATTCCGCTACCGGGATACGAATAATGAAACAAAAGGAAACCTGATTCCGGTAAGTTATGCAAAAGTTGCAGAAGGTTATGGCCTGAAAACTTACACCGTTAAGACAATTGATGAATTAAAAGCTGCTTTGGAAGATGCAAAAAACCAGGATAATGCAGTCCTGATTGACTTAAAAGTAATTCCAAAGACTATGACGGACGGTTACAAGTCTTGGTGGAATGTAGGTCTTGCAAGCACTTCCGGGATGGAAAGTGTGCAGGAAAAGTATACGGAACTGGAAGCAGAGAGATATAAAGCCAGACGATATTAAAATTACCGTAAAGGTTTTGTACCAGCAAAATTAAGAGCAAAATCCAATTAAATTATCAGCTAAGCTGAAATAAAAAAGCCATAGGAGGCACAGTCATGTTTAACAAAGAAAAAGTAAAATTAGGAATTGCACCAATTGCATGGACCAACGATGATATGCCGGATTTAGGAAAAGAAAATACTTTTGAACAGTGCGTAAGTGAGATGGCACTTGCGGGATATACCGGTTCCGAAGTTGGAAATAAATATCCTGCAGATCCTGTTGTTTTGAAAAAGGCACTGGATCTTCGCGGAATCCAAATCTGTAATCAGTGGTTTTCCAGCTTTCTAACCACACAGCCTTATGAAGAGACCGAAAAAGCTTTTATTGAACAGGTGAAATTTTTACAGGCGATGGGTTCTAAGATCATCGGTGTGTCGGAGCAGGGACACAGTGTGCAGGGACAGCTGGAAACACCAATCTTTGGCTGTAAATACATCATGAATGATGAAGAATGGGATAAAGTCTGCACCGGATTAAATAAACTTGGTAAAATAGCAAAAGAATATGGAATTACTTTGACTTTCCACCATCATATGGGAACGGTTATCCAGGATCCGGACGAAGTGGAACGACTGATGGCAGGTACCGATCCGGAATATGTAAATCTCTTATTTGACAGCGGACATTTTACTTACTGCGGTGCTGACCCTCTTGAAATGGTTCAGAAATACAGCAACAGAATAAAACATGTGCATTTAAAAGATGTGCGCCCGGAAGTAGTTGAAAAGGTAAAAGCAGAGAAGTTAAGCTTCCTTGCAGGTGTCAGATTGGGAGCATTTACGGTTCCGGGAGACGGATGTATTGACTTTGATCCGATCTTCAAAGTGCTGGAAGATGCCGGATATGAAGGATACATGGTAGTAGAGGCTGAACAGGATCCTGCAAAAGCGAATCCATTGGAATATGCAATAAAAGCTAGAAAGTTCATTACTGAAAAGACAGGTCTGTAAGAATTATTCATTTAAAGAAAAGGAGAATTATCATGGTAAAAGTAGGTATTATAGGTGCAGGAAGAATTGGTAAAGTACATACAAAGAGTATTTGTAATCTGGTAAAAAATGCGGAAATTAAAACAATCGCAGATCCGTTTATGAATGAAGAGACGGACAAATGGGCACACAGCATGGGTGTGGCAAATACAACGAAAGACTACAAGGAAATCCTTGCAGATCCGGAGATTGATGCAGTGCTGATCTGCTCATCTACCAATACGCATTCCCCGATTTCCATTGAAGCAATCAAAGCCGGAAAACATGTTTTCTGTGAAAAACCCATCGATCATGATGTAGCTAAGATTAAAGAAGTAATGGATGCTTTAAAGGATTCTGACGTGAAATACCAGGTTGGATTTAACCGCAGATTTGACCATAACTTTGAAGCGGTAAAAAATGCCGTAACCGCAGGACAGATCGGCGATCCCCACATTATCAAAGTGACCAGCAGAGATCCGGAACCACCAAGTGCGGAATATGTAAAGGTATCAGGAGGAATTTTCCTGGATATGACCATCCATGATTTTGATATGGTTCGATTCCTGGCTGGTTGCGATGCAACAGAAGTTTATGTACAGTCTGCAGTTTTAGTGGATCCAAGTATTGGAGAAGCAGGCGATGTGGATACAGCTGTCATTACTCTTCAGATGGAAAACGGTGCCATTGCAGTCATTGACAATTCCAGAAAAGCAGCTTATGGATACGATCAGCGTGCAGAAGTATTTGGCTCTAAGGGTATGGTTGCAACGGTAAATGATACACAGTCCAGCGCAGTCATCAGCACAGCCGAAGGAGTAACCGGAGAAAAGCCGCTTTACTTCTTCCTGGAACGTTACATGGATTCCTTTGCGAAAGAAATGAATTGCTTTATAGATGCAATTGAAAATAATACGGATACACCTCTAGGAGTAGAAGACGGTTTGAAGCCGGTAATTATGGGATTGGCGGCGAAAAAATCAGTAGAAGAGCACAGACCGGTTAAGATTTCCGAGATTCAGTTATAGAACCAGTGATTATATGGAGCGTGCCAGAGCGTGTCTGAAAATTCATTCCTGCCATCTGCATGTCCCACTTTGCGGCATATTTGCCCCGAATTCAGGTTACGTAGCCCGCTACGCGCCCTTCATTCGGGACAAATCTCCCGCAAACAGTGACGCACAGCTGTCAGATAGCAATTTTCTGACACGCTCTAGGGCTTTGACTTCAGACACACTCCAGAGTCATATATGAACACCATATAAATGAAAGGAAGCGGATAGAATGAGTAAGGTATTTGGTTATCCAGGATTTAACGAGGCGGGAGAGAAGGTTCTCACTACCTATGACAATGATTATAAAGACATGATGATGGATATTCGTGTGTTCAAAATGAAAAAGGGCGATGTTAAGAAATTATTGAAGTCCGGGGAAGAGACTGCAGTGCTTTTGTTAAATGGCCGCATTACCATCAAGTGGGAAGAGAAGGAAAAGGAAGTCAGCAGAAAAGATGTGTTTACGGAAGGCCTCTGGTGCCTGCATGTGTGTAAAGGCGTGGAAGTCAGCGTAGAGGCTTCTATGGATACACAGATCCTTGTCCAGTCTACTTACAACGACAGAACCTTTGACAGTAAGTTCTACGGGCCTGAGGATGCTCCATGGATTTATTCCTGCAAGGGTAAGTTTGGAGATACGGCTGTTCGTCGTGTAAGTACTGTTTTTGATTACGAAACAGCGCCTTATTCCAATATGGTATTAGGAGAAGTATTAAATGACCGTGGTAACTGGTCGGGATACATTCCACATCAGCATCCCCAGCCGGAAACATATTACTTTCTGTTTGACCGTCCGGAAGGATTTGGTGCGAGTTTCATTGGGGATGAGGTCTATAAAATTAAAGACGGCAGTTTTTCCGCAATACCAGGGGGAAAGACACACCCACAGGCAGCGGCACCGGGATATCAGATGTATACCTGTTGGATGATCCGTCATCTGGAGGGGAATCCCTGGACGGACCGTATTGATGATGAGCGTTATACCTGGCTGTATGATGCAGAATTTTAGATATAAGTAGTTATATAGAAAGGCAGCCCCATTACCTGGTGGAAAGTCTGCGGTTAACCGGCTGCCGGACAGAGGAGAAAATGAAAGGTTGAAAGAATAAATAAGAAATGGAAGGATGCCACGCAGTGATTCTTTCAACCTGTTTAATTTGTGGCAGTATTACAGGCAAGCCTGGAATATGCAAGGGGAATAAAAATGGGAAGAGATTTTATCGTTCCGGGACAGATGATTACCGGTTCCGGCGCACTTACCATGGCAGAAGAAATTTTAAGAGGGTTTGGAAAAAAAGCGCTGATCATTACAGATAAAGTGATGATTCAGCTGGGAAATGCAGCGCATGTAGAAGAAGCCCTGAAAAACCAGGGAATAGAGTATGTAATATATTCCGAAATAGTGGGTGAGCCCACCGACAAAATGATTGAAAACGGGCTGAGTATGTATTTAAAAGAAAAATGTGATTTTCTGATTGCGCTGGGCGGAGGAAGCCCCATTGATTCCATGAAGGCAATCGGAGCGCTGGCAACAAACGGCGGCAAAATCGCTGACTATATGGGAAAAGTGATTAAAGTGCCCACACCTCCTATGGCGGCAATTCCCACAACAGCAGGTACCGGTTCTGAGGCAACGCAGTTTACCATTATTACGGATACAAAAAAAGATATTAAAATGCTATTAAAGGGTCAGGTATTGATGCCTGCTCTTGCAATTATAGATCCGCAGTTTACCATGACGGCACCTCCCAAGATAACGGCAGCTACCGGACTGGACGCATTAACCCATGCAATTGAAGCCTTTACCTCCAGAAAGGCACAGCCCCTTTCCGATACGTTTGCCCTTTCCGCAGTAAAGAGAATCTTTGCTTATCTGCCGGCAGCCTTCCGGGAGGGAACAGATCTAACGGCAAGAGAACAGATGTCTATCGCTTCACTGGAAGCAGGAATTGCATTTAATAATGCATCGGTTACGATTGTGCATGGCATGAGCCGTCCTATCGGAGCGCTGTTCCACATTGCACATGGTTTATCCAATGCGATGCTGTTAAAAGAATGTCTGGGTTTTGTGCTGGATGGGGCATATGACCGGTTTGGAGAACTGGGCAGGGCAGTGGGAGTCGCTACTGACCTGGATTCAGACGAAGCAGCAAGCTGGAATTTTTTAAAAGCAGTAGAAACCATTTGCAGAGAACTGGCAACACCAAGCTTCGAAGAATATGGCATCAATAAACAGGAGTTCATGAGTGTTGTGGAAAAAATGGCTCTGGATGCCATGGACAGCGGAAGTCCTCAAAATAGCAGAAAAGAAGTGAGTAAAGAAGATCTGGAGCAGATTTACCGCAATCTGTGGTAATAATCTGCAGGTAAATGCAAGGAAAGTAATCTTTTATGATTGATTTATCATATGAGATTACTTTCCTTTTTTAATGCTGCAGCGGCCAGCCCTTTAACAGGGGGGCTGCTCCAGTGACTGTATAAAAGCACTGGGTGACATCCCTTCATTATTTTTAAACACCCTGCTGAAATAAAGTGCATCTGTGTAACCAGTTTGTTCCGCAACATCTTTTAACAGAATCTGGGGATTTTTTATCATTAAACTTTTTGCCATTTCCAGTCGCAGTGAAGTAATGTATTTACTGGGTGAAATTCCAAAAGCTTCTTTGAAAAGGGTTGTGATATATTTTTCGTTATAGCCCCAGATATCGTAAAAGACTTTGTAGGTGATCTGCTGTGTAAAGTTTTTATCCAGATACGCGCGAATGTCATCTACCAGCTGAGAGGAGGATTTTTTTTGCTGTATGTGTTCCGGGAACAATATTTTAGTCAATTCAAGCAGAAGGTTCTCAAATAACTCTTCGTAGGAATCGGAAGAGGCAATGATTTCGGTTGGATCGAACAAAATCTGGGATGCATTAGGACTTACGTGAATAGCGGCACTTGCTATATGGCGTACGTCTGCGAGCAGCTGGAATTGGGTAGTATCCGATTCCTGCCACCATGCTGTCATTTGGGAAAGGATATTTTTTAGTTCATTTTCAGTAGTGCCGGGCCTGAATTTTCCGGCCAGTGCAACGATGTTATCAGAAATTTCTATGGCATTTTTCTTAGTACAGGCATCATCCTGGATTAAAAAACTGTTTTTGCCAAAGGGCAAATGAAACAGGGTAAACAGGTAAGCATTTTGCATTAAATCTTTAATCTCTTCGCCGCTATGAACAACGGCAGATAAAACAAAATTCACGTAGGTGTCTGATTTTTGGGCATTTTCCCGGATCTCCCGGACCACCGGAAGAATGTCCATTTTCTTATCTGAAGGAGTGACAATGGCATAGACGAATTCATTATAGTAATTACCCCGGAAGGAATAAACCGGGAGTTGGTATTTTTCGATAATGCCATCTAAAAATGAAGTATCCAGATTCCTTACAATTTCGCCGGACAGATTGAATTCGGAATAAGTATTATTGACAATGGAGCCATAATAAGAAAACAACAGGTGAAGGCTGCAGTGTGCCAGAGGATTAAAAGTAAAATCCGTAAGCACTCTTTTGAAAAAGCAGGAGCGGATATATTCCATCTGTACCTGAGAGCTTTTGCTATTAATTTCCTGTTTCATTCCGTTTAAAAGTTTTGCTAATTCTTCCGGATCCACAGGCTTTAACAGGTAGTCAGATACACCCAGTGTAATTGCTTTTTTTGCATACTCAAATTCTGCAAATCCGGTTAAAATTACGAACTTTGCAGTGGAATTTTGTTTTTTAGCTTCAGCGATCAGTGTCAATCCATCCATCAGCGGCATTTTGATATCTGTGATTACGATGTGCGGGTGGTGTTCCTGAATCAAATTCAGGGCATTTTCTCCGTCAAATGCAGTGCCGGATATGATAAATTTGTCAGATATCATGGTTATTGCTGCACAAATCCCTCTTAAAATAGCAGGTTCATCTTCAGCAATTATTATTTTAATTTGATTCATCATCAATAAATCCTCCAATCTCAATTGTAGTCAGATTATCTTCTGTCTGTATATGAAAATATTCCAGTCCCCGGTAATAGATAGAGAGGCGCAGAATTGTATTTTCTAATCCAAACCCCTGTTGTTCCAGATTGCTTTCCACCTCCCGCCCTTCCAGAAAGGCTTTTTTAAACTGATCGAACCGGTTGTAGAGCTGGTTGATTTTTTCCTGATTAAATGGCTGCCCATTGTTGGATACAGCTGCCAGCCACCGATTCTCCCTGCGATAGGATCGGATATGGATTTTCCAGACCGGTGGAACATTTTGGAAGCCGTGCTGGAAACAATTTTCAATAATCGGCTGCAGGATTAATTTCGGAACATTGATATCATCCAGGGTAGGATCCAGATCCCAGCTGTAATCCAACATATGCTCGTGCCTCATTTTCATAATATAGAGATAACTTTTTATGTTATCAAACTCATCTTTCAGACGAACGGTCCGATGGTTGAAGTTGATAGAATAGCGCAGCAGGTTAGCCAGTTCCGTACACATTTTAGGAACGGTCGTATTGCCCTGTTCTAAACCGTAGGCGCCGATTACAGACAGGGTATTATATAGAAAATGTGGATTCAGCTGGGCTTCCATTGCATCAAAATGAGCTTTTACCGCCCGTTCACGTATCTCCATGATATGAATATTCTGAAGCCGCATTTTATTCAGGATTTCTTCAATACCGCTGGTCAGTACCACAATTTCATTATTGCTGGACTGGATATCTAAGTGGATATCCTGGTTTAATTCCAGGTGGTATAAATTATTTCGGAGGGTGCGAAGGGGCTGAGTCAGGTTCCTGGTAATAATAAAAAGGAAGAGCAGTAATATGATGAATGCGGCTATGTAAGATAAAATGATGGTTTTCGCCATGGAATTCACCTGCATGGTGTAAGTATGGATATCTCTTTTGATGAGGATTGTCCATCCGGTTAATTCCGAATGGCTGTATGCCATCAATGAATTTTTATCTGCATAATAATATCCGATGGGCTGTTCAAAGGTTTCCCCTTTGTAAAGCTCTTTTATCTGGTTGTCAGGGGTGTCGGGTATATTATGATAGAGCAGTTTCCCGGAATCATCCAGTAATAATAGCTGATAAGTGTCGTCGCTGTTGGGGAGCTTTAAAAGCTCGTCTAATTCCTCGGCTTCTATATTATATTCCAGTACTCCGTAGGTGTGGTAAGTATCCCGGATGGGCCTTGACACTGTCAGCGTCAGATGAGCATCTGAGGACCAGTAATCCGGATGGGGTGGAAAATATAACTTATATTTTTTCGTAGTTAAAGCTTCCCGAACTGTGGGTATGTCCCGGATTTCATCTTTTGTCATTGGTTTGGAATTGAGAGACTGCTGGTTAATCTGCGTCCCCAGGTAATCGTAATAGCGGCTGATGTAATGAATGCTGCGATTTGCCTTCGTGGTAGCCAGCACAGACAGCAGTATCCCATCTACATCAGAAGTGATGGTGGGATGCTGAAGAAAATAGTTATAGGGTGTCTCAGGTATATGAAATACGATGTCCGTGAATGCCTTTGAGGCATGGAGCGTCACCAGGTCTTTGTCCACATTGACCAGCATATCTTCAATTCTGGACTGAATCAGGTTCAGGGAGTCCAGGCTGTTGGATTGAAGATTGTTCTGCAAAAGCCGGTTGTTATACTGGAAAAAGAAGGTGCCGCTTGCAAATAAAATCAAGGTAACAATCAGACTGAAAGATAAATATAACTTATAATGATACGGCAATTTTTGCATCATGGGGAACACCTCGTTCTTATTAATCCTTTTTGCCAGATGAAGCAGCAAAAATTTAATAATTTTAAGATAATCATACCACTAAGACCGAGGTTTTTGAAGACTTTATTTAAATTGTTCATATCTTGAATGTGATCTTTGCTGTAAGTTTGTGGGGGTAACCTTTCCGACATAGGGCATCTATCCCGCAGAGATATGTGCAACAGAAACAAACGCTTGATGTATAAATTATTCCCGCACCTATCGGGGATTCAGGGTTTATTGGTAAACAAACCGCATTTATATTAGGTGGAGTTCCAGAAACATACGGGGAATATTAAAGAGTATTATAATTAAATTAATAAAAGGTTAGAACGGCTGGTCTCTCACATAGTCGTTCTGGCCTTTATTTTTGTATGGACGTTGTTGATACAATTATAAAAAATAGGAATATTGTCCATGTAAAGTCTTCCCTTTATCTATTCTAGTTTGCCGGATCTTTTGTTACAATAAATTTACAAAGAAACGAAAGAATGGGAGGAAATAAGAATGAGAAACAAAAAAACAAAGGTTTTATGTTCGGCAATTGCAATTTCCATAACAGCCGCTATGTTGGCAGGGTGTGGCGGGAACACAGGTGAGACGAAAGAAGGAACAAAGGCAGAGACAAAGCAGGAGACAAAAGCGGCAGATACCGATGAGGGCACAAAAGCAGCGGATACCAAGGCAGAAGAAAGCAAGGATGCAAAGAAAGAAGGCGGCATTACCTTAACGCTCTATGGAAATGCCGGAGATACCCAGAGACCGTTCATGCAGAATATTTTTAAACTGTATGAAGAAAAGACGGGAAACAAAATTGATGTTCAGGGAATCGATACGGATAATTTTGAAAACGTAGCGCTGACAAAATTCCAGACAGGTGATATCCCGGATTTATTCATGCATTTTGGCGGTTATGGCCTGGATGCTTATAACCCGAAAGAAAACTTTGTAGATTTTACGGATGCAAAATGGGTTTCGGATATTCAGGATAACGTACTGCCTCAGACAAAACGTGATGATGTAGTCTATGGACTTCCTTTCTGGGAAGCATCTTTATCCGGTACATTTTATAATAAGAAAATATTCGAAGAGCAGGGGATAGAAGTGCCAAAAACCCAGGAAGAATTTAACCAGGTCTGCCAGAAACTCATGGATGCAGGGATTACGCCTATGTACATGGCAGTGAAAGATGTATGGCCTATGCTTTATCAGTTTGGTATGGATCCGATCTTCCAGAATGAAGATAACTTAAAGAAGATCAATTCAAACCAGATAAAATACGCAGACATACCGGAAATGACAGATTTGGCAAACTGGTATAAAACCTCAGCAGATAAAGGATACTTTGGTAAATCATATAATACCGATACCTGGGATTACGCCTCAGAAGTATTGGGAAATGGGGAAGCTGCAATGATGTTAGGCTGGGATACCTGGCTGTATACGGATTATGACAGTGAATCCTATACTTATAAAGCAGATGATTTTGGAATTATGCCTGCATTTGTGGGTACTACCAAGGAAGGTACTTTTGAAGGGCCAAACTGCAGCCTGATGCTGGCGAATAAAAATGGTAAGAATGTGGACGCAGCTATTGATTTTATAAACTTTATGGCGGATCCGGAAAATTACAACGTGGCATTTGACGGCATTTCAACGGCGCCTTGTTTTAAAGGACAGACAACAATTAAAACAACTCCCCAGTATGATGCAGCAGTTGACTGGGTTGCAGAAGTTGGCAGACCATCCATTGCAAATCCTGAAATTATAGGTTTTTCCCAGAATGACGGCGGAAAATGTATTCAGGAACTGTTAGTTGGAAATGTAGATGCTGCAGGCTGTCTGAAAATGATGGATGATGCCCGTATTAAAGTGGCAACAGCACAGCAGGTTGAAGGATTTAAATAAACCGGAACATAATAGTAAGGGATAAGAGCCCGGGATTCCCGGGCCCTGCTTCTCTGACTCTGGAGAGCCCCAAGGAAATGCAGAAAGGAGCATTTATGAATACAAAGAAGATTTATCCTACTTATATGCTGATTGTACCTTTGGCTGTGTTCGGTTTGTTTTTTATACTTCCGTCTACGATCGGTTATCTATATGCTTTTACAGACTGGAGTTCGTATGTCAGTGATGTAAAATTTGTTGGTATTAAGAATTTCATCGAGGTTATAACGGAGAAGACGGTTCCTACTGCATTTGTAAATACCCTGATTTTTGCAGGTGCAAAAACAGTGATTGTAACCGTTTTGGGGTTTGTGTTTGCACTGGTTTTAAACCGGAAATTAAAGACCAGAAATTTAATCCGTACAGTATATTTCGTACCGGCTATTTTATCAGCTTTAATCGTGGGTTTAATATTCAATGCACTATTTGAAGCCCGATATGGAACCATCAATAACCTGCTTCGCAGTATAGGTCTGGAACAGTTTGCCATTCAGTGGCTGGGAAGCCGCGGGCCTGCTATTTTTACAATTTCCATAGCAGAGATCTGGAGAAACCTGGGATATGCAATTGTAATTACACTGGCGGGTTTACAGTCCGTTTCTTCTGATTACATAGAAGCGGCAAAAGTGGATGGCGCTTCCGGATGGCAGATGTTCCGCAAGATTACCCTTCCGCTGATTATGCCGTCAGTAAATGTCAACATATTATTCAGCCTTATTTACGGACTTAAGATGTTTGATCTGGTTTACGTTATGACTTCCGGAGGACCGGGTTACGATACGGAGACTTTCGGAACGCTGATGATGAATGAAATGGCAAGAGGGCGTTATTCCCATTCCGTTGCGATAAATCTTATTTTCACCGTAATTCTTGTAATTGTGGCAATTGCTTACCAGAAATTTAGTGAAAGGTGGGAGAATGTAGAATGAGTAAGAAGACAAAACGAATTAATATTCTGATTGAAATTATAATGTGGCTTCTTAGTATCGTCGTGATTTACCCCCTTTTGATGGTAGTGATTACATCCTTTAAGCCAAAAGGAGAAGCCAGTTACCTGAATATCAATTTTCCAACTGCATGGGCATTTGATAATTATGCAGAAGTTTGGGAGCAGGGACATATTCCCAGGGCATTTTTTAACAGTATGTTTATAACCGTATTATCCGTTTTGCTGGTTCTGGTGCTGGCATCTGTTTTCAGCTATGTACTGGTGAGGAGAAATACCAAAGCCTGCCGGATTATATCAAAATGCATGACTTTTGGTATTATTGCCCCATTTGCGGCGCTGCCCACGATTCAGATGCTGAAATATATGGGCTTATACGGTTCCAGAATATCCATGGTCTTTGTCTATGGAGCGTTGTATCTTCCGTTTTCAACAATGCTGTATTCCAGCTTTATCAAAGGGATTCCAAAGGAATTGGATGAAGCAGCTGTAATTGACGGCTCAAAGGGCGGTAAACTTTTCTGGCAGATTGTTTTTCCGCTGTTAAAACCGGTGACGGCAACAACCGGAATACTGAATTTTATGTGGGTTTGGAATGATTTTCAATATCCGATGTATCTATTGAATTCATCCAGTAAGTGGACTCTGCCACTGTCCGTATATAATTTCTATGGTCAGTACAGCCGCAGCTGGAACCTTGTTTGTGCTGATATGGTATTGGTGTCCATACCGGTTGTGATTGTATATATATTTGCACAGAAATATATTATAGCGGGTATGACGGCAGGAGCTGTAAAGGGATAGGTGCGCCCAGGAAAGGGCGGATAGTTTAGCATGTAAGAAAGGAAAAGGTATGTGTAACCTTTTGGTGCAGTAATGAAAAAATTATATGATGGAACATGGGACTCCATAAGAACCCATGAATTGCCAAAGTGGTACCAGGATTGTAAGCTGGGGATTTTTATACATTGGGGAATTTATTCCGTGCCGGCTTTTGCTCCAAGGACATGGGAATTGGGAGAAGTACCGGGAGATGAGCAGTGGTTTTGCAATAATCCTTATGCGGAATGGTACTATAATTCCGTAAATGTAGGGCAGGGACCTACTTACGATCATCATTTGAAGACATACGGAAAGGATTTTGCCTATGAAGATTTCCTGCCCATGTGGAAGGCAGAAAACTGGAAGCCGGCTAACTGGGCGAAGCTGTTTAAAGAGGCAGGGGCAAAATATATTGTACTGGTTACGAAACATCATGACGGATTTTGTCTGTTTCCAAGTGCATATACCGATTACACTGCCATAAATAAAGGTCCGAAAAGAGATATTGTAGGAGAACTGACCAGAGCAGTCAAAGAGGAAGGGTTAAAAATGGGTCTTTATTATTCCGGAATTATAGACTGGAGATTTGCCCATGATCCTATTTATAAAGAGGAAGATAATTTTCATAAAGCCTGCCCCACACATGAATATGCGGATTATGCATATAAACAGGCAATGGAACTTATGGACCGCTATCATCCGTCTGTCTTCTGGAATGATATCGGGTGGCCGAAACAAGGGGAAGAGATGCTGCCCCATTTATTATCCCACTATTACAATACGGTGGAGGATGGTGTGGTTAATGATCGGTTTAATGGTCTTTATAAAGACTTTGGAACAAAAGAATATAAATATGGCGAAGCGGTAAGAGAAGAAAAATGGGAGATGTGCAGAGGTATGGGACTATCATTCGGATATAATGCAAATGAGGGTGATGACCAGCTGATCAGTACCGCTGATCTTATCAGTCTGCTGGTAAGTACCGTAGCCAATAACGGGAACCTGTTAATCAATATCGGACCAAAGGCAGATGGCACAATTCCTCCGGAGCAGGAAAAAAGGCTGCAAATGCTGGGACAATGGTTAAAAACAAATGGAGAAGCCATCTATGGAACTGCCTGCAGCAAAAGGCACTCCCATACTGCATCTAATGGAATAGAGGTACATTATACAAAAAAAGGAGAAGATCTGTACATACTGCTGGATCACTGTCCCAAAGAAAGTTTTACAATTTCCATTCCTGAACTGGATCAGGTTCCGAAGCCACTCAATGAGAGTATCCATATCAGCGGACATAAAGTTGGGGAACATATGGAAATCACAGTCTTTAACCACAGGGTAGAAGACTATGTAATCGGATTGCTGGTTTCACAGGCGGAAATATAGATCTATACAAATTTAGATAAGTTTTTTCCACCCGTCTTAGAATATTGGAATTGCCCTGAATATTCTTTGATCTTATAATATTTATTATAACAATCAAAGGAAGGGGATAAGGCTATGAAATGGAAAAAAGTGTTGTCTGTATTGCTGTCTGCCGCTATGATAATGGGTACGGTATCACCGGGACTTGAAGTACGGGCTGCCGAGGATGCAGTCAGCAATGTAGCGGATAGCAATAGCAGTATAGAAGACAACTATGCTGAAGAAGCAGGCAGTGATGCAGAAAATGAAAACAGCAGTGAACAGGAAACAAATGGCGGTGCAACAGAGGCCGACAGTATCGGAAATGAAATCCTTGATGTACAAGAGGAAGACAGTATCGGAAAAGAAACCGGCGGTGTACAAGAGGAAGACAATACCGGTAAAGAATCCGGAGACGTAAAAGAGCAGGGGAAAATCGTATATTATGATTTTCAAAGCTATGACTCCACAATTATTAATGATGCTTCCGGAAATGGGAAAGCCGGTGTTGTTCGAAACTATGATGCAGGAGGATTTCGCATCATTGATACCAATATCTATGGGAAAGATGTTAAGGCACTATCACTTCCCGGGGGATCTGATGGAGGCTATCTGGAACTTCCGGTAGGCTTGCTGGATGGAGAAGAAAGCGTTACCATCAGTACCTGGGTGAAGCTTCTAACCGATACCGGTTACCAGAGGATCTGGGATCTGGGATCCGGCACAAGCTCCTATATGTATCTTTTATCTGACGGAGCAAATGATGGTTTTAAAGGATACAGTGCAGCCATAACCACAGGAGGCTGGAGCAGGGAGCAGGGAGTATCCAAAGGGAGCAATGTAGATAAAAACAGATGGGTACTGACCACAGTAGTCATTGATGGCACCAATATGTCCCTGTATGAAAATGGATCTCTGGTGGAAACAAAGGATACCGGAATTTCGTTAAAAGATATGGGACACACTACCCAGAATTATATTGGTTATGGACAATTTGGTGATGATCCTACTAATGCACAGTACGCAGAATTTGAGATTTATAATTATGCAATGAATGCGGAACAGGTAGCCGCTATGTATGACGTGGATGATACCGGAATTGTGAATGGGGATGCAGCAGCGCTTAACTTGGGAGATCTCACTGCAGTTACCGCAGATCTGTCTCTGCCGGCAGCTGGAGAAAACGGATCCGTGATTGAATGGACCAGTTCTGACCCGGCGGTCATTGCCAATGACGGAAAAGTAGTCCGGCCGGCTGCAGGAGAACCGGATGCGCAGGTAACCCTCACCGCAACCGTAAAGTATCAGGAGGCAAGTGCTACAAAAGAATTCCGGGCAGTGGTACCTGCCATGCTTGGTGACAAAGCTATTGTAGCGCAGGATCTGGCTGAAATAAACCTGGTGGATTTAGACAGCGTGGTATCTAATCTGCAGCTGCCCACAGAAGGGAAAAATGGATCCGTAATTACCTGGGAAAGTTCCAGGCCGGATGTTATAGCCAACGATGGAAAAGTAATCCGTCCAGCGGCAGGACAGCCGGATGTGGAAGTATTGCTGACGGCTTCTGCCAGCTTTAAGACAGCTTCCGGCAATAAGGTATTTACCGCAACGGTTCTTGCAGAGGATGAGGAGGTTACCATCACGAACTATGAACCTGTCTATGTAACCACGAAAGCAGGTAATGTACCTTCCCTTCCTGATTCCATAAAGGTAACTTACAGCAACGGTAAGGCAGGCAAAGTCAAAACGGTATGGAATACACCGGATAAAGGCGACTATGCTCAGCCTGGGAAATTTGAGGTAAAGGGCAGATTACTGGGTACAAAACAGGTAATTAAAGCAGAAGTAACTGTTGTAGAACAGCTTGATTCCGATATTGTACTTCAGGCAGAAGGATTTGATCTGAATGATATCACATTGGATGGTGATTCCATACTGACCCAGAACAGAAGCAGAACCCTGGAATACCTGAAACTTCTGGATAATGACAGAATGCTTTATAATTTCCGCAAGACTTTTGGCGCAGATACCAAAGGTGCTGCACCACTGGGAGGCTGGGACGAGCCAACCGGACTGTTAAGAGGGCATTCTACCGGTCACTATCTGTCGGCATTATCACTGGCATATGCATCCACAAAAGATGCAGAGATAAAAGAAAAGCTGGATGAAATGATCCATGAGCTGCGCAGCCTGCAAATGCTTTCCCAGGGAGATCCCGCAGCATTTAAGACAAAGGGTACGGATCAGAAAGTGTGGAATACAAATCCCCGGGAGTGGGGCGAAGGTTTTATCAGTGCTTATTCACCCGATCAGTTCGCGCTGCTAGAGCAGTATACGCCGTATGCCACTATATGGGCACCTTACTATACGCTCCATAAGATTATCGCAGGTTTTCTGGATGCATACACTTATGCAGGAAATGAAGAAGCATTAGAAGCGGCAAAAGCACTTGGCAAATGGGTATATCAGCGTCTCAGCGCGTGCTCCCAGGAGCAGCTTACCAAGATGTGGGATATGTATATTGCAGGTGAGCTTGGGGGATTTAATGAATCCATGGCAAAATTATATGAACTGACTGGTGACGAGGATTACTTAAAAGGTGCCAGACTTTTTGATAACACCAAATTCTTTGACAATTTAAGTAAAAATGTTGACGATATCCAGGGGCGTCATGCCAACCAGCATATTCCCCAGATCATTGGAGCTATGGAAGTTTATCAGGCAACAGTTCAGGCAGGGCAGGAAGAACCCTACTATTTCCATGTGGCCAGCAATTTCTGGGATATGGTAGTTTCCAGATATGCCTATTCCATCGGAGGTGTAGGTACCGGTGAAAACTTTAAAGAACCATATAAGCAGGCAGAGTATATTAACGGAGATCGAAATTGTGAAACCTGCGCCGCTTATAATATGCTGAAACTTACGAAAATGCTGTATCAGTATGACGCAGATAATGCAAAATACATGGATTATTATGAAAGAACTCTGTACAATCAGATTATTGCATCCCAGAATCCAAATGTGACGGAAAAAATGCATAATGGAACTACATATATGCTTCCGATTGGACCTGGTGTTCGTAAAGATTACGGCGGAGATTACGATTCCTTTACCTGCTGCCACGGCACCGGTATGGAGAATCACATAAAATATCAGGAAGCTGCCTATTACCAGGATGATACTACCATGTATGTTAACCTGTATCTGCCATCCAGCGTTACATGGCAGGAAAAGGGGGTTACGGTAACCCAGGATACGGAATTCCCTTCCGAGGTTACCACACTGACTGTTGCTAAGACCCAGGGGCAGACAGCATCTGCATTTGATATGAAGCTGAGAGTCCCTTACTGGGCAGAACAGGGATTTGAGGTTACCGTAAATGGAAATAAGCAGATCGAACAGGCAGAACCAAGCTCCTATGTAACCTTAAATGGTGTAAAAGCAGGAGATGTGATCATGATCCGTACACCTTATGGATACCATCTTGACAAAACCCCGGATCAGCTGAGTGGTGCTGACGTGGCAAGTCTGATGTACGGACCGTTTGTTATGGTTGCTAAATCCGATTCCAGTAAATGGAAAACACTGGTATTATCCAATGTACTGGATCGTTCGATTAAAAAAGCAGAAGAAGAAAAGGTTCCTACCCTTGTTACAAACGGATTGACATTCCGCCCGATGTATGATGCATCCGATTACGCTTACCATACGTATTTTAAAATCATGTCGGGAGAAGGCAGCGGTGCTTATTATGAAGTAAACATCAGTAATTCCACACCGGAACGGGGAAGCTTTGAAGTGAACTCCGAGCTGGTAAAAGAAGGCAGTGACCTGATTATTACGGCAAAGCCCAATGAAGGATATAAAGTAAAGAAGCTGATGGTTGACGGGCAGCTGGTAACTATCGGTGCAGACAATACTTACACGGTAAAAAATGTACAGAAGAATACGGAAATTTCTGGATCATTTGCCCTTATTAATCCGCCGGCACAGGATAACAGTGCCGTAGAACAGACAGCAACAGTCAGTGCCCATTTTACAGCGGGGTGGGAAAATTTAAATGGAATAAAAAATCAAAAATTTAATCCTGCCGTTTCAAATGGTGGAATGGGAAAAGGATGGGGAAACTGGCCGCAGTCCAAAGGAGCACAGTGCTGGGTTGAGTATGAGTGGGATGCTCCGGTAACCATCAATGGAAGCAGTATTTTCTGGTATGATGACGGTGCAGACACCAGAGTTCCCGGAGAAATCAAATTTCAGTATGAAGATGAAAATGGAAGTGTTCAGGAAGCGGTGCTGACTTCAGATCCGGGAAAAGCAAAGAATATTGACCAATATAATCCTTTTACATTTAATACGTTTACCACAACCAGATTACGTCTGCAAATGACAGTAGCGGATAATGCAGCTGCTATCGGTATCTATCGCTGGGTTGTTACTTATGAAGATAATGAAAAACCTGTAGTAAATACTGCCAAATTAGCAGAAGCGATTGCAAAAGCAGAAGCAATGGATACCAAAGCTTATACAGACGCATCCGCAGCAGAATTAAAACGGGTGATCGAGGAAGTGAAAGGTCTTTTATCCAAAGAAGATATTACCGTAGAACAAGTAGAAGAAGGCTGTAAGAAGCTGGAAAATGCAGTGAATGGATTAGTTCTGAAACCCGTAGTAAAACCGGTGGACAAGAGCCGCCTGGTTTCCCTGGTGAGTGCATGCAATAAAGAAAAACAGGATAATTATACGAAAGCCAGCTGGGATCAATTTATAAAAGCTTTAAACAGTGCCAAAGTCATCCTGGGAAAAGCAAATGCATCACAGCAGGAGGTAGATAATATTCTGAAAACACTGACTTCATCTAAAGATAAACTTGTGAAGATAAAAATAGTGTCCACAAAGAAATTGACTATCGGGAAAAAAGAAAAAATTAAATTGTCTGCGTCCGGATATACCTTCAGCATTAAAAAAGGCAAAGGTGTTGTAACCGTAAACAAAAAGGGACAGGTACAGGGCAAAAAGACAGGAAAAGCAGTGATTCATGCAGTCAGCAAAAGCGGTAAGATGAAGGTATGGAACATAACCGTTAAGAAAGCTCCGTCCCAGATCGTAAAACTGAATAAGAAGAGCATAACTATAAAGAAAGGGAAAAAGTTTACAATTAAAGTAACACTTCCAAAGAATACAGCCAGTTACCGGTATACTTTCAAGACTACAAATAAAAAGATTGCAAGTGTCAGTTCATCCGGTGTAATCAAGGCGAAAAGAAAAGGCAGCTGTAAGATCTGGGTGTATACATTCAATGGAAAGAAAAAAGAAATCCGGGTTCAGGTAAAATAGCCGGGGGTAATGGAATAGCGTTTAATAAACAGACAGGTCAGGATAAATATTTAAATCCTGGCCTGTATTATCCGTGCAATAAATATAATTTTGTAGTACAATCAGAAGAAAAATGGTTGGGGGAATTCATATTAAAAAGATAAAATTTTTAACAGCATGGGCAGTTTTTCTGTTCCTGATTGCTGCAGTGCCTTCCATTAAAGTGCAGGCGGAAGGTCAGACGATAAAAGGCCAGATCTTATATTATAATTTTAAAGATATAAAGTCGGCTGTGATCGAGGATGTTTCCGGGCGGGGAAATGACGGGGTGATCAGAAATTATCAGGAGGACGGTGTACGGATCAGCACAGAAGTAATAAACGGAGTGCGATTAAATGCCCTGGATCTGCAGGGAGGAACCACGGGTGCATATCTGGAACTTCCATCCGGTATTTTAGAGAATGAGACGGAAATTACCGTTAGTACATGGGTTAATCTGCGGTCTTCTGCTCGGTACCAGAGAATTTGGGATTTTGGCAATAACCAGAGTTCTTATATGTATTTGCTTTCCAATGGTAATAATAAAGGTTTTAAAGGTTACGCCACAGCTATTACAAACCAGGGATGGACCCATGAAAGCGGAGTGGAAAAAGGCAGTGATTTTCCTCGAAACACCTGGGTTTTTACAACAGTAACTATAGAGGATAACCATATAACCCTTTATGAAGATGGAAAGGTGATCGGAGAAGCCAGGACAAAGGCCAGTCTTTCAGAATTGGGGGCTACCAGAAATAATTATTTTGGGAAGGGACAATTTACGGATGAACCTATGAATGGCAAGCTGGCTGAGATTGCCATCTATAACTATGCCATGGATGAGATGCAGGTAGAAGCACTGTTTGAAAGTGGAATAAATGATCAGCTGGATCCCCTGGATGTTCGTATGGATGCAGACCGGCTGTTATACAGCTATCGCCAGAATTATAAGGTGGATACTAAAGGTGCCGTTCCTCTGACCGGATGGGAAAATCCGGCAGGATTGTTAAGAGGAAGGGCAGCCGGGGAATGGCTGACAAATCTGGCACAGAGCTATCAGTACAAGCAGGATCAAACCCTGAAGGAAAAAGCCTTCTATATGATACACGAGCTCAGGAGCCTGCAGCTTCTGTCAGAAGGAATGGGATGGGGAACGGGATATCTGGGTGCAGACAGTCCGGATCAAATCTCTCGTCTGGAGAACGGTAAGTCTTACCCTGAAACAGGGGCGCCATTTGCCGTTCTGGGCAGTCTGATGAATGGGCTTTTAGATACATACTGTACTATGGACAGTCAGGAGGCACTTGAGACGGCTCAGTGTCTGGGAAAATGGATCATAGAACGCAGCAGTAATTATACAAAAGGGCAGAAAAAAGCAATGTGGAGCCAGGATGTCAGCGGTGATACTCATGCTTTGGGTGGTGCATTGGCGAGGCTGTCCAGTATTGTAAAGGATGAAAGTTATTTAAAAAGTGCCTGGAATTTTGTGCAGATGGAATGGTATACGGCTATGAAAGAGGGCAGAGACCGAATGAATCTGCAGTCTGTCCAGGCGGCGGTATCGCAGGCGGAAACCCTGCTTGAAATTTCATGCACAGATCCTGCAAATACAGAAGCGGCCAAAGCGGCTGCAAATTTTTGGGATATGGCAACTCAAGAATATACTTATGCCACCGGGATGACAGGTGTAAATGGCAGATTCAGAAATGAGAATCAGAAGATAGAAAACACAGTTTTAGAAAGAGAAAAAAATAAAAGGATCTGCCGCCGCATGCTGGAATTAACCTGGAAACTGCATCAGGTTAATCCATACAAAGCAGACTATATGGATTATTATGAAAACCTGTTAGGCAATCAACTTCAAGAAGATGGAGGATGTGAATATACCGATGCACTCAGGATATTCGAAGTCAGGGATAATATGGTAACCGTTAATCTGTACCGGACTGGAGAAAAAACACTCAGCGAACAGGGATTAAAAATTCTCATGGAAGCGGGCGTATTCAGTGAAGAAGCAAAGCTTAAGGTTGAGAACCTGGATAAGCCGAACAATAGCAGGGTGCGTGTCAGATTCAGGATTCCATCCTGGTGTGGCAAAAATATGAGGATACAGGTAAATGGTGTGGAAACAGAAACGGTAGAAGAGCAAGGCTTTCGGGTGCTTCCAGAGCTTTCGGGCGGTGATGAAGTACAGCTGCATCTTCCGTTCTCCTGTTATCTGAAAAAGGGAAATAAGGATGAGGTGGCTGCGGTTATGTACGGTCCTTTTGTCATGGTGAGCGAAACGCCTGTTTATAAAGATACACTGATTCTCACAAAAAAGGTAACGGATATGACAGAACGGATTGGATATTCCATGCCTGCCCTTTCCATAAACGGAGTAAAATTTATACCTTACGCTGCATCTGTTTATTCAAACCGAAAAATCTATTATCAGATTCTTTACACAGAGAGTCCGGATAGCAAATGGTATGAAGTCAGGATTGACGATGAGGGGATGGAAGGAGGAAGTATCCTGACGGACAGAGAGCTGGTATTTGAAAATCAACAGGTAAATATATACACAAATCCAAAAGAGGGGTATATGCTTCAAAATCTGATGGTAAATGGAAAAGAGGTAAAGGTTGAAGAAGACGGAAGCTTTCATATTGAAAATGTGACAGGTGATCTGTCAGTTTCCGGCACCTTCACACAGAAAAATCCGTTGACAGTGCAAAGCGACAGTCTGGAACAGACGGCTTCGCTTAGCGCCCATTATACGGCTTCCTGGGAAAATTTAAATGGAATAAAAGATGCCGGATTCCACCCGGCTTCTTCCAATGAAGGAATGGGAAAGGGATGGGGAAACTGGCAGCAGCCTGCCGGTGCCTCCTGCTGGATTGCATATAACTGGATAGAACCCGTTGCAATAGGAGCCTGTGAAATATACTGGTATGATGATGAGGATGATACCGGGGCTCCTTCGGATTTCCATGTGGAATACCTGGATCAAAAAGGGGAATGGTGCAGGGCAGTCATGAAAACAGATGCAGGAAAATTACTAAATAAAGACCAGTATAACGGTTTTTCCCTGGAACCCGTAACCACAAAAGGACTGCGTCTGGTCATGACGGTAGCAGAGGATAAGCGGGCCACCGGAATTTACCGCTGGAAAGTGAGTGAGCGCGAAACGAAATGAAAAAATTAAAATTCAGTTCCTGGTTTTATAATCGGAAAATCTGGCAGAAACTGATTATTACGTTTGTGCTTGCAGTACTGCTTCCCATCAGTATTTCCTGGTATGTCATGATGAGTATGAATCAAAAGCAAATGGAAAATAAAATCCAGGAATTAATGACCAGCCAGCTGGTGCAGATTTCAGAAAGGGTAGATCTGACTCTGGATATCTACATGAACCTGGTTTACCAGATGAATGTGGACAGCGGTCTGATTGATGAAATCAAAGGATTAAAAAGCAAGGAGATTAACAAACAGGTGGAAAGCCGCCATAATATTTACAGCCGGCTGCAGGAATACAACAATTCGGTGGGAGGAATACGCTGTATCAGTGTCATCACTGCCAGTGGAACGGATGTAACTTATGATTGGGGGACAGCCTCCGTCAGAGAGAATATATGGAAAGATTATGTGGATCTGAGAGAAACTGCTGCCTATAAAAAAGCGCAGGAATCCACAGGGATTGCGATCCTGCCAACTGCTGTCATGGAGCAGGATGAGGAACAGCTGCATGTATTTCAGATAGCAAAAGCGATCTACGATCTTGATGAGCTGGAAAGTGAACCTATCGCAGCCATTGTAATGATCCTGGATGAAAGTATTCTGAAAAAACTTTGTGAAAATGACAGGGAGATTGCATGGAACGGAATTAACTTTATACTGGATAGTCAGAGCCGTATCATTACCTATCCTGATTCATTTTTTGCCGGTACGACCCTGGAGGCTAATCAAAATATCACAGATTTTATCAGGATGACAGGGGAAATGGAAGATAAAAAAATAGGGATTAGTACTTATGAAGATACAAAAACGGATTGGGTATATTATAATGCCTATGATCTGGAGAAGATCCTCGCTGAAATTAGCGATACAAGAAGGAATGCCCTGATTCTTGGAGGAATCCTGATTATATCCGCCTGCTTTCTGATTTCAGGCACAGTCCGGAACATAGGTGATTCGGTAAAAACAATTATTACAGGAATCCAGGCGGTAAAAAGCGGCGATTTAAAAACAGAGATTCGACTGGAGTATAAAGACGAACTGGGAGAAATAGCCGAAAATTTTAACGACATGACAGAACGGGTTTCTATTTTGATAGAGGAAGTAGAAGGGGTTACCGAAAAACGAAAGAATGCGGAGATACGGGCATTGGAAGCGCAGATCAATCCTCATTTTCTGTATAATACCCTGGACTCTATCAACTGGCTGGCAATTAGCAGAGGTGAAGATGAAATCAGTGAAATGCTGAGAAATCTGGGCATTATTTTACGCTATAGTGTAAATAAAAGTAACATAGAGGTAAGCATAGCGGAAGTGGCGGACTGGATTGATAAATATATCAGCCTCCAGCAGATGCGTTTTGACCATGCCTTCGAGTTCCAGCTTACGGTACAGGAAGTATGCAAAGAATACAGGATCAAGAAACTGCTGATACAGCCATTCATAGAAAATGCGCTGATCCATGGTTTTAAAGGAATAGAAGAGGGTGGAATGCTGCGTGTGGATATTTCGCTGACAGAAGAGGGAAAACATATCTGCGTTATCATAGAGGATAATGGAAACGGGCTGGATCAGAGACAGGTGACAAAATATAATGACTGGTCTGCAGCTGTGGAGGAAGACCAGGAAAAGATTGGTTTAAATAATGTATTTTCCAGGATAGAGATGTATTATGGAGAGAAGGCTGACTGGAATGTTATTAGTATACCGGATATCGGCACTATCATTACCTTGCGGTTTCCGGCGAATAGAATAGAGGTAAAGATATGAGAATTGTAATTGTAGAAGATGAGAAAAAGGTGCGGGAGGGAATGGCTGCAATGATAGACAGCCACACCCGCCATACCGTAGCAGCAGAGGCAGCCAATGGAAAAGCTGGACTGGAGATAATTCTAAAACTCAGGCCGGATCTGGTCATAACGGATATCCGCATGCCGGTTCTGGACGGACTGGAGATGATCAGAGCGTTAAAAGAGAAAAATTTGTCCTGCCATATTATTGTGTTAAGCGGGTATTCTGAATTTGAATACGCCAAAAAGGCCATCACCTACGGGGTAGACGAATATCTGCTGAAACCGTTGACCGCCTCCGACATCCAGAATGCTTTAAGAAAAGTGGAAGATAAGATGGAACAGGAAATTCTGGCATTGAAAGGGACTCCAGAGAGCTGCTTGCGGGATATTATTGAGGGAAACACGGAACCGGATCTGATCGAACTGTTTGAATTTCAGAAAAATATGAAATTTCTAATGGCAGCCTGTTATTTTGGAAGTATGACGAAAGAGTATGAAGACCGTGTGCACGAGTTTTTCCAATATAGTAAAGAGAATTTTCCTGACAAACATAACGGCAAAGAGAACGTTTCTTCAAACTTACATATTTACAGCTTTTATCAGGGAAACAGCAGGATTTACTATGCACTGATCAGTGGATTTGATTATCTGGATGAATTTGAAGAAGAAATCTACCGGAAATTAGTGAGAGAATACCGGGGGAAAAGCAGGCACCCGCTATGGGCATGTACGCATTTTTCGGATAGTGGAAGGATTTACCAGTGTGCAGAGGAGTTAAAGGGTTATCTGGACTATGGGATTACGGCACCGGGCTTCCCGGGATGGTATACCGGTCATTTTGCAGAGGAATGTAAGTGGGAGCAGTTTAAAACTCCGGTACAGATTCTGCAGAAAATAAAGTCAGATATCTGTCAGGAGCATATGGGAGAAGCAGGTAAGAATTTAGATCTTCTGGCAGAATACCTGCAAGGGCATTCCTTCCGCAAAGAAGAGATTCGCCAGGCACTGATCCGGTGCTATTTTATGGTGACCGGACTGCTGCAGGATCTGGATAAAAAGCGATTCCAGAAACTGCAGAGCTACAATCTGGAGCATTCATTAAACCAGATTATGACCTGGGAAGAAATGAAACAGAATTTTGGCAGGATACGGGATGTGCTAATGCAGGGAACGGCCAGGAGGCAGGATATCAGTAACTATATTATCGTGAAGGTACTTAATTATATACAGGAACACTACAGTGAAAAAATAGTTTTAGATGAAATTGCAGTACAGATGGGACTGACACCGGAATATTTAAGCACGCTGTTTAACCGGGAGGTAAAAGAGAATTTTACAGTGTTTTTGAAGAAATTCCGTATCGACCATGCCAAACGTCTTTTGACAGGAACCGATATGAAAATCTATGAGGTGGCACAGGAGGTGGGATACAGCGATGCTAAATATTTTATCAAAGTATTTAAAGAAAAGGAAGGAATATCACCGGGAGATTATCGCGAAATGCAGCATTAGTATGGCATTCTTGTGTCTGACAGGGCTTTTGTACGGCTGCAGCGCAGGGAAAGGCTCCATAGCGGAAACATCCATATCAGAGGACGGTAAAGAAACGCTGGTTTTATGGTCTTATTATGAAACAAAGGAGCAGCAGGACAGTCTGGACCGGCTCATCGAGGCATTCAACACCTCTCAGGGGAGATACCGGATGAAATGGGAATACCATGGACCCGTCATTGAGTTTGACAAAAAGCTTGCCCTTGCCCTGACTGAAAAAGAAATGCCGGATCTCGTTATTGCGGACCAGTCAAATATGCAGGCATATATCAGCAAAGGATTATTAGAAGATATCACATCTTACGTACAGTATTCCGGAAAAGAACCTGAGTATTTTGAGTCGGCGCTTGGGGCTGCGAAAAGTCAGGACCGGTATTATGGGCTTCCGTTCTGCTGCAATACGGCAGCACTGTTTTATAACAAAGACTATCTGGCAAAAGCGGGTATCGAAGCCCCTGAGAATCTGCATGAATTTGTTCTTGCTGCAAAAGTGTTGTCTGACGGAGATACCTATGGCTTTGGTATGTCAGCAGCCAGAGGCAGCCAGTCCGCATCCCAGATCCTTCCCTGGGTTATTTCCACTGGGGACAGCGAGAATGTGCTGGAGCGTGATGATACCCTGAATTTTTTTGCAGTCATACAGGAACTGGTGCAGTCCGGTTCCATGCCAAAAGAATGCATCAATTGGTCTGGGAATGATGTGGCACGCAGTTTTCTGGCCGGTGAAATTGCCATGATGGAAAACAGTATGGATGTTCTTCCGCTTCTGGAAAAAAGCAGTGTTTCCACAGGAGTCGTAAAACTCCCCTCCGGAGAAGGAAGAAAAAGTATGGCAGGCGGTGAAAATATTGGAATCCTGAAAGGCAAAAATAAAACAGGCGCTCTGGCATTCCTGGATTTTTATCTGGATGACCCGGTTATGGAGCAAATCTGCGGTCCCCAATTTGGACTGGCCCCTAAAAAAGAACTTGCAAGAAAACAGGCAGAGAAAGATTCCAGGTACAAAGTGTTTGAAGAAGAACTGGAAAACAGTATCAGCAGAAATAGTTATGCTCAGTGGTCAGCGTCGTCGGATAAGTTGTCGGAGGCTTTGATTGAGATCATTCTGGAGAAACGAAAAATTGGGTTTCGCTGAGGAAGGGGACGCTTTGTATAATATTAGGTAGTGTACGGAAAGATGGGAGTGGGAAACTTGTATGAACTCCGTCAGCTGGCCGCAGAACTGGTATTTTCTAACCTTTCCGAAGAGCTTTTTGGCGGCACGCGGGCATTCACCGGGAAATCCTGATGCATTTCCCGGTTCAGTGCCCGCTTAGTATCCGATGGGAGCCAGTCGAATACTATCCGCCAAAAAACACTCCGGAAAGGTAAGTAAATACTCAGTTCTGCTCTACGCTTCCTCCGTCCATACAAGTTTCCCACACCCATCTTTCCGAGATCCAGGCTGTTGCCACAAAGCTGGTTTTCTCAGCAGGGTGGAGACCCTTGGGCGGTGACGGTTTGTTCGTTTTTGGATGCAGCATTGTGTGTTTGGCAGTTCAGTGTGAAAGGGGGATGATAAGACGAAATTTTACCTGCTTTCCTTGTCACAGATTTAACTGGATGTAGGTACTATAACCACAAATATACTGTAGTAGAATTTAGATACAGTTCAGAGTGATAACATCCAGCTGGTTTATTGGTTTTTAAGTGTTCTATGCCAATAGCGTTCAGCATGCCACACGCCCGGGGTCCAATCATGCTGAGAAAACCAGCTTTGTATCAATAAACTGGATCCCGGAAAGATAAGGGGGCGGACCATGGCAGGCGTTTGGAAGGCGTATAGCAGATCTGAGCATTTACTTACCTTGCCGGAGTGTTTTTTGGCGGATAGTATCCGACTGGCTCCCATCGGATACTAAGCGGGCAGTGAGCTGCGAAATGCATCAGGATTTCGGAGCGAATGCCCGCGTGCCGCCAAAAAGCGCTTCGGGAAGGTTAGAAAATGCCAGTTCTGCGGTAAGCCTTCCAAACGCCTGCCATGGTCCGCCCCCTTATCTTTTCGCGCACTACATCTATCTACAAAGCGTCCTCTTCCCAGCTAAACCCAAATTTAAAGTAGTTCTCCCCATAAAATTCTAGCATTCCTCTTTTTTTTATGCTATGATATCAAATAGTGGGATTTTCTGTCCCAAAATGTTAAAATAAAGAATGAGGTATCTATAGAGATGAGATGGAATAAATTTACGTTAAAAACCCTGACTGAGGCGGAAGATATTGTCATATCTACTTTAGCTGATGTTGGAGTAGAAGGGGTAGAGATTGAAGATAAAGTACCCCTTACCGAATCGGATAAACAGCAGATGTTCGTGGATATTCTTCCGGATGGTCCGGAAGATGACGGGATTGCTTATTTAAGCTTTTATCTGGAAGAAGATGTAGATAAGGAAGAGATGCTGAAAAATGTCCGCAGGGAATTGGAAGAACTTCGTACCTTTATCGATATCGGTGAAGGTACAATTGTTGAGAGCCAGACGGAGGATAAGGACTGGATTAACAATTGGAAACAATATTTCCATCAGTTCTATGTGGATGATATTCTGATTATACCATCCTGGGAAGAAGTAAAGGAAACAGATGAGGATAAAATGATTATCCATATCGATCCGGGTACGGCGTTCGGTACAGGTATGCATGAGACCACGCAGCTTTGTATGCGTCAGCTGAAAAAGTATGTGAATTCAGATACGGAAATTCTGGATGTAGGTACGGGAAGCGGCATTTTATCTATTGTTGCCATTAAGCTTGGCGCCAAACATGCAGTGGGAACGGATCTGGATCCCTGTGCCATCAATGCTGCAAAAGAAAATCTGGAAGTGAATGAGATTGCAGCTGAGAAAATGGATGTTATGATTGGTAATATCATCGATGATAAAAATATTCAGGATCAGGTGGGTTATGAAAAGTATGACATCGTGGCGGCTAACATTCTGGCGGATGTGCTGGTGCCGCTGACACCGGTAATTATACACCAGATGAAGAAAGGCGGTATCTATATTACATCCGGTATCATTGATGATAAAGAAGAATGTGTTGTAGAAGCAGTCAAAGCTGCAGGTCTGGAAGTAGTGGAAGTGACACACCAGGGCGAGTGGGTTTCTGTAACGGCCAGAAAGAATTAGGTGGGTTCATGTATCATTTTTTTGTATCTCCGGAACAGATTGGAGAAAAAGAAATTATAATAAACGGTGACGATGTAAACCATATTAAAAATGTACTGCGGATGAATATCGGTGAGCAGATCAGTATCAGCAGCGGACAGGATAATAAGGAATACCGATGTGAAATTACAGAATATGACACAAATGCAGTCCGGGCTAAAGTCATGTGGGTGGAAGAAGCCGGTATGGAACTTTCCTCTAAGATTTATCTTTTTCAGGGGCTGCCAAAGAATGATAAAATGGAACTTATCATACAGAAGGCAGTGGAACTGGGTGCATACGAGATTATTCCGGTGGCAACCAGACGCGCGGTTGTTAAGCTGGATGCGAAAAAGGAAGAGTCCAAGAGAAAACGTTGGAACAGCATATCCACAAGTGCCGCAAAGCAGTCCAAACGTTCCGTGATTCCGATGGTGACTAAGGTGATGAGTTTTAAAGAAGCTGTCATTTATGCAAACGAACTGGATATTAAACTAATCCCCTATGAACTGGCATCCGGAATGCAGAAGACAAAAGATGTCATAGGCAATATCCAAAAAGGACAGTCTATTGGAATCTTTATAGGTCCGGAAGGTGGATTTGATGAAGCGGAAGTAGAAGCGGCAAGAGAGGCAGGAGCTGTGCCGATTACACTGGGAAAGCGTATTTTGAGAACGGAAACAGCAGGTATGACAGTCTTGTCAATACTTATGTTTACTCTGGAGGACTAGAAATAATGGAAGCATATTTAGATAATTCAGCTACCACCAGATGCCTGGAAAGTGTAAAAGATATAGTCGTGAAAACGATGATGGACGATTATGGGAATCCTTCTTCCAAGCATCTGCGCGGTGTAAATGCTGAGAAATATATAAAAGAGGCAAGAGATGTAATTGCAAAAACCATGAAAGTAAATGAAAAAGAAATTTTCTTTACTTCTGGCGGAACAGAATCAAATAATTGGGCTCTCATAGGTGCGGCAATGGCGAATAAGCGTGCCGGAATGCATGTGATCACTACGGCAATTGAGCATCCGGCAGTGATCCAGCCGATGCAGTATCTGGCTGAGCAGGGATTTCGGGTAAGCTACATTCCGGTGGGGCGTGATGGTAAGCTGAATATGCAGGCGCTGGAAGAGGCTGTCTGTGATGAAACAATCCTGATTTCCGCCATGTATGTAAATAACGAGATGGGAGCGGTTCAGCCAATAGAAGAAATAGCCGCTTTGATTAAGAAGAAAAAACCCGGGATACTCTTCCACGTGGATGCCATTCAGGCATATGGGAAATACCGTATTCTGCCTAAAAAAATGGGAATTGATATGTTGTCTGTAAGTGCACATAAGATTCATGGACCCAAAGGCGTGGGCTTTTTATATGTCAATGAAAAAGTGAAGATAAAGCCTCTGATTCTGGGAGGCGGTCAGCAAAAAGGAATGCGTTCCGGTACCGATAATGTCTCTGGTATAGCGGGGCTTGGTGTGGCGGCCAAAGAGGCTTACACAGACTTTGAAGAGAAGATCAGCCATTTGTACCGGATAAAAGATCTGTTTATAAAAGGGGTAAGTGAGATACCGGATACGGTGGTTAACAGCCGGGAGGGTAAGTTTGGCGCACCCCAGATTGTAAGTGTGAGCTTTCGTGGAATCCGAAGTGAGGTGCTGCTTCATGCATTGGAGGAAAAGGAGATCTATGTTTCGTCGGGGTCGGCGTGCTCATCTAATAAGAAGCTGCCCATCAGCACAGTGTTAAAAGAAATCGGTCTGGAAAAAGATCTGCTGGAAACGACGGTGCGATTTAGCTTCAGTCATTTTACTACGGATGAAGAGATAGCATATTGTCTGGAAGAATTAAATAAAATAGTGCCTGTTCTGAGGAAATACTCCAGGCATTAGAGCCTGTTTTGCATCCCGCTGCACCTTTTGAATTAGGCATACTTAAGCATAAGCAGAGGCGTGACAGGGGACACAGAGGCTGTATATTAAGTGATAGATAGGAGAAAAGATGTTTAAAGCATTTTTAATAAAATACGGAGAAATAGGAATCAAGGGTAAGAACCGTTATTTATTTGAAGACGCACTGGTAAAACAAATCCGCCATGCGTTAAAAGAAGTAGAAGGTGAGTTTTACGTTCATAAGGAACAGGGAAGAATCTATGTGGACTGCCTGAGCGTATTTGACTTTGAAGAGACAGTGGAAGCACTGCAGAGGGTTTTTGGAATCGTAGGAATCTGCCCGGTTGTTAAGGTAGACGATGATGGGTTCGACAGCCTGGCAAGTAATGTGATTGATTATATGTCACAGGTGCACCCGGATAACAATCAGACCTTTAAAGTAAATGCCAGAAGAGCAAGAAAGAACTATCCGATGACATCTATGGAATTAAATTGCGACCTGGGTGAACGGATTCTGGAAGCATTTGACGGCATGAAAGTAGATGTGCATAAACCGGAAATTCTGTTGAATGTGGAAATTCGTGAAAAAATCTATATTTATTCTAAAATCATACCGGGACCGGGTGGAATGCCGGTAGGCACAAACGGGAAAGCAATGCTGCTTTTATCCGGTGGAATCGACAGTCCGGTTGCAGGATATATGATTTCCAAAAGAGGCGTAAAGATCGATGCTGTATATTTCCACGCTCCGCCTTATACAAGCGAACGTGCCAAACAAAAGGTGGTAGATCTGGCAAAACTGGTATCCAGGTACTCCGGACCCATTAATCTGCATGTAGTAAACTTTACAGATATCCAGCTGTATATCTATGACAAGTGCCCTCATGAGGAACTGACTATTATTATGCGCCGCTATATGATGCGTATTGCAGAGCATTTTGCAAAAGAGACCGGCTGTCTTGGTCTTATTACAGGGGAGAGCATCGGTCAGGTAGCAAGCCAGACTATGCAGAGCCTTGCAGCCACTAATGAAGTTTGTACCCTTCCGGTTTTCCGTCCGGTAATCGGCTTTGACAAACAGGAAATAGTCGATGTTTCCCTGAAAATCGGGACATATGAGACATCCATTCTTCCATTTGAAGACTGCTGTACCATTTTCGTTGCAAAACATCCGGTTACAAAACCGAATATTAATATAATCAAACGTTCAGAAGTCAGTCTGGAAGAGAAGATAGAAGAATTAATGAAAACTGCAATTGAAACAACAGAAACAATCTGGGTGGAATAACATATATTCCGGAGCCTGTTTGAAAATCCGTTGCACAAAATCAGGCAATCGTACCTGGTGCAGGCATTTTTAAACAGGCTCTAAGATTTGAAGAACAGAAAGGTTTTTGAATTAAAAAAAGACAAATCGAAATCGATTTGCCTTTGCATTCCATTTAATATTATGTTATTAATTAGATGATGTATGGTTTTAATGCAGCTAAAATGCTGTCAACATCATCTTCAGCATGGATATTTAAGTCGATCGGTTTAGATAAATCTAAACTGAAGATACCCATGATAGATTTTGCATCGATTACGTATCTTCCTGATACGAGATCAAAATCATAATCAAATTTTGTAATATCATTTACAAATGATTTTACTTTATCGATGGAATTTAAAGAAATCTGTACTGTCTTCATTGGAAAAACCTCCCTTGTATTTTTGTTTCTTATATCTTACATTTTGTGGTAACAAAAGTCAATGCGAAAACTCACAAAGTTGGGAAGAGTTATTCGTCAAAAGTTATAAAATTGTACAATTTGTTTGTTGATTTTACGAAAGATTTACGAAAAGTATTTAATTGCATACAATTGTAAAGTATATCTATGAGAAAGGTGTTAACATGAATCAAAAAACAGTAGCGCTGCATAATCTGGGATGCAAAGTAAATGCATATGAAACCGAAGCGATGCAGCAGATTTTACAGGAAAATGATTATAAAATAGTTCCCTTTGAGCCGGGAGCCGATATCTATATCATTAATACATGCACGGTAACAAATATTGCGGATCGCAAGTCCAGACAGATGCTCCACAAAGCTAAAAAGATGAATCCGGGTGCAATTGTAGTGGCTGCCGGATGTTATGTACAGGCATCGAAAGAAGAACTGAAAAAAGACGATGCGATCGATATTGTAATTGGAAATAATAAGAAAAAAGATCTGGTTTCTATCCTGAAAGCTTATGAAATAAATCAGGATGAAGAAGAAGCAATTATCGATGTCAACCATACATCAGAGTATGAAAACCTGACGATTTCCAGAACGGCGGAGCACACCAGGGCATATATAAAGGTGCAGGATGGATGCAACCAGTTCTGCAGCTATTGTATCATACCCTATGCCAGAGGCAGAGTGCGCAGCAGGGGTACTGAAGATGTAAAAAACGAGGTTGCAAATCTTGCAAAAGCAGGATATCAGGAAGTGGTTCTGACCGGTATTCATTTAAGTTCTTACGGTATAGATCTGGGATCAGACTTATTGGAACTGATTGTAACGGTTCATCAGATAGAGGGAATTCAGAGAATCCGTCTGGGGTCCTTAGAGCCTCGTATTATTACAGAAGAATTTGCGAAAAAATTAAGCTCTTTGGAAAAGATCTGTCCGCATTTCCACCTGTCTTTACAGAGTGGATGTGATGAGACTTTAAAAAGAATGAACCGACGTTATGATACCAGAGAATTTGAAGAAAAATGCATAATTTTGCGAAAATATTTTGATCAGCCGGCGCTGACCACAGATGTAATTGTTGGTTTTCCGGGTGAGACAGAGGAAGAATTTCACACAACAAAAGAGTTCTTAAAAAGAATCCGTTTTTTTGAAACACACATCTTTAAATATTCCAGGCGTAAGGGTACGAAAGCTGCAGTTATGGAAAACCAGATAGATGAAAATATAAAAAATATCCGCAGCCAGGAACTGATCCGGTTAAACGAAGAAAACCAAACGGCATATGAAGAAAGCTTTTTTGGGAAAGAATCTGAGATTCTTTTTGAAGAAAAAATAAGTGTGGAAGAAAAAGATTATTTTATAGGACATACGCGGGAATATATTAAGGCAGCATGCCCTGCAGATGCTGATTATTCCAATTGTCTGATGAAAAAGAGATTGCAGGGAAGACTGAAAAATCATCTGCTATTATGTGAAAATTAGGAAAATTTACGGGAATAAAAGAAGCAGTTGAGAAACTTTTTTGAAAAATGGGATTGTAATTTTCCTTTATTTATATTAGAATGAATGTAAAGTTTAATTAAGGGCGTGATAAAATGGGAAAGATTAGTAATACACAATATTTTAACGTAAACTCAGACGCAGAGATCCGGGTAAAGGACGTACTGGATACCGTTTATAATGCAATGACTGAAAAAGGCTATAATCCTGTGAATCAGATTGTAGGCTATATTATGTCAGGTGATCCAACATATATCACCAGTCATAACAATGCCAGAAGCATGATTATGAAAGTTGAACGGGACGAGCTTGTCGAAGAGTTATTAAAAGAGTATATCAAGAATAAGGCATGGCAGTAGCGGCACTATGAGAACAATGGGATTGGACTTTGGCTCCAAAACAGTAGGTGTGGCTATCAGCGATGCTTTGGGAATTACCGCCCAGGGGATTGAAATTGTACGAAGAACGTCCGAAAATAAGCTTCGTCAGACCCTGGCAAGAATAGAAACATTGATACAGGAATATGAAGTTGGAAAGCTGGTGCTCGGCTTTCCGAAAAATATGAATAACACAATTGGTGACAGGGCTGAAAAGTCTTTGGCATTTAAAGAAATGCTGGAGAGAAGGACAGGTCTGGAAGTTGTCATGTGGGATGAAAGGCTTACAACCGTAGAAGCGAACCGTACTTTAATGGAAAGCAATGTGCGAAGAGAAGACCGTAAAAAGTATGTGGATCAACTTGCGGCTGTGTATATCCTGCAGGGCTATTTAGACAGTGAGGGAATGAGGTTAAAATAATAATGGAAAAAATTAAATTTACTTTTGCAGACACAGAAGAGGCTGCAGAGTTTTTTGTGTTGGAACAAACACGTATAAATGGTATGAATTATATTCTGGTTACCGAATCCGATGATGAGGAAGAAGATGCGGAAGCATTTATATTAAAAGATTTGTCAGCAGACGGAGAACAGGAAGCACTTTATGAGATCGTAGAAGATGACGAAGAATTGGAAGCAGTATCTAAGATTTTCGGTGAGATGCTGGAAGATGTTGATATCACTTTGTAAAGAAATATGCAGGTATGGGCTGCGTATATAAGTATAGATAAAAATAAAACAAGTAGGCAAAGGAGGTCTAATTGATTGAAAAATATTAATAACTCAAAATTGAAAATCATTCCGCTCGGTGGTTTGGAACAGATCGGAATGAACATTACTGCCTTTGAATTTGAAGACAGTATTATTGTTGTGGATTGCGGATTGTCATTTCCGGAAGACGACATGCTGGGAATTGACCTGGTAATCCCCGATATCACTTATCTGAAGAACAATATTCAGAAAGTAAAGGGATTTGTGATTACCCATGGACACGAGGATCATATTGGTGCTCTTCCATATGTTCTTAAGGAGATCAATGTTCCGATTTATGCAACTAAGCTGACAATTGGAATCATTGATAACAAATTAAAGGAACACAATTTACTGAAGACGACAAAGCGAAAGGTGATTAAGCATGGACAGGCCATTAACCTGGGAGCTTTTCGTATCGAATTTATCAAGACAAATCACAGTATCGCAGACGCTTCCGCCCTGGCTATTTATTCACCAGCAGGAACCGTGGTGCATACAGGAGATTTTAAAGTAGATTATACACCGGTATTTGGAGATGCAATTGATTTACAGCGATTCGGAGAAATTGGAAAGAAGGGCGTTCTGGCCCTGATGTGTGACAGTACAAACGCGGAAAGACCGGGCTTTACCATGTCTGAACGGACAGTTGGTAAAACTTTTGACAATATATTTGCAGAGCATAAAAATACGAGAATTATTATTGCGACGTTTGCATCGAATGTAGACAGAGTTCAGCAGATTATTAATTCGGCATATAAATACGGAAGAAAAGTAGTAGTAGAAGGAAGAAGTATGGTAAGTATCATCACCATTGCTTCCGAGTTAGGATATATCAGCATACCGGAACATACATTAATTGATCTGGAACAGATGAAAAATTATCCGGATGAGCAGATGGTGTTAATTACTACCGGAAGTCAGGGAGAATCTATGGCTGCGCTGTCCAGAATGGCATACGACATGCACCGTAAGATCAGCATTAAGCCGGGGGATACGGTTATCTTCAGTTCCAACCCGATTCCGGGAAATGAGAAGGCGGTTTCTAAAGTTATTAATGAATTATCCATGAAGGGTGCTGATGTTATTTTCCAGGATGCACACGTATCCGGACATGCCTGCCAGGAAGAGATTAAATTGATTTATTCCCTGGTACGTCCGAAATATGCAATACCCGTTCACGGCGAATACCGCCATTTGAAAGCACAGGCTGGAATTGCAGGCAATCTTGGTATTTCTAAAGAGAACATTTTTATTTTATCTTCCGGAGATGTATTGGAACTGGACGACAAACAGGCAAAAGTAGTTGATAAGGTACAGACAGGAGCAATTCTGGTAGACGGACTTGGTGTAGGTGACGTGGGGAACATTGTTCTTCGTGACAGACAGCACCTTGCGGAAGACGGAATTCTGATTGTGGTACTGACGCTTGAAAAATACAGTAACCAGCTGCTTGCGGGTCCCGATATTGTTTCCAGGGGATTTGTATATGTCAGAGAGTCAGAGATTCTTATGGAAGAGGCAAGGCGGGTAGTAGAGGAATCTTTAGACCATTGTTCGGATAAGAATATTACGGACTGGGGCAAAATTAAAAGCTCAATCAAAGATTCACTGAGTGATTATCTCTGGAAAAAGACAAAGCGTAACCCGATGATATTGCCAATTATTATGGAAGTATAAGGATTGATAGAAATGGACAAGGTGACAGCGTGCTTAGAAGCTCTGGTGGAAGCGGTGCAGGAATGTACGGCGTACAGAGACTTTGAGAAGGCGAAAATCAGACTGAAAGATAACCCGGAATTAAAGGCACAAATTGATGAATTTCGTAAGAAGAATTTTGAAATGCAGAGTTTGAAAGAAGATAAAGATCTGTTTCAGGAGCTTCAGAAGATTCAGAAAGATTATGCGGAGTTTCGGAAAAATCCTCTGGTGGAGGACTATCTAAAGTCAGAGCTGCGTGTCTGTAAGATGCTCCAGAAGATCGATCAGGATATAATGAATGTGATTGAAATGGACATAGACGACTTTGCCGGTGAGCTCAACTTATAGGAGGCCGTAGTTTGAAAGAAGACCGCTTTCAAATTACTAATTAAGGAATAGCGCAAGCTGGCTTGTGCTGTTCAGGAGGATATATATGAATGCCAAAAAAGTAGTGTTATCCATAACGATGACCTGTGTAAAAATGGTAATCCTTATTTTAATTGTATATGCGCTATTTGTCTTTGGCAGACATGCTTACGATTTTGGTTTTCAGGTCTTTGCAGGGGAGACGGTATCAGATCCTCCCGGGAAAGAAGTGGCGGTTACCATAACAGATGATATGTCAGTTATGGAGATCGGTGAACTGTTGGAAAACAAAGGACTGATAAAAGATGCAAAAGTTTTCTGGGTACAGGAAAAATTGTCAAAGTACAGTGGTAAATTAAAAAAAGGTAACTATATTCTGACGACGGCGCAGGATGCGGATGAGATGCTGGAAGAGCTGGCTCAGGAAACAGAAGCACAGACGGAAGAATAGGATGGAACAGCAGTGATTGTAGATGAAAGAATGGTAACCTATATCAACTCTCTGGATGTGGGAAATACGCCTTTTTTAGATGAATTGGAGAGACAGGCATGTGAAGATTATGTGCCGATTATCCGCCGGGAGATGCAGAGCTTTTTAAAAGTACTTCTGACGGTCCACCGTCCGAAGAAGATTCTGGAGGTTGGGACAGCAGTGGGTTTTTCTACTCTGCTGATGAGTGAATATACAGGTGAAGACTGTCATATTACAACCATTGAAAAATATGAAAAAAGGATTCCCATTGCACGGGAAAATTTCAAAAAAGCAGGTCGGGAAGACCGGATTACCCTTTTAGAGGGGGATGCCATGGAAATTTTAAAAGAGCTGCAGGGCAGCTTCGACTTTATTTTTATGGATGCTGCTAAGGGGCAGTATATTCATTTCCTGCCGGAAGTATTAAGGCTTCTGGGAACGGGAGGCATACTGGTATCGGACAATGTCCTCCAGGACGGTGATATCATAGAGTCCCGGTTTGCAGTAGAACGCAGGAACAGGACGATTTATAAAAGAATGAGAGACTACCTCTATGAATTGAAACATAACGAACAGCTTCTGACGACAATTATTCCAATTGGAGACGGGGCGACGGTGAGTATAAAGCGAGAGCGTGCCTGAAAAATATTTTCACCAATCGGCACATCTCTACACAAACTGGACCGTACATCTTGATTTAAGCAATTATCAAACACGATCAGGGACGGAGGGATAACTTCCGTCCCTGTTTATGCAGAGCAAAAGAAAGGATAGAAGGTTGAAAGAAAATTATGATTTAGAAAGGAAGCCACAGAGTGATTCTTTCAACCTGTTTTATTGTGGCAGTATTGCAGGCAAGCCTGCAATATGCAATTGGGTATAAACATGAGAAAACCAGAATTACTGATACCGGCAAGCAGCCTGGAGGTATTAAAAACAGCAGTTATATTTGGGGCGGATGCCGTATATATCGGCGGAGAAGCATTCGGACTGAGGGCAAAAGCCAAGAATTTTTCTATGGAAGATATGAAGGCCGGAATTGCATTCGCGCATCAGTATGGCGTTAAAGTATACGTGACGGCTAATATTCTTGCCCATAACCTTGATTTAGACGGGGTAGAGGAGTATTTTAAGGAACTGCGGCAAATTGGTCCGGATGCCCTGATTATTGCGGACCCAGGAGTTTTTATGATCGCAAAAAGAGTATGCCCGGAAATCGAACGCCATATCAGTACCCAGGCAAACAATACGAATTACGCAACCTACCTCTTCTGGCATGAGCTGGGGGCAAAGCGTGTAGTGACAGCCAGAGAATTATCTTTGGAGGAAATCAGGGAAATCAGAGCGCATATACCGGAAGAGATGGAAATCGAAACTTTTGTACATGGTGCCATGTGTATTTCTTATTCCGGAAGATGCCTTCTGAGCAATTATTTTACCGGCAGGGATGCCAACCGGGGGGCCTGCACGCATCCATGCCGATGGAAATATTCTATTGTGGAAGAGACAAGGCCCGGAGAATACATGCCTGTTTATGAAAATGAACGGGGAACCTATATATTTAATTCCAAGGATCTCTGTATGATTGAGCATGTGCCGGAATTGATGGAATCGGGCATAGACAGTTTCAAAATTGAAGGAAGAATGAAAACGGCCCTTTACGTGGCAACCGTTGCCAGGACATACCGCAAAGCAATTGATGATTATGCCATTGATCCGAAACGCTATGAACAGAATATGCCATGGTATAAAGAGCAGATTTCCAATTGCACATACCGGCAGTTTACAACGGGATTTTTCTTTGGAAAACCGGACGAAACGACGCAGATTTATGACAGCAATACCTACATGAAAGAATATACCTATCTTGGAATAGTAGGCGAATGCAATGCAGACGGGCTGTACAGAATAGAACAGCGCAATAAATTTTCGGTTGGCGAAGAAATTGAAGTTATGAAACCAAACGGAGACAACCTGAACGTAACGGTGAAACAGATTCTGGATGAGGATGGAAATCCCCAGGAAAGCGCACCCCACCCGAAGCAGGTACTCTGGATTGACCTTGGGACAGCCATGGATCCGTATGATATTTTAAGAAGAGCAGAATAAAGGACAACCAAAAATAAATGGGAAAGGCACTAATAAGAGATTTGTAACATACAATGTTATAAATCCGCTTTGAGGTGCTTTTTTTGAAGACATTTCCCAAGCCGCTTACTGCCGAAGAAGAAAAGCTGTTTCTTCAAAAATACAAGGAGGGCGACCTGGACGCAAAGAGGATTCTAATCGAACGTAACCTGAGATTGGTAGCCCACGTCGCCAAAAAATATCAAAGGCCGGAAGAAGATTCGGAAGATCTGATTTCCATAGGAACCATTGGCCTTATAAAAGCAGTGACTACCTTCGATCATAGTAAAAACAATCGTTTAGCCACTTATGCCGCCAGGTGTATTGAAAATGAACTCCTCATGATGCTAAGGATGCGTAAAAAAACTTCCAAGGAAGTCTCTCTCTACGAGCCAATCGGAATGGACAAAGAGGGAAATGAAATCAGCCTTCTGGACATTATTGAAAGCAATAATGTGGATGTGATTGAAACCATGGAGTTAGAAGAAAATACAAAAAAATTGTATGAAATCTTCAAAGTATATTTGAATGACAGAGAACAAAAAGTACTGGCTCTCCGGTATGGGCTCTTTGGTGCAAAAGAGACAACACAGCGGGAGATCGCAAAAGCCCTCGGCATATCCAGGTCTTACGTTTCCAGGATTGAAAAAAATGCTTTAAAAAAATTGCGGGAAGGCTTCTGATATAAAAATGAAAGCCTTTATCCAGATATATGCAAGAAGCAGGAATTGTGCTATAATGCCAAAAAGGCAGCTGTATGGGACGGCATCAGGCAGCTGAAAATGAACCAGAGAGGAAGATGAGGATTATGCTATATTTGTTTTCGGAGGAAATACTTGCCGCAACAGGAAAAGAAAAACGGCAGCAGCAGAGTAAAATCGGATATCAGCTGCTGGCATTTGGATTGAGAGATGAATATGGAATAGATAAGCTTCCCGATATTGGAAAAAGAGAGCATGGGAAGCCATACCTTCCTGATTATCCCCGTATCCACTTTAATGTAAGCCATTGTCAGAATGGGATAGTGTGCGGTATCCATGAGAAAGAGATAGGCGTGGATATAGAAAAACTGCTGGTGTATAAAGAAAATATCGTAAAACGGATCAGTCATGAAAATGAATGGAAGCTGTTTGGTCATGTACCGGATGAAGAAAAAAACCGTATTTTTGGCAGGATCTGGGTATCGAAAGAAAGTTATCTAAAACAGCAGGGAACCGGTATCAACAGGGATTTGAGAAGTCTGGATTTTTCTGCATGCACACGGGACGCATTTTTTCAATATGGCTGCCGGTTTCAGATCCGGCAGATGGAAAATTGTAACATTGCGGTGTGCAGTGAAAAGGAAATATGCGGCATCCGGGTGTTAGGGGCGTCGGACCTTCAAAATATTTAGCAGGGTCTGGCGTTTGCATTTTTATTTTATTTATATCTGAAAAAATATTTGCAATTTTATGTAAACCAGTGTATACTGGATAAAACTGCTTTAGGTTTTCAAATATGCTCAAGAGCAGCATTCTTTTCTTCAAAATTCTTTTGAAGGATTTTCCAACAACTTATCTAATTGAATAAAGGAGGTAGCAGATTGTTTAGCACAGTTATGTCTGCAGTTATTTACGGCGTAGAAAGCAGGCTGGTCCGTGTAGAGGCGGATGTCAGTGACGGGCTGCCTATGTTTACTATGGTGGGATATCTGTCATCCCAGGTAAAAGAGGCACAGGAGCGGGTGAGGACTTCCATCCGAAATGCCGGGATTCGTATTGTTCCCAAACGGATTACCGTTAATCTGGCACCGGCTGATTTAAAGAAAAACGGATCGGGATTTGATTTGCCTGTTGCAATCGCCATATTGGGCTCATACGGCTTTATTTCCCAAAAGACTATGACAAATGTACTGGTCGTGGGTGAACTCAGCTTAAATGGGGAAATAAATGCCATACCGGGGGTTTTATCCATCGTATCCCTGGCTCAGAAAATGGGATTTAGCAAATGTATCATTCCAAAAAAGAACCTGACAGAAGGTTCTGTCATTAAAGGAATCAGTGTCATTGGTGTAGATAACCTGGGACAAGCCATGGATTATCTCAATGGGACTGCCAAAATTGAGCCGGGTTACGTGGATGTGGAAGCACTGTTTGCGGAGCCATACGGACAGCAAAAGGAGGATTTCAGTGATATTAACGGTCAGGAGGCAGTAAAGCGTGCAGCGGAGGTAGCAGCAGCGGGTATGCACAATCTGCTTTTGATCGGTCCGCCTGGCTCCGGAAAGTCTATGCTTGCCAGGCGCCTTCCAACCATTCTGCCTCCATTAACACTGCCGGAAAGTCTTGAAATATCAAAGGTCTACAGCGTTGCAGGAATTCTTCCTGCCACATCTCCTCTGCTTCATCTTCGGCCCTATCGGTCACCTCACCACACAATAACGCCCAAAGCCCTGATCGGAGGCGGATTGAATCCCAAACCCGGAGAAATCAGCCTAGCACATAATGGAATTCTCTTTCTGGATGAACTTCCTGAATTTAAAAAAGAAACACTTGAGGTTTTGCGCCAGCCTATGGAAGATCACCAGGTATGCATTAACAGAATGGGAGGCAGTTACCGCTTTCCGGCAAAGTTTCTCTTTGCGGCGGCAATGAATCCCTGCCGGTGCGGACACTACCCGGATATCAACAAGTGCACCTGTACAGAAAATGAAGTGCGCCAATATCTGGGAAGAATCAGTGCACCGCTGCTGGACCGGATGGATATCGCCATAGAAGCTCCGGCAGTTTCATACAGGGATCTGGCACAAAAAAAGAAAAATGAAAGTTCCGAAATAATCCGGAAAAGAGTTGAGATAGCGCAAAAAGTTCAGCTTGCGCGTTATGAAGGAACACCTTTTCGTTTTAACTCTGACTTAACAGAAAGAGGAATTCAGACGTTCTGCCGGCTTGGTAAGCAGGAAGCATCATTGATGAAACTGGCATTTGAACGGTTTGAATTGAGCGCAAGGGCCTATCACCGGATTATTAAGGTAGCCAGAACCATTGCAGATATGGATGGTTCCGAAATTATTAAAGCAGAGCATATAAGTGAAGCAATCTGCTACCGGAGTATTGATAAAAAATTTTGGGAGGTATGAAAGGAGATGGAAATGGAAGAATACTGGTATTGGATTTGTGGTATAAAAGGAATATACAGAAACCAGATAAGTCGTTTGACAGACTATTTTGGAGATCCCAGGCACTTGTTCTTTGCGAGAGAAAAAGAAATAAACGGACTGGTTTTTCTAAATGAGACAGAAAAGAAGGTTCTGATTCAGGCTAAAAATAACACAGATATTGACAAAGAATATCATAATAGAAGAAAAAAGGGAATAGACTTTATCAGCATTGGACATCCGGCGTATCCGGAGCGTTTAAAAAAAATTCCGGATCCGCCTTTCGGACTTTTTTTAAAAGGAAAACTGCCACGGGAAAAAACGTACTCGGCGGCGATTATAGGAGCCAGGCGCTGCAGCGGATATGGCAGACAGATGGCGGAGGAAATCGGGAAAAAACTGGCAGCCCGGGGCATTCAGATCATTAGCGGTATGGCGCTTGGCGTGGATGGATTTGGACAGCAGGGGGCATTAGAGGCAGGGGGCAGCAGTTTTGGGATTCTTGGCAGCGGTGTGGATATCTGCTATCCAAAAAGAAATCGGGATTTATATGACCGTCTGACCCGGCAGGGCGGTATTCTGTCTGAATATCCGCCGGGAACCCAGCCATTGCCGATTCATTTTCCAATGCGCAACCGGATCATCAGCGGGCTGTCTGATGTGGTGATTGTAGTTGAGGCAAAAGTAAAAAGCGGTTCACTTATTACAGCCGACTGTGCTTTGGAACAGGGGCGTGAAGTCTATGTTGTTCCCGGAAGAATGAATGATGAATTAAGTAAGGGAAGTAATCTTCTGATTGCCCAGGGAGCCGGTATTATTACAGGGGTTGACGACCTCTTAAAAGAACTGGGGCAGGAGAGGGAAAAAGAAAGTAAAAACAAAAAAAGTAAGATAACACTTGAAACAAAAGAAAATTTGGTGTATAGTTGTCTGGATTTCAACTCTAAAAGCCTGAATCAGATTTTAAACGCTACAAATCTACAGGTTAAGGAGCTGACGGGAGTACTTATATCCCTGCAATTAAAGGGATTGGTGAAGGAATCGGCAAAGAATTTTTATGAAAAAATATAGAGGTTTTATCTCGTGGAGGAATATATGGCGAAATATCTGGTGATTGTAGAATCTCCTACTAAAGTAAAGACAATTAAAAAATTCCTGGGGGCAAATTATGAAGTGGCGGCATCAAACGGACATGTCCGTGATCTGCCAAAGAGCCAGATGGGAATCGATGTAGAACATGGCTATGAGCCTAAATACATCACAATTCGTGGTAAAGGAGATATCCTGGCAGGACTTCGAAAAGCTGCCAAGAAAGCGGATAAAGTGTATCTCGCAACTGACCCTGACCGCGAAGGAGAAGCAATATCCTGGCATCTGTCAAAGGCTTTGAAGCTGGAAGAAGATAAGATGTACCGGATTACATTTAATGAAATAACAAAAAACGCTGTTAAGACATCTCTTAAGAGCGCAAGAGATATTGATATGGACCTGGTGGACGCTCAGCAGGCAAGAAGAATGCTGGACCGTATGGTTGGTTACCGCATCAGCCCTCTTTTATGGGCGAAGGTAAAACGTGGATTAAGTGCCGGAAGGGTTCAGTCTGTTGCACTGCGTATTATTGGTGACAGGGAAGATGAGATCAATGCATTTATTCCGGAAGAGTACTGGACACTGGAAGCAGATTTTGCGGTAAAGGGTGAGAAAAAGCCTTTACGGGCAAAGTTCTATGGCACAGACAAGAAAAAAATGCAGATTACATCCAAAGAGGAACTGGATATTATTCTGTCAGATCTGGAAAATGCAAGCTATGAAGTATCGGATATTAAAAAAGGGGAGCGTATAAAAAAAGCACCGCTTCCATTTACAACCAGTACCCTGCAGCAGGAAGCATCTAAAGTGCTGAACTTCTCTACACAGAAGACGATGCGTCTGGCTCAGCAGCTCTATGAAGGAATTGAGATTCAGGGAAATGGAACAGTAGGTCTGATCACCTATCTGCGTACCGATTCTACCCGTATTTCGGAAGAAGCAGATGCTCAGGCCAGAGGTTATATCGAACAGGAATATGGAAAAGAGTATGTTTCTTCCATAGTAGAGGAAAAGAAGAAAAACGGTAAGAAGATTCAGGATGCCCATGAAGCAATCCGTCCCAGTGATATTATTAGGACTCCTATATCCATGAAAGAGTCCCTGTCAAGAGATCAATATCGTCTTTATCAGCTGATCTGGAAACGTTTTGCAGCGAGCCGTATGGAGAATGCCCGCTATGAGACCACATCCGTTAAGATTGCAGCAGGCGAATACCGTTTTACCGTAGCGGCATCTAAGCTGTTATTTGATGGTTTCCTGGCAGTTTACACAGACAGTGATGAAGAAGAAACTGGCGGAAATGTCCTTCTGAAAGGGATTTCCAAAGATTCGCAGTTATCTTTAAAAGAATTTGATTATAAACAGCATTTTACACAGCCTCCTGCACATTATACAGAGGCAACCCTTGTTAAATCCTTAGAAGAGCTGGGTATTGGACGTCCAAGTACCTATGCGCCAACCATTACCACCATATTGGGACGCCGGTATGTTGCTAAGGAGAACAAGAATCTGTACATGACGGAGCTTGGCGAAGTCGTGAACAATATGATGAAGCAGGCATTCCCAAGTATCGTTGATGTAAACTTTACGGCAAATCTGGAATCTCTTTTGGATAAAGTGGAGGAAGGGGTTGTAAATTGGAAAACAGTTGTCAGCAATTTTTATCCTGATCTGGAAATGGCAGTAGAAGCAGCAGAGAAGGAATTAGAGCAGGTTAAGATCGAAGATGAAGTAACTGATGTAATTTGTGAGGAATGCGGGCGCAACATGGTTGTTAAATATGGACCTCATGGAAGATTTCTGGCATGCCCGGGATTCCCTGACTGCAGAAATACCAAACCATATCTGGAGAAGATTGGCGTGGCCTGTCCGAAATGTGGAAAAGAAGTCGTTCTTCGTAAAACGAAAAAGGGAAGAAAATACTTCGGATGTGAAGATAATCCGGAATGTGATTTCATGTCCTGGCAGAAACCTTCCAAAGAAAAGTGTCCGAATTGCGGCGGTGTAATGCTTGAAAAAGGAAATAAACTGGTCTGCGCAGATGAACAGTGCGGATATGTTGAGGATAAATCGAAACAAAATGAGGCAAAATAGAAAAAGGATGCTCTTGAAAACAGGGCATTCTTTTTCTATCGTCTGAATTATTTGCAGTTGTTGTGAAAAATAATTGATTATCACAAGAAACCGATTGATTTTCAGAAAATTATATGATAAAATATGTATTATCGTGAAACAGTATGTAGAATAGAAACAATGGAAGATAGGAGGCTAAATATGAGTGTACAATTGTTAGATAAAACAAGGAAAATCAACAAGCTATTGCATAACAATAATTCCAGTAAGGTCGTTTTTAATGATATATGCACGGTGCTGACAGAAATATTGGAATCCAATATTCTGGTTATCAGTAAAAAAGGAAAAGTTCTGGGTGTCAGTCTTTGTGATGGTGTCGAAGAAATCAAGGAGTTGATTGTTGATAAAGTAGGCGGACATATAGACAACATGCTTAATGAAAGATTATTAGGTATACTGTCCACAAAAGAAAATGTAAATCTGGAAACCCTGGGCTTTGTTGGAGAGGATATCAAAAACTACCGTGCAATCATTAATCCTATTGATATTGCAGGTGAACGCCTTGGAACTGTTTTTATGTACAAGTTTGATACCCAGTATGAGATTGATGATATTATCCTGAGTGAATACGGCACTACAGTTGTAGGATTGGAAATGATGCGCTCAGTTAATGAAGAAAGTGCAGAAGAGAGCAGAAAGATACAAATTGTAAAATCTGCAATCAGCACCTTATCTTTCTCAGAACTTGAGGCAATTACCCACATATTTGAAGAACTGGACGGAACAGAAGGCATTCTGGTAGCAAGTAAGATTGCAGACCGGGTTGGAATTACCAGATCCGTAATCGTTAATGCCCTGCGTAAGTTCGAAAGCGCCGGAGTAATCGAATCCAGATCCTCAGGAATGAAAGGAACTTATATTAAAGTTATCAATGATTATATCTTTGAAGAACTGGAAGAATTAAGAGCGCAGAAAACAAAATAGTTGTTTATACCTGGTATATGGAACCTGTCCAGACTGATTAAAAGTTTGGGGAAGGGAATGTACCAGGTTTTTTTATGCCTGTCTATGTATGGGAACTCAAAATAGTAAGTAACAATAATTGTATTTACGAATATAATGTTTTATACCTAATTTGGTATAAATTTTGAGTTTAAGAAAGATCATAGGAGGTCTTGGTATGAGTGAAATAAAAGAATTGATTTGTGATTGTGATTGTGATCGTCATTGTGATTGCTGTTGTGATAAATCTCGTGACTGCGAATGTAAATTATTCTGCAAATGTGAAAAACGTAAAAATATTAGACCAAACAGAACTACAATTAAATGCGGTACTCCAGGGTCAGTTACACTTCCATTGGCAACAATTGCAGGCACAGCTTATACGGTAGCAACCGTAAATGTAGATACAAGAGGATTTGAGAATCCATGTATCAAATTTGAGTTTGCCAGCAATATCAATACAACGGCTGCAATTATTTCCCTGAATTTCCAGGTATTTAAACAGTGTAAAGGCCAGTTGACTCCGATTCCTGTAGGACCAACATGGGTATTTTCACGCCTTGTAGCAATTACAGACAGTAATACGTTCACATTCTTCGTTTGTGACTGTGATATTTGTGATGAAGAATGCTGCACTTATAGTGTAGTAGCTACTGTTGCAGGCGTTGCAACTGTAGGCGTAACTGCAATTAATAATGCAACATTATCAGCAATTGTTGTTGATAACTCCTCTTGCGGATGTTAACAGAACTGTAAATGAAGAGTTAGGAATATACCGGTGGTATAGTCTTAAGTCTTGTTGACCTGGCAGCAGGTCAATTAGCATAAAAATGTTTGCATAGATAGAGTATCTGAGAAATATTCTATCTATGCACATTTTATTAAGGAGCTGTAGCCTATGTATAATGGATTGTTTTACTCTCAGAGACGTGGAAATAGTCAGCCTAACAGAGGGATGAGAACAAATGCCAATACAAGGGCAATGCAACAGCCATGCTGCAATAACCGGTCGTATGCGCAGAATAACTTTAATGGGAAAAAAAATACATTCTCAAATTGTGAGGAAGATTGCAGAGAAAATGATAAAGAAAAATGCAAAGAAAAATGCAATGATGAATGCAAAGATAACTGTCAGGATGAGCAATCGCCCGACTGTACAGATGTGTTTTGCAAGGCTTCTTCTTTCGGAGGTATGATATTACCGGAAGGAATAGAAAAAGGAACTGCATATAATGTAGTCTCTGTTAATTTAAACACGGCAGAATGCCGGCATTTTAATACGGAACTGAGCTTTTCCTGTAATATTTTAAGTATGAATGCAAGAACCAGGCTGAAGTTTCAGATTTTCAAGCAGGAAAAAAACCAAATGATGCCGCTGCCTCTGAGTTCGGGTTGTTCTTATTTTAGAAATGACATGGTAACGGAAAGCAATGTAGTTACATTTTCCGCAATAGATTGTGATTCTTATAGTACACCGTGGATCAATTACAGTGTATTTATTGAGATTATGGGACAGCAGACAGTTGGATCAGTGATGATTACAAACCCGGTCCTGATAGCAATTGTTGCTGATAGTAAAAAAAGAAATTTTGTAGAAGGAGATATAAATGGCCAGGCAGATTAATAATATAGTTGAAAATGCTACAATAGATATTGATGGCGGAACCATGAAATGGGATAACCATATGGTTCAATTATCGTATACAGCACATCTGTGGAAAGGTACATTAACGGAAGAAAAATTACCGGTACTTTATGTATTATTAGGCATCTTTATTTCACTCGCAAGTTACCGGCTTATCTGCACGATTCTTATGCTTACCGTACTTGTTATAGGCACATCGGCATGGATGGTCTGGTTTCACAACGTTAAAAACCGTAAAGGCGTTCATTTGGGGCTGATTAGCGGAGAAATATATAGTTTTTATTCTGAGAACAGTTTATTTAACAGTAAAATCTATGAGTTATTAATTCGTCTTATTGCAGAGAATGATGATACAACGATTTATCATATAGAGTTATCAGGTGAAGGGAAGATCATGGAAGAATTAAAAGTGAAAGAAACCGTGGAAGCAGAAGAGATAGCGGAGCCTCCCCATAAATTGAGTATACCACACGAAAACAAAGGCCCACTGGTAACAGAACTCAATCAGCTGCTTTCTAACTGTGAACATAAAAATGAGATGAACGAAGAAAATATTAAATTAATAGAAAATACCATCCAGGTAGCAGAAGTAAACGACAGAGAAAAAATGAAAAAGTCTTTTGAGCAGTTTATTATTTCGGGGCTGATTAACGACTGCAATGATCTGGGTCTGGATACGCTGATAAATGAGATTAAAAGCTGTGTTTATTAATATGGGGAATTTTCGTACCGGTTAGAGGTGTGGCATGTTTATGAAATGTCACACCTTATGTTATTTTACGGGAATTTGTCCGGGAATAGTTACCATAAATAAAGGAATCATATATTTTATAAAAAAAATATAAAAACATAAAAAGTAAGAAAATAAGAGTATATAAGAGAAAATAAAAGTTATAAAGAGATTAAAAGTATATAGAACGAAATCGTACAGTTGCACAAATGGAGTAATTTAACTAATATATGACTAACGGTTAGCACTCGATCAAAGCGAGTGCTAGTAAAAGAAAATTTAAATTATTTAAGGAGGAATATAGAATGAAATTAGTACCATTAGGCGACAGAGTCGTATTGAAACAGTTTGAAGCTGAAGAAACAACAAAATCAGGAATTATCCTGGCCGGAAAAACTCAGGAAAAACCACAGGAAGCAGAAGTAGTTGCTGTAGGACCTGGCGGAAATATTGATGGTAAAGAAGTTACCATGCAGGTTAAAGTTGGAGATAAGGTTATCTACTCCAAATACGCAGGCAACGAAGTGAAATTAGAAGACGAAGAATTTATCATTGTAAAACAAAATGACATTTTAGCAATCGTAGAATAATACGTGGAAATTTCAAGGAGGAAATAAGACATGGCAAAGGAAATTAAATACGGCATTGATGCAAGAACAGCATTAGAAGCTGGTGTAGACAAATTAGCAAATACAGTAAGAGTAACATTAGGACCGAAAGGAAGAAACGTTGTACTTGACAAACAATTCGGTACTCCGCTTATCACAAACGATGGTGTTACAATTGCAAAAGAAATCGAATTAGAAGATGCATTTGAAAACATGGGCGCACAGCTGGTTAAGGAAGTTGCTACAAAGACAAATGATGTGGCTGGTGATGGTACTACGACAGCAACAGTATTGGCACAGGCAATGATCCATGAAGGAATGAAGAACCTGGCAGCAGGAGCAAACCCAATTGAACTCAGAAAAGGTATGAAAAAAGCAACCCAGACTGCAGTAGATTCTATCGCAGCTATGAGCCGTAAAGTAAACGGAAAAGGCCAGATCGCTAAAGTTGCAGCTATCTCCGCTGGTGATGATGAAGTTGGAAACATGGTAGCAGATGCTATGGAAAAAGTTTCAAACGACGGAGTTATCACAATCGAAGAATCAAAAACAATGATGACAGAATTAGACCTTGTAGAAGGTATGCAGTTTGACAGAGGATATATCTCTGCATACATGGCAACTGATATGGAAAAAATGGAAGCGAATCTGGATGATCCATATATTTTAATCACAGATAAGAAGATCTCCAACATCCAGGAAATCCTTCCATTATTAGAGCAGATCGTACAGTCCGGCAAAAAACTTTTAATCATCGCAGAAGACATCGAAGGCGAAGCACTTACAACCTTAATTGTTAATAAATTAAGAGGAACATTCCAGGTAGTAGGCGTAAAGGCTCCGGGTTATGGCGACAGAAGAAAAGCAATGTTAGAAGATATCGCTATTTTAACCGGCGGACAGGTAATTTCTGATGAACTGGGCTTAGATTTAAAAGAAACTACAATGGAACAGCTTGGACGTGCGAAATCCGTAAAAGTTCAGAAAGAAAATACAATCATTGTTGACGGATACGGAGATAAAGAGACAATCGACAACAGAGTGTCCCAGATCAAAGCAATGATCGAAGAGACAACATCTGATTTTGACAGAGAAAAATTACAGGAAAGACTTGCAAAACTGGCAGGCGGAGTTGCAGTTATCCGTGTAGGAGCAGCTACCGAAACAGAAATGAAAGAAGCAAAACTGCGTATGGAAGATGCATTAAATGCAACCAGAGCTGCAGTTGAAGAAGGAATCATCGCAGGCGGCGGATCTGCTTATATCCATGCAGCAAAAGAAGTAGAAACATTAGTAGGAACTCTGGAAGGCGATGTTAAAACCGGTGCAAAAGTAATCTTAAAAGCTCTGGAATCCCCTCTGTTCCACATTGTTGCAAATGCAGGATTAGAAGGATCTGTAGTTATCAACAAGATTAAAGAATCCGAAGTTGGTATTGGATTTGATGCAGCAAAAGAAGCATATGTAGACATGGTAGAAGCTGGAATCCTTGATCCTGTAAAGGTTACAAGAAGCGCTCTGCAGAATGCAACCAGTGTTGCTAGTACTTTCCTTACAACAGAATCCTGTGTTGCAAATATTAAAGAAGATGCTCCAGCTATGCCGGCAGGAAATCCGGGAATGGGCATGATGTAATATCTGGTAACTTCAGTTTAATATTTTTTTAGAGAAATTTTACAAAAAGTGAGGACGAACGAGATAGACGTTCGTCCTTATTTATGTTAAACTAGTTGGTAAACAAACGAAAAAGGAGCAAAATCAGAAGATGTCATTTAAGGAGAAGGCAACAGAGGAAAAAGCAAAGTTAAAAGACATGACATTTAAAGGGAAGTTACAGTATTTCTGGGATTATTACAAGTTTGTGCTGGTTATTCTTGCAATAATTGTTGTTATTGTCTGGCTTGGTGTAGATATCTATAAGGGGAAACAGATCAAAACCGGTCTGTATGTCATGGCACTGAATACGAACATGGTGGATACGGAAGGCTCACCGCTTACGGATGGTTTTGTAAAGGCAGCGGGCTTTGAGGAAACAGGAGAGCAGGTTACCTTTGATGCATCTGCAATGATTAATCTGGACCAGCAGGATCAGATGACGGTCAGCAGTATTACAAAAGTCATGGCGGTTATGTCGACGGGAGATCTGGATCTTATGATTGTACCGGAAGATTTATTTGAGTATTATGCAGGTGCCGGGGCATTCCAGGACTGGAAAGGAATTCTTTCGGAGGCTGATTATGAAAAATATAAGGATTACCTTATGACTGGCAAAGATAATGATACAGGGACGGAATATACGTGTGGACTCCGTATTGAAGACAGCAAATTGATCAAGGATTCACAGATGGCAAGTTACAGTCCGGTCATTCTCTGTCCGGTAGCAAGTTCTGAACGAACAGAAACTTCTGCAAAATATGTAAATTATCTTTTTGGATCAAATTAAGGAAAAAGAGAAGAAATACTTTATTATTTCAGCGAATGGCTTTATAATAAAAGAATACAAGTATTGCTAATTTAGGAGGAAGAACATGAGTGATTTGTACACAGAGTTAATTGTTAAGAGGAAAACACCGGTATCAGACCAGGTAAAGAAAGTGCTTTTGATTGTTGCTACCGTTTTGATCGCATTTGTAGGGCTGTTTGTTACTCCCTTCGGATTAATCGCTTTGATTGCCATAGGCGTTGCGGATTATTTCCTGATTCCAAGATTTGACCTGGAATTTGAGTACCTGTATGTAAATGGAGAACTGGATGTGGACAGGATTATGTCGAAGACAAAAAGAAAGAGAGCCCGCAGCCTGGATCTGGAAAAGATGGTACTTATGGCACCCGTAAATTCTCATGAACTGGATTATTACAATCAGAACAATAGTATTAAATTAGTTGATTTTTCTTCAGGTGAACCGGATCATAAGATTTTCGCATTAATTATGCAGTCAGATAAAGGATTGGAAAAGATTCTTTTTGAGCCAAATGACGTGATGTTAAATGATATCCGGAGAATTGCACCAAGTAAAGTAAAACTGATGTAGAGTATGAATTGCTCTGTATGGGCAGACAAAAGTAGCGCCGCACTGTTTAAGTGAAAGCGCTATTTTTTCTGTGCTAGAGCGTGTTTGAAAATTCATTCCAGCCATCTGCACGCCCCACTTTGCGGCATATTTGCCCCGAATTCAGGTTACGTAGCCCGCTACGCGCCCTTCATCCGGGACAAATCTCCCACAAACTGTGACGCACAGCTGCCAGAAAGCAATTTTAAAACACGCTCTAGAGCGTGTTTGAGAATTAATTCCCACTCTTGTGTTAAGGAAAATTTAAGATATTGTTGTAAAAATTTTCACAATATCAAGGTATACTGGAAGAGTTAAAATAAAGTACGAAAACTTTATGCAGAACGGAAATGCAACCTGGAAAAGGTGTGAAGGACTATCACACTATTATATGGCAGTATCGCAGGCAGGCTTGCGATATACATGCGGTCAAGTGAGAATACGAATGAGAAGCAATCATAGAAGCAGATATACCAGAAAAATTGAAAGAAGCAAAAGAAGATCGTCCCAAAGGAGATCAAGAGGGGGGCAGGCAACACAGAAGCAGCAGCGCGAAGAGATGGTGCGAAGAACAATCGTGATAGGAGCCGGAATATTTATTATTGTTCTTGCTGTTGCAGGTTATAAACTGGTATTCCATAAGACTCAGCCGGTCAGTGTTTCGGAAACAACTGCAGAAAACCAGCAGGCTAAGGATACGGAAGATGGGAATCCTATACCGGAGCCGGATATTGATGTTCAGCTGTTAGATATAAATCCATATTCAAGACCGGGGATACCTACTGATAAGATTACTGCTATCGTGGTACATTATCTTGCAAATCCTATGACCACGGCGCAGGAAAACAGGGATTATTTTGATAGTCTCAAGGATCTTCAGAATGATTATCTGAGCAGTAATTTTGTTATCGGACTGGATGGGGAAATTATTCAGTGTGTACCGACTTCCGAGATGGCATATGCTTCCAATGACAGAAATAACGATACCGTTTCTATTGAGTGCTGTCACCCGGATGAAAGCGGTAAATATAATGATGCAACCTATGAATCTCTTGTTAAGCTGGTGGCTTTTCTGTGCGGGAAGTTCGACCTGGGGACGGATCAGATAATCAGGCATTACGATGTTACGGGAAAAATCTGCCCCAAGTATTTTGTGGAAAATGAAGATAAGTGGGAAGCTTTTAAGACAGATGTAGGAAATTATATGGAGGAGTATACGAAATGAGCACCTATAAGCATAATTTAACAATATCACAGCGGCAGCGTCTTGTAGATATTACAGGAAGCATAAAAGAGGATGTAAAAAAAAGCGGGGTCACGGATGGAATTGTTGTCATTTATTGTCCCCATACAACGGCTGGCATTACCATTAATGAGAACTGTGATCCGGATGTCTGCACAGATTTTATTTACGGTTATGAAAAGGTATTTCCTACGCAGGATAAAGAATACCGCCATTTTGAAGGAAATTCCCATGCCCATATGAAATCGGCAGCAGTAGGAGCATCTTCTACGCTGATACTGGAAAATGGCAAGCTGATACTGGGTACCTGGCAGGCGGTTTATTTTTGCGAATTTGACGGTCCCCGTAACAGGTCTTATTATGTAAAAGTGATGGAGGGGTAATCCGTGAATGCAGAATCCATATTAAAGTTTCTGAAACTTGCAGAACAGTTAAAATGTAATACCAGACATTGTGAGACTTCGTCGGGAAGAAAAGAAAGTGTAGCAGAGCACTGTTTTAGTCTGGTAATGTTTGCCTGGCTGCTGCAGGATGATTTTCCTGATCTGGATATGGAAAAGGTGATGCATATGTGCCTGGTTCATGATATGGGAGAGGCTGTGACAGGCGATATCCCCTGTTTTGAAAAGACAGAAGAAGCAAGAGCAGTTGAAGGATCAGAAATAAGAAATATTGCTGAAATGCTGGACAATGGCAGGAAGCAGGAGTTTTTAGATCTCCACCGGGAGATGGAGAAAAACAAGTCAAAAGAGGCCAGATTATTTCATGTATTAGATAAAATGGAAGCGGTTATTCAGCATAACGAAGCAGATATATCAACCTGGCTTCCACTGGAGTATGAGCTGCAGATGAATTATGGGGTAAATGAAGCCAGAGAGTTTACGGTTACCGGTAAATTAAGAGATCTTGTACTGGAACAGAGCCGTAAAAAAATCATGGAAAAGAATAATGAGAGAGAGCGGGCTTAGAAGCCTGTAAGGAGCTTTATGATAAAAGAGTTATATAAAAGTATTTGTGATGGTACCGATGTAAGAAAAAATTTGATTTCTCTTCGGCAGGAAATGAAAGAACCTTTTGCTAAACGTGCACTGGCATATGAACTGGCAGGAGAATTTGATGTGTTTGTTACACTTTTAAAGAATGAAGATGCGAAAGTAAGAAAAAATGCAGCTCTGATAATAGGGGATCTGGAATGCCAGGATTTATTGCCGGTTTTGATAAAGGCATATAAAAAGGAAGAAAAACTCTTTATAAAAGCAGATTTGTTAAAAGCAATTTCACAGTATGAATATCAGGAATACCTGCCTATGTTAAAAGAAAGGCTTTCAGAACTCACAAATGATCCGGTAGAGGAATCTAATGTGAAGCATGTGAGGGAAGAAGCTGCGCTGCTGCAAAATATGATTCTGAAATATGAAAAGCCGCAAAAGCATAAGTTTACAGGAGTGGATAAAGCGTTGGAAGTGATTTTACTTACAAACCGAAACCACAGGGAAGTAACGAAAAACCAGATTAAAGGCGGAGAGATTAAGATGCTTGCAGGAGGCCTGCGGGTAGCTACTGAATGCCTTACGGATATTCTGCCAATCCGTACTTATCAGGAAATGCTGTTTCCTGTCAAAGGAGCCCCGGTACTGAAAGGAACGCCAGAGGAAATGGCATATCAGCTGAAACGTTCAGGCCTGCTGCCTTTTTTGGAGGAAATGCATAGTGAAGAGGGATCGTTTTATTTTCGCGTTGAGTTAAAAAGCCGTATGACGTTGGATAAGAAGGGAACGTTTATACGTAAATTTTCAGCATCTCTTGAAAAGCAGCTGGATAGAAAAATGATTAATTCTTCATCTGAATATGAAATAGAACTGCGTCTGATTGAGAATAAAGCAGGGGATTTTATTCCACTGTTAAAGTTATATACCTTAGAGGATAAACGGTTTGCTTATCGGAAGCAGGCGCTGCCTACCTCTATATCTCCCTGCAATGCGGCGCTCATCATGGAACTTTCTAAAGAATATTTAAAAGATGGGGCACAGGTATTAGATCCGTTTTGCGGTGTAGGAACCATGCTGATAGAACGCAGTAAAATATCTAAGGCAGATCCGATTTATGGTCTTGATATTTTGGAAGAAGCGGTAGTAAAAGCAGAGGAAAATACGAAATATGCAGGCATGATAGCTCATTACATTAACCGGGATTATTTTGATTTCCGCCATGAATATCTGTTCGATGAGATTGTGACTAATATGCCGGGTGTATCTAAGACAAAAGACCGGGTATTTGTGCAGAAACTTTACGAGAAATTCTGGTCGAAATCCACAGAGGTGTTAAAAGAGGACGGATGCATTGTAATGTATTCCGACGAGAGAGAGGTACTCCTGGGTACACTGCGAAGACAAAATTATTTTAAACTGGTAAAAGAAACAGTAATTAATGATCGGGAAGGCAGCAGCGTTTTTATTGTGAAATGCAGATAGCGGATGACTATTGATGACTGATGAATTGTCTGATAGGGATTATCCTTATAAGATTAGAACCGGAGCTGCTATAGAGCATCTCTGGTTTTTTGTTGTGTGATTTTTTTAAAGAATTGGACAGACCGGGATGTACCCCCTTGACAGCAATTTTTCAGGATCGTATACTTAACCATAATAATGGAAGCAAAGAATGGAGGTATTTATATGGCAGAAGGAAACCAGATTATAACCAGGGAACAACAGAAGATTGAAAATACATGGGCAATAGAAGATCTCTACAAAACAGATGAGGCATGGGGAGAAGACAGCAGGCAGCTGGAGAAAATGATTGAGGATTTTACAGCCTTTCGGGGACATTTAAAAGACAGTGGAAGCCGCCTTCTGGAAATGCTGGATGCCTACAGTGAGATGAATCAGCTTGGGGAAAAAATCTATGTCTATGCAAACCAGAAATTACATGAGAATACCGGTAATGGAAAGTACCAGCAGATGTCCGGAGAATCGCAGGTAATAATGACCATGCTTAACAGTGCTACGGCTTTTGTGGTGCCGGAAATTCTTGGGATACCGGAAGAATTACTGGAGAAATTCAAAGAAGAGACAAGTGATCTTAGCAGATACGAGAAATTTTTGGCAGATATCATCAGGCAGAAAAACCATGTTTTATCTGAGCAAGAGGAAGAGTTACTGGCGGGTGTTTCTGAGGTTGCCCAGGGACCGGGCAATATTTTCAGTATGTTTAACAACGCAGATATTAAATTTGGAGATATAACAGATGAAAATGGAGATATCACCAGATTGACACAGGGGCGCTATATATCCTTTTTAGAAAGCAAGGACAGGAATGTCCGTAAAGAAGCTTTTGAGACCATATACGCCTCTTATAAGAGCTTTCAGAATACACTGGCGGCTACTTTCGATGCCAATGCGAGACAGGCAGCTTTTTTTGCTAAAACAAGAAAGTATGATTCCGCACTTGCAGCAGCCCTTGATGACAGTAATATACCGATTCATGTCTATGATAATCTGATTGAAGCAGTTCATAAGAATATAAATCTGATGTACCGTTATGTAGAATTACGAAAAAAACTTTTAAATCTGGATGAACTTCACATGTATGATCTTCATGTTTCCATGGTGTCCGGAGTAGATATGAAGATTGCTTACGATCAGGCAAAGAAAATCGTACTGGAAGGGCTGGAACCTCTGGGGGATGAGTATCTGGATTTATTGAAAAAGGGATTTGACAGCCGCTGGATTGATGTATATGAAAATGAAGGAAAGAGGACAGGTGCTTACTCCTGGGGCGCTTATGGAACTCATCCCTATGTATTGCTGAATCATCAGAATAATCTGAATAGTGTATTTACTCTGGCACATGAGATGGGGCATGCTCTGCATTCTTATTATTCGGATGAAAACCAACCGTATATTTATGCCGGGTATAAGATTTTTGTGGCTGAAGTGGCATCTACATGCAATGAAGCACTTCTCATTCATCATTTAATTGAAAAGACAGAGGATAGACAGGAAAAGGCATATCTGATTAATTACTTCCTGGATCAGTTCAAGAGCACCCTATACCGCCAGACAATGTTTGCAGAATTTGAAAAAGCAACTCATAAAGTAGTGGGAGAAGGCGGTACACTGAATGCAGAAATATTGTGCAAATTATATTATAATCTGAATAAAACTTATTATGGAGATGGCATGGTGATTGATGAGGATATTTCCTATGAATGGGCAAGAATCCCTCATTTTTATACACCATTTTATGTATATCAATATGCAACGGGATTCTCGGCTGCAATTGCCATCAGCAGTAAAATATTAAATGGAGAGAAAGATGCAGTAGAAAACTATAAGAAGTTTTTAAGCAGCGGAAGTTCCATGGATCCTATTGACTTGCTGAAATTGTGCGGAGTGGATATGACACGGCCGGAGCCGGTGGATGAGGCTCTGAAAGTTTTTGAAAGTTATTTGGATAAATTAGAACAATTGTACAGTTAATGCTTTGAAAAAAAAACAATTTTCCATCAAATTTGCAGTAGATATTCTGATAAAAACATGTTACAATATTGTTACAAAATGTTTAAATGGGTGAGAAGAATGAATCTGTACGAAGCGATTTATGTCAGAAAATCGATACGGAATTTTAAAAAGGAAGCTATAGATGATAAAATCTTATGCGGGATCCTGGAATTTGTAGAGGAAATAGAACCGATATTTCCTGGAATTGGTGTGAAAGTTGAAATTATTGATAATGTTACAAAAAGAGGCCGTGTTGGTGGACTTGTAAATGTAAGCGCGCCTTATTATATCGCTCTGTACGCTGAGAAGAAAGAAAAAAGAGATCTGCATGCAGGCTATATTATGGAGCATATATCATTGTATTTAAATACAAAGGGCATTGGATGCTGCTTTTTGGGCATGGCAAAAAGAAAAGATAAAAAGATGGAAGAAGAAGGGTATGAATTTGTCACTGCGATGGCTTTCGGATTCCCTAAGGGTTCCCTGTTTCGCCATGATTATGAAGCGAAGCGTCTGAGTATGGATGAACTATGCGCATATAAAGAAAGGCCCAAAACCTGGGTGAAAGAGATTCTGGATACTGCAAGGCTGGCACCATCCAGCTATAACAGCCAGCCCTGGAGATTCGTTGTATATGAAAACAGAATTCATGTTTTCTGTAAAAAAGCAGTGATGGCGAATGGGACCTTTGGTAAATTTGCAGAATTAAATCTGGGAATCATGTTCGCCAATGTTATGATTGCAGCAGAAGAGATCTGGGTGGATTTAGACTTAATCCGCCTGAATAATATCACTCATAAATCACTTCCGAATAATCAATATGTCCTGAGTATTCTGTTGAAACAGTAATTTGTAAATGCTGGGGAAGTGTGAAATATAGTGAATATTAAAATAATGAAAACTGAATTATAAATTAATATCTTAAATTAAGCTATAATGATAACAGTAAATAATAAATATCTAATGGAGGATGGTATCATTTGCCTGGAAAGTCCCTGGGTTTTCTAGTTTTTTGAATAACAGGGAAGTTTTGTTCAGCTTTTGAATACCGTTCTTCATTCTATTTTTTAACAAAATAGAATATACAATTTGAAAAATATAAAAAATTTCAAAATAACTGTTGACAAATCCAGGAAGATATAGTATTATAATTCTTGTCTCAAGGAGATAAAAAAAGAAGAAGTAAGTTATGCGCGAGTGGCTCAGTTGGTGGAGCGCGACCTTGCCAAGGTCGAGGCCGCGGGTTCGAGTCCCGTCTCGCGCTTTTGTTTTGCCCTGAAAACTAAGGTTTTCGGGGCTTTTTTCTTTTATTCCACTTTATTCCATAGGCGATGACGTGCTTTTAACCTCCCGTTTTATCAATGTTTTTGCGGTACTCCTGAATTCGAGTCCCGTCTCGCGCTTTTTCTATGCCCCGAAATTCGCAGTGTTTATGCGGGTTTGCGAGGTTTTTGCTTTTTCGATGGTTGAGTCCGCTTGAGTACGGAAAATTTCAAATGGTGTCCGTTGCATCATGAAGCTCCACTAGCCTGAGTGAGTCCATTCAGATTTGTCAGTGCATCCCGGATTCTTGAATGCAGGACTTCCTTTTCCTGATTGTTTACAATATAGCCCCAGGTTATCTTTGTGTTTCTTCGTTTACACATTTTCAGCATGTTTTTCAGGATGAACATCATGTTATTCAGTTCATTCAGTGTCAGGGAATGCTTCTTAACCATTTCATTGAAATATGTTTCCGGCATATCCGTTGAGAGCGTTTTTACAGGGATTTTCACGATTTTATGTTCTTTGTAATACTTATCCCAATGATTTTTATTTCTCCGTATTGTACGGATATTGACGTTTGCATTTGTACGCTTTTCCACCCATTCCGGATATAACATCTCTAAAGAAAGATTATTTTGATAGTAGATTTCATATAATTTATCATACAAACCCTGTTCACTTTTTGCGGAAATCTTTACCCGCTTTCCATCTTTCTTAAGGTATGTCTGCCATCTCGAATCATTGCCTTTTGGTGCAGTTATTATATACTCATGGATTTCTAAGACTTTGTTTTTCTTTATCATGTTCAGTTGTTGTTTTACCACTGCATATGGTTCTGATTTCAGAACGTGGAATAGCTAAACGGCTGTTTCATGAATGGCTACAGACCAATGATTTTAATGTTTCTTTATTTGTTTTACACACTTACATTGTAAGTGCCTAACTGTAAAGGGGATGACAGGCATCTTTGGTAAATTCTGTATAGTTTTTATATGCTATATATTTTGATGCATTTATTTGAAAATAATTTAAGCCATTGTAATACCCTAGGAGAAATAAATTGTGATAAGAGAGCTAAGTACTAGAATGGTAGAGGTATAAATCCATATGATTCTGGTTTTTTGGGCAAATGCAGGTGAAATGAGTAGAGAATTCTAATAAAAATTACCAATTAGTCAAGAATAACTACCAGTTAAGCAAAGAATATTGCGAAAGACATACTTATGTGATATAAATATGATATTACAACACTTGATTAAGTCAATATATATTAAAAGGAAAGTAGGTGGTACAATAGGATATGAGGAGAAGATTACTTATTTCTCTAAAATAAAAAACCTAACTAATGCATCCTTATTTTTAGGAGAAGGGGTGCAGGAATTCCGAGGGGTAACTAAAAAATATTTTCAAAAGATTTTAGATACTAGTAATATCAATATTATAAAAATGATTAGGAGGGTGATTTTATGACAAAAAAAATTAAAATGGGCAAAGTATTAAGTTTATGTGTGTTTGTTTTTATTTTCAATTCTTTTAGCGTTTTTGCAAGTGAACCAGAATTATCAAATGATGATATTGTTGTTAATTGCGATATTGATAATATTCCTAGAGATATAATACAAGATATAATTGAGGATAATCCGGACGCATCTGAAATTACAATATATGATTTTCAAGAATTTCCGGACACAGTCATATTAGAAGATAACATACCAGAAACACCTTCTGGACCCGTGGCAAGAAATGCGGGATTGTGGTATTCTTATGGTAAAGTGTCTACTACTAAAACAACCAGTGCGGAATATGTACATAAAGATGAGTTTAAGTTTTCAGTAGCGAAAGGGCAAAAGGTAACTTTGAAGCAGGAATACAAAGGTTCTTTAAAAGGATCATATACAGGAATTCCTATTAGTGTTGGAAATTTAGGTGTTAATATGGAAATAACAGGAAAGTATTCAAAAGGGACTACATACTCAGGTCCACCTGAATCTAGTCGTTATAATTCAAGGAAATTCAATATGAAATTTTACGCAGTAAAAGGTTCATATACTCAAACACAAAAGGTTTATCAGTATTTTGATGCGAAATTATTATCTACAAGTACAACAAAAAAAACAGGTACATATGTGAAACCTACTCGTTATGCATCATATTCTGTGGATAGTACTGTAAGATAAAATTTAGAAATGAAAGTATAAAATAAGTTTAAAAAAAATTCCTTCTGAGATCATTCAGGAGGAATTTCAATATTAATAAAAAAAATTGGGGAGAAAGAATAATATGAAAATTAATTATAAACATATTCTTTCAGTTATAGCATTTATAGTGATAGTGATATTGGTAATATTGCGTTTTTTTACACAAAAAATAAATTATCAGGAATATGAGACCAATTTTAAAAGAATTGATTTGATTTTAAATGAAAGTGTACATAGTAAACCCAAAAAGATAGAAAACGATTTATTAAATAAAATAAATATATTAAATGTAGAATATGCAGAAATGGTCAACATAGAAATGGAGGCTGGATTTCAAAAAGTGTATAAAAATGAATATAATACACTGGTAATCTCTAAATTAAAAGATGATAATAAATTGTATGAAAAGCAAATATTGGATTTAAAGACAAGGAACATGAATTTGATTTTTGATGAGTTTCATAATCCGATTTATGTAAATGAAATTGGGGAAGAGTTGATTGAAAAAGGAGTGCAAAAAGATATCATTTTTTATGAAGGTTTAAACAAAAACCAAGGTAGATTGTCTGTTTATTTTACGGTTGATGAGAAAGGTAATGTTGTTCAGCAAGGAGATCGTATGAACGAACTATTTTTCAAAGTGAATAACGATATGATTTACGTTCAATTTGATTTTAAGATAAAGAATGAATCTATAGAGGACATGATGGATTCTATATTGCTAAATTAGGGTTTGATATGCCACAAAGGGTCTCAGGCTGAGTTTAGTTCTTAAAAGGGGGAATAAATGGTTAATTACTATACTTGTTTTATTAATATTAGTTTTCGCATTTTTGATATTTGCTTATATGGCATTTAAAGGTGTAATACACAGCGGTTAAGAGCAGGGAAAAGCGTTAGGAATCGGGTTTTTTGGTAGTGTAAACTGTAAACCTTCATAATATATTTAACATTTTTAACAAGTACATATGCGAGGCGGGAATATGTCCTTCCTCGCATTTTTGATATTTTACAACTTATTTTTTAGCATGAGTACGCTCGTGAGTCCTAAAAAAAGATGTGGCAAAACGCCCCTTTCTATCAGTGTTTGAGAACTACTGATTTATTCGAGTCCCGTTTCGCGCTCTTAGTTTTATTAGTGTTTATGCGGGTTTGTGAGTACGAGTCTCAAGCCTGCATTTTTTTAGTTTACGAAAACGGTTAACGTCATTCGTTTTTTCTGTTATATTATGTTATTACATTGCAACATGTTTAGAATAATATTCTAATGTCTTACTTGTCATTTTGGTATCCACATACGCATACCTGGACAAGAGAGTCTTAACACTATTCCCCTTTATCTGTGCAATTACTTCGTGCCGCTCATCATTACTCAAATTGTTTGTTGCAAAGCTGTGCCGACAGTCATACAAAGCTATCCGTGGAAGCACAGCGCCGACATTTGGGAGTTTGCCGTGAGCATCTAAGTGTTTCTCCATCTTATCATTGAGGCGCTTCAAAATAGTTCTAAACACTTTTGAGTAAGTATCTGGTTTTATTGGGTTCCCGTCTTCGTTTACGAATAAGAAGTCATTGTTTCCAAAACCGGTATACTTTGTCTGCATCTCATTTTTCCATTGCAAGCTACGTTCTACAGCTTTTACTATTGGATCGGTTAGCGTAAGCCCCCTACGACTCTGAGATGTCACGTCCTTGTTCCAGCAGATAACTTTCAAACTGGCGGCATTCATTCCCTTTGAGTTCTAAGAGGACACCCTTTTCTTCATCCGGCCAAACCATAATGAATATATCACCCTGGTAATAATGCTCGGAGTAGTATATAATCCAAAGTCTTCATGTCACATAAACTTTAACCCTATTTGCAGCAGATCTTCTACGACATGCCGGATGTCCGTTGTACGTAAGCGTACTCTGACATAATCGATTAGGAGAAAAAGCGGTGCATCCGGATAGACAAGGGTTATGACATGTACGTATGCAGTTATAAAGATTAGGGAACGGTATCAGCTTCCTGAGAATCATGACTCATTTGTACAAAAGGCAAATCAGGCGGTGGCTTATATCATGAACGGTGAACGCTGGAAAGCAGATGCCATTGTTTCCGGTCTTGAGAAGCAAGCAGGTCAAATAACGGATTTTGTGTCATCCTTGGCGGGTTATACGGAAGTCTAAGGGTGGCTGAACTTAGGGGATCACCAGAGAGGGCAAAAGTTATTTTATCAAGGCGAGGGAAGCATATGGCAGCCATCTGCAGCCGGAAGATAAAGAAATGAAACTAATGGTGGATCTTATTCAGAATACAGAGGTGGCAATACAGTTTAAGAAGATAGAAGAAAAAAGTGGGAAGGTTTTGATCCGCCTGAATTAACCCTATTGAAAGACTGTTTTTTGTCTTCATAAGATGAGATTCTGCAAGAGCTACGCATGTTATATAATTCTAAAGAAATAAAAGAAATCTTGTAATTTTTCTGTTTTTCTTCTTAGTCTATAACCGTAATCTTTTTTTATGACATAAAAAAACTCTTTAATACATGATGCAAGATTATGCCCTGAATATATGGTAATATTTAAAGAAATTGTCGAATTGGAGAGACGGTCATGAATATGAAAAATAAGTTATTATGTGGAAAATGGAAAAGATGGACAGCGTTGCTTATGGTGGTTGTAATGATATTTTTACAGCCATGTACGGTTTTGGCTGATGCCGGGATACGGGGGAAGGAAACAGTATCTGGTAAGGATGAGGTAAAACAAATCCAGGAAGATGTGAGTGATTCATCCGGGGATAGCGGGAAAAAATCACCAGAAACAGATACAAGCATTATATAAGCAAGGAAATTATACAACCTATCCGGTATCATTTTATGGTAAAATAACAGGGAATCCTTCTTGGCAGTGGTTGAAGACGGAGTATGTACCTGCGGGAGAAGAAGCCCACCCACCCAAATTGCCGATAAATGCAGGGTATACAATCCGGGAATGGTCTGGACATATAACGGGAATTCAATCATCTCAGAATGTATATGCCAAGTATGATAAAATTGAGGAAACAGAGACAACGTACACAGTCCGCTTCTGGTGTAGAGGAGAAGTTATAAAGACGGAGGAAGTTGCAGTAGGGGGGAATGCAACTCCGCCACCGGTACCGGGAGTAAAAGGATACAGCTTTGCAGGCTGGGATAAAAGTTATGTGAATATAAATCCGGGGACGCGTTCTATGGCAGTAGATATCACTGCGTAGTATCAGCTAACTAGCGGGATACAAAATGCAGGGAGTCTGACGGATCTTACCAATGCCTTAATGGCACTAGGAGTGCCGGTTGCAGTGAAAAATGGGTTTGCTGCATTGGGAGCAGCAATTATAAACCCATTTGATGGAATCATTTTAGACGTATTGACAGCAACGGCTTTGGTTGCTACCATCATTTACTATTGGGATGATATAAAAGGGTTATGGGAAGACATCAAGACGGTATTCAGGAACTTTGCCGGAATGGATGCTGCGGGAGAAATATTGAGGCTGGGGTGGACGATGCTGGGAAAGGGGATGTAGATTCTGAGGCTGTTTTAAAACAAAAAGCTATTGATGCGAGGGATGCACCACTTGCAGAGATAGCAACTTGGAGTAGTGATGATAGACAAGATGTTACAACTGTAGCAGCGGGTTATAATAGAAAAAGTAAAAAGGTAGCATTCGGTATCAATAAGACTTCGGAAAATCACGGAATAATTTGTGTAGAAGATATTGTCGTATTACAGTTGGGCGGTATAGATGATATTATAATGACACCTGCTATAAGGCCAAGAACAGGGCAAATTATTCCTGTATGCAAGAGATGTCAAACAAAATATCCGAGATCAAGTTTTATGCCAGGTACACTATTTCAGTAGTATTTAAATTTTAAAATTGACTGAAAAATAAAACACTAGTAAAAAAGACTTACCTAAAGAAACCCTGATAACCAGTTGATGCCAAGTTGATCGAGATGGACAATGATCCAACCATTGTTTGAAATGGTTGGATCATTATTGTTAGGGCATGGCCCTGTTCTCCATTGAGGAGTTTTTCGTTGATCCGAAAAACGGAACTTTGGAGAACAAATAAACCACCTGCTCTGCGGGTGGTTGGAATAGCTTTAGCGTTGTGTAAAAAACCTCCAATGATATAATAAAAATAGGTTCGCCAACCGTTTTATAAATCAAAGGAGGTAGTCCAAATGGACAATAATAGTTTAGCACACACAAAGTGGAATTGTAAGTACCATATAGTTTTTGCACCGAAATATAGAAGAAAAATTATATATGGCGAGTTGAAAAAGGATATTGCAAATATCTTAAGTATGTTATGCAAGCGCAAAGAAGTGCATATTGTGGAGGCAGAAATCTGTCCAGATCATGTTCATATGTTAGTAGAAATACCGCCAAAGATAAGTGTGTCAGATTTTGTAGGGTATTTAAAGGGAAAAAGTACCTTAATGATATATGAGAGACATGCTAATCTCAAATATAAGTATGGAAATAGACACTTTTGGTGCAGAGGATACTATGTAGATACAGTAGGAAAAAATGCAAAAAAAATGACAAAAAAAATAGAGGAGTATATTCGGAATCAACTAAAGGAAGATTTGGAATATGATCAAATGTCTTTGAAGGAGTATATTGACCCGTTTACGGGTGAGCCAGTAAACAAAAGCAAAAAGAAATAAGCCCAAGGGGCTTAGCAGGTAACTGACGTTGCGGCTGGCGAACCTTTCGATGAGTCTTTAGACTCCAGTACCGGAAACGAGCCCTTATAGGGCGGAAAACAAACCACCGGCTAAGCCGGTGGTACTGATTAAAGAGTGGAAAACGTTTTTATGGTAAGTACATTGCGGCTAGTTTGACGGGTAAACAAAGCTTTCTAAGCAATATAACGGCTTCACCGTTTTTTACAGTATAGATTCTTTATAAACCAAAACGATAGGTGGTAGGCGCATACCCTTATTTCTTACGCTATCTGTGCCGCAAGCATCAGTGTTAGAAAGGAGATTATAATGAATAATTTTTATAATAAAGATGATTATTGCATGAATTTCACGACTGAAGAAATAGAAAAATATTTGCTTCAGCCTATTAGAGAGAAGACTGAAGTAGTAATAAAACTTTCAACAGGTGATAAAAAAAGCTTTTATTCAGGAAATGATAAAATGTATTTTTTTTAATGGTAATTTAGAAAGCTTTAATATTAGTTTTTATGGACATCAAACATCAATATTTATTACGGATGAGACACCCATGCCAAATCGTAAATTTACATTTAATGAAGTATTTATGTTTATTGATGATTATGCAAAAGAAAACATTGTTTCAAGTGATACTTATGGCAATGTTGTTTATGAGGGTACATTAAGAGACAAGAATCATAAAGATATACTTGGTTTGTTTGCTGAATTTGTAACAATACTTATTGGTGCAAAAAATATTACGGTTGAAGAGACTATAATTTCGCAAGATGGATGGCACTATCCTAAATGCAACTATATTATAAGATTAACAAATACTACAGAAATAAAAAATAGTATTAGATATAATAATATATTATTTTTGATAAATGAATAACTTTAATGAAGAGTCATAATATATAGGTAACTTGCATTATGTTATAAATGGCGGGAATGCTGCTAACCCGCCAAGACCATACCTGGATGGATATACCTTTCTTGGCTGTGTCAAGGAGTTTTTTTCAGAGTGAATCATGTATGACTCTTTTGCACAAAAAGCAAAGGTAAATATTGAATTTTGTTGCAACACTAGGTGGAACTGTCTGTTATATAAGGAGATTGGCTATGCAGAAAATTCTTACAGATTCACAATTAGGTGCAAATATTCGGAGAGTTAGAGAAAGTAAAATAATGTCTCAAGCGGATGTAGTTCGTGAACAGGAATTGAAAGGGTCGTTTAATGTCGGTGTCTCATTATGGATATATAGAACAGTGTCGTAAGAATATAAGCAAGAGATTTGGCATTATTAAAGTGATATTTGATGTTGATTATGATGAATTTTTTATCGGGTTAATCTATGAAATTAATTTAGATTGTTAAAATGATAATCATAATATATTCAAGATTATAATTTTAAACTCGATAATATATGTATTGTGGGGAAAACGGATCATGGGTCTTAAGATGTTTAAAGTAAGATATAGAAATGAGAAAATTACACTTGATAATAATCTCTCTAAACTGCTGTCAAGAAAACTTAATATCCCCTGAATCTCCTTTCTTTCAGGCGTTTCCGTGGATTTTTATTTATGTATCGAGTCCCGTCTCGCACTCTTTTTATTCCCCGAAATTATGTAATGCATACCATATTACCGACTTTTAAATCTGTTAACGTAATTTCTGTATGTCTCCATTGCGTTTTATCATCTATAGTAAAAAAGAATTCTCCCCGGCTGTTTATGTCGTTAATTTTCAAACCACTAACCATTAAATAGTTATCCCTGATTTCCTCAATAGTGGCATAAAATGTAGTACCGTCAACTGGTGCATGTGTATTTTTACCAATAAAGAATCCAATAATGCCAACTATGAACAGCAGTATTACACAGCATATGATATGAATAAGTTTCTTCATTGTGCGATCCTTCCTGATTTTAGTTTTATTATAAATGCTAATTAGTTCAAAATCAACTCTAACCGAGTATGTAAAGTTCAATCTAAAAATCAATACACAAAGACTTGACATAATTAATAACCAGGTATATACTTTTGTTAGAAACTTATATAAGTATATTACAAAAGAATACAGACAGGAGTAACAGCTAACATGAAAGATATATTAGGGAAGCCTCATGCATTGAAACAAGTCAATCTTTCGGTTGTACGCAAGGCGATTAAGGAAAAAGGCTCGGCGACGAGGGCGGAGATCGTGGCAGCAACAAAAATCAGTGTGACTACCGTACGCACACTTCTGACAGAAATGCTGATGAATAATGAAATTGTTGATGCCGGTTACGATGAATCCATAGGCGGAAGAAAAGCAGTTCGCTATGAGTTGAATAAGAACAGATTTTTTGGAGTAGGACTGTGTCTGGATGGTGACAGCATCCGTTATCTAACCGTTAATATCTGTGGTGAGATTCAGGAGAGCGGAGTATTTGCGGCAAATGAAAATGTGGCAGCATCCATATGCGATTTCCTGGATGAACTTGTAACGAAGATAGAAATTAAGTCTATTGGTATCGGTGTTCCTGGAATTGTCAATGGTATGGAATACCAGAGAAAGAATCCGGAAGGACAACTGGAGGATCATCCAATAGGTGAGGCAATCCACGAACGATATGGAATACCGGTCATTTTAGAAAATGACTTGAATGCTATTACTCTGGGATTTGGACGCTGCTATTTAAAAGAATATCCGGAAGAGAGCTGTGAAAATATAAACATGGCATATGTACATTTTGATAATGACTGCCTAAGTGCGGGATTTCTTTCGGAAGGAAGGGTTTTGCGGGGCTGGAATAACTTCGTAGGAGAGTTGGGATTATTTCCCGTGGATGAAACCAGAACGCTGGATGATCTGTTGTCATCACCTTTGGAAGATGATCATTATGCACGTATTATTGCAAAATTAATTGCAGGAATTTGCTGTATATTGAATCCGCAGTATATTGCTTTGGGGGGAAATGATTTCCGCAAAGACTGTCTGTCTATGATTAATAACTATTTTGACAGCACACTGCCGGATAAAATGTCTGCTGAAATACTTTATGCAGAAGATATATGGCATGATTATTTTGAAGGAATGGCTTACTTAACTGCTGAACAGATTTTTGCGGATGTTATGCTTGTAAGGGGGTAAAATGAACCATATGATAGAATGCGGACCGGCTATTCCAACAGGTCGAAGATCATTTAATACACAAGTGGTTTTCGGAACATCTTTTACATTCCTGACCAGCGGAGTTTTTTTGAGTGGTCTGGCTATGTATATGGGAGCAAGCGACTTACTGGTAAGCTATATCAGTATGATTAGCAATATCTGCGGAATATCAATCCTCCTTTTCTCTTCCCTGATTGAGCGGTTTCGCAGTTTCAAGAAGATAACGATCGGATTAACGGTATTTTCAAAACTTGCAACGCTGCTTATAGTTTTGATTCCGCTATTAATTCCGGCAGGCCTGCAGATTGTAGTCTTTATACCGATGATGGTTATTGCGTTTACTTTACAGGCCCAAACAACCGTTGTATTAAATAACTGGATGGTAACTTTTGTGGATGAAAAAAAGAGCGGGCGGTATATTGCAGGACGTCAGACCTTGGTATTAATGGTAACTGTTATTTTGTCGCTGGCAGGCGGACGACTAATGGATGCGGTATCGGGCAGATATATTGGATTTTTTATTTTGTTTTCCGCAGCTCTATTCATGGCTGTTATAGAAATTGCTGTTTTGTTTCGCATTCCTGATGTTGAACAGCATAAACCTATGGGTAAGAAGAGCAGCTTCCCGGATATGATAAGGGTACCAATGAAAAGCCGGCGGTTTCTGGTTTTTGTTGTGTATATATTTTTGTTTTATCTCATGCTTTCCATAGCTGACAGTTTTACAGTTGTATATATGATGCGTTATCTAAAACTTTCCTATATTGCGACAACCGCCATGCAGATGCTGATTTCTTTACCACAGATCTTTTTGCTGGGGATTTGGGGGAAGATCAGTGATAAAAGAGGGCATCAGTTTGCACTCACGGCTTCCATATGGTTTTTTATAGGTGAGACACTTTTTCTTGCGTTGTCAAATTCACACAATTTATACATTTTTATTCCAGCAGCGTTTTTATTTGCGTCAGTTGCCAATGCCGGTTTTATGGTCTTGGTATTCAATCGCCGCTACGAACTGATGCCAAGAAACGGGCGGATTCTGTTTGACAATTTCTTTAGTGCTGCAGTTGGGCTGGCGTTTATCCTGGGACCTGTCATCGGAGGAGCCGTGAAACATCTTTTGGAATCCAGCAGTTGGGTTAAAGGTGCAATACAATTTGGAAATATCCGGCTTTTATATGTAGTATCCACTGTGGCAATTATAATATTGCAGATTCTGGTGCTGGGTTTTAAGAGCAGAGGTAGTAAATTAACTTTAGAAGGAGGGTGCTGACATGGCAAAAATAGATTTGCATATCCATTCCAGCTGCAGTGATGATGGAGAGTTTTCTATTCCTGAAATTATGGATTTGTGTAAACAATCCCAAATCAAGTATATGTCAATTACCGATCACAATACCGTGAGAGGCATACCGGAGGCTTTGGCACTTGCAGGACAAATGGGAATTCATGTGATATCAGGTGTGGAGTTAGACTGTGCTTATAAGGGACGGAATTTTCATCTGCTGGGTTATCATTTTGATTACACCAAACCTGTATTTTCAGAAATTGAGAAGGGTATTTTGAAGCAGGAGCAAAATGCTGCTGAGCAGAAAATTGAGCTCATTAGAAATGAAACTGGAATTCCTCTTCATACAGAGGAAGTATTACAAGCTTCTGGTGATGGCATTGTAACCGGGGAACTGATTGCAGAAATTTTACTTACAAAAGAAGATGCGAAGAATTATAAAGTACTTTCACCATACCTGCCAGGAGGAAGGCGCTGTGATAACCCATATGTAAATTTTTACTGGGATTATTTTTCCCAGGGTAAACCGGCATATGTGCCCATAGAATATATTTCGATGGAAGAGGGCATTGCTCTGATTCATGAAGCAGGCGGAATCGCAGTTCTGGCGCACCCCGGACAGAATCTGCAGGGTGACTACGCTTTCCTGCAGCAGATTATGAAGACTGATATTGACGGCATAGAAGCATATTCTTCTTACCACTGCAGAATGGAAATAACTTATTTTAATGAGATAGCACAAGAAAACGGATTACTGATTACTTGTGGAAGTGATTTTCATGGGAAAACAAAACCTTCAATTCGTCTGAATGGACATGGTGCAGATGAAAATATCTCAGACATTATCCGTCAAAGGATGATGGAGATCCGCTCGTAGGTTAGGGTTTAGCGTAAATCCCTAATTAAATCTCTAAATGATAGGATTTATCATTCGTTTAAAATTGGCTGAAGCTACATAACAGAAACCGTCTGGTAATTAACCGGATGGTTTCTGTTATGCAGCTCTATTTTTATTATTTATTTACCATTTCTCCATCTTTACCAATCAGATAACCACCTGTATAAATTACCTTATTGTCCGGTTCATCATATGCCGGTATTTCTTTATTTAACAATTGAAGCGCTGTTTCTAAACCAAGTCTGCCCATTTTTTCTGAATCCTGCAGCATGGTTCCGGACATCTCGCCTTCTACAATGGCATTGACCGCCTGCTGGCTTCCGTCAAAGCCAAAAACAAGTACATCCTCTTTACCGGCTTCCTTTAGAGCGCGGGAAGCACCCAGCGCCATTGGGTCATTTTCGGCAAAAAGAACGGTAATATCCGGATGATATAAAATCATTTTCTTAGTTTTTGTATATGCAATATTTTCATCGGAATTCGCGTACTCTACTGCCGAGATCTCATATCCGGCATCCGTCACCTTTGAAATAAAGGCATCCCCGCGGCGATTGGCATAAACGGCAGAGGATTCACATTTCAGCACAGCCATTTCTTTTTTATGGGATGGGGCATCTTTTAATAAACTTAAGGCATACTCTGCCACGGCTTCCCCTCCGGCAGTACAGTCAGATACAATAAGGGCATCTTTGTCTGAACCGCCATCCCCAATATCTACAATGACAATCGGTATGTCTTTCTCGTGTGCCAGGTCTACAATTTCCTCCATATACCCCGGATAACAGGGAGACACTACCAACGCATCGATGTCTTGTGCGATCAGACTCTTACAGCCCCGCAGCATTTCGTCCGGATCGTTGTTCTGGTTATGGGTAAGCAGTGTGATGCCGAGATTACCGGCATCTTCTTTTAAACTTTTATCCATACGTTTGAAAAAATCATTTTCCAGTGTATAGACAGACCACCCCACGTTAATACCATTTGGGCTTGCAGGTGTGATTTCCTGTATTACGGATTTGGTGACACCCGCTGTTCCAGGATCGGAACAGCCTGGAACAAGTAGAAATAGGGCGCTTGCGGATAAGAAGGTGAAGAATTTTCTGTGATTTTTTTTATGTCTCATATTTAAACACTCCTTTATAGTGGTTATAATTGCGCACATCAGCTTTTATGATATAATAATAATCAGAATTTGTATAGTATGACAGATAAAAAACTATCTAAATATGTGATTTTCTGAGGTTTACGGCTATGATTGATCGTCCTGTTTTGATATATTTTATATTTTCTTCCTATTATTAAAGAAATAATAATATTACCATTTATTGACTTTGCAATTTCTCCAGAGTATAATTAAGTAAAAGTTTTATTCCGTGTGCGAAAGTGCAGCGGCGCTTGGTACAGGAATGACATATACTATACCAGAGACGATGGATAAAGGGATGGGTAGATGACGAACAACTATACGGGACTGAACGATGATGAGGTACAAAAACGTATTAACCTGGGTGAGGTCAATACGGTAGATACGAATATTTCCAAATCGAAAAAGGAAATTGTGAAAACCCATACGCTGACATATTTTAACTTTTTGAACTTGTTTTTAGGCGTATTGGTACTGATATCGGGGCAATTTAAGAATATTACTTTTATGGGAGTTATTATCATTAACTCGGTTATTGGTATTGCCCAGGAATTTAAAGTAAAGAAATTGATTGATAAACTGTCGGTAATAACGGCATCCAAAGCAAAGGTAATCCGCAGTGGTGCTAAAATTATTATCCCGGTAAATGAGGTTGTTATTGATGATATTCTGGTTGTGGAAAATGGAGACCAGGTATGTTCAGATAGTATTGTACTGGAATCTGACGGTATTGAAGTAAATGAGTCTATGCTTACCGGAGAATCCAAGCCGGTGAAGAAGAAACCCGGAGATGTTCTGATGTCAGGCAGCTATCTGGTTGCAGGCAGCGGGATCGGGCGTGTAGAACACGTTGGGGAAGAAAATTATGCAACAGAACTTGCCAAAAAGGCCAAGAGCAAGAAACGTGCAACGTCGGAAATGCAGCGTACTATCAAACGGATTATTAAAGTTCTGGGTATTTTGATTATTCCGGTTGGAATATTATTATTCTGGTCCCAGAAGAGCATTCATGACATTAGTTTTTCCAACGCACTGGTCAGTACCGTTGCCGGTATTATTGGAATGATTCCGGAAGGTCTGGTATTGCTCACCAGTGTTTCTTTCATCCTGGGGGTAGGGCGTCTGGCGAAGCAGCGTGCGCTGGTACAGGAAATGGAAGCTATTGAAGCACTTGCCAGGGTAAATGTACTCTGTCTGGATAAAACAGGTACCATTACAACCGGTAATCTGGAGGTTGTGGAAGTAGTGCCACTGGGTGATACGCAGGAAATCCGTGTTGAGAATATTATGAATGAGATAGCATTCGCCTTTGACGATGTGAATGCTACCCAGAATGCATTGATGCAGCGTTTTAAGAAATCAAATCTCTGGAAAGTGGAAGAGAAGATCCCTTTTTCTTCAGAACGTAAATACAGAGCGATCAGGTTTGAGCAGGAAGGTGCATTTGTACTTGGAGCACCTGAGTTTTTAATCCGGGATGACGAAGAATTAAAAGTCCGGGTGGATGGTTATTCTAATCAGGGATACCGTGTTCTGCTCCTTGCAGGCTGTGAAAAAATATCGTCGGAAGATGGAACGGTGGAAGGAGTAACCCCGGTGGGGCTTGTGGTTATTACTGATCAGATCCGTTCTACGGCAAAGGATACTTTCGCATATTTTAAAGAGCAGCAGGTAGAGATTAAGGTTATCTCAGGCGATAATCCGATAACAGTTTCCAATATTGCCGTGAAAGCCGGACTGGAGGGCGGAGAGCATTATGTGGATGCATCCACGCTTCCGGAGGACTTTGAAGAACTTCGTGAGGAAGTTGCAAAGTTTTCTGTATTTGGCAGGGTTCGCCCGGAACAGAAACAAAGTATTGTAAAAGCCTATCAGGCAAACCAGAAGGTTGTGGGAATGGTAGGAGATGGTGTCAATGATGTTCTGGCTTTGAAAGATGCAGACTGTGGTATTGCCATGGCGGCAGGAAGTGATGCGGCAAAACAGGTTGCCCATATCGTGCTGCTGGATTCGGATTTTGCATCGATGAAGAATATTGTACGGGAAGGCCGTATGATTATTACCAACATTGAAAAGGTAAGTGCGCTGTATCTGACTAAGACTATATATTCTGTCATTTTATGCGTCATATTTATATTTTTACAGCGCTCTTATCCGTTTATTCCGATTCAGCTCTCCTGGATCAGCAGTACGGCAATCGGAATCCCCAGTTTTATCTTAACGCTGGAGCAGACAGAAGGTGTAACTACCACCGGTTTTTTAAAGCATGTACTTCGGGTGTCACTGCCGGCTGCATTGACGATGGTTCTTACTATGAGTACGATTCAGGCATTAAGTCCATTCTGGGGTATGAATGAAACCATGACCTCCACATTTAATCTGCTGGTTGGCGGTATGGTGAGTATGCTTGTGGTATTTAGAGTATGTAAGCCAATGAATATGCTCAGAAGAGTCCTGAGTATTGGAGTAGTTGCTATTTTTTGTGCAGGAATTCTGATTGCACCGGGGCTGTTGGGAATATATGATATCTTCCGCTGGGAAGTGATCTTTGTAATACCGATGATCTGTATGGCGCTGGTACTGGAACGTGGATTTGCAAGATTTGTTAATTTCTGCTATGTACTTAAAGATAGGATAGCTAAAAAAATAGATGATAAGTTAAGAAAGCATTATACAGGTATCAGTTGATTTCCCATATATATAGAATTATAAACAGTGGATACGGCTGCAGAATCAGCCAGATTTGGACTTTGTTTTAAGCCCTGCTGGAAGCGATTTTGCAGCCGTATTTTGGTGTAAAGGTGTAAAGAGTTATGCGCAGCCGTATGCATGATTATTGATGAAGGTCATCGGAAAGCTGATACATTTCTTTATAATCTTTTGGTGAGATCCCGTATTCTTTTTTAAATGCCCGATAAAAACTGGAATAATCTTTGAATCCATACTGCTCAAAAACCCTGCTGATGGGGGTACTGCCAAGGATGGCGTCTTTACAGGCATGCAGCCGTTTTTTTGTAATATACTGATGGATGGATATGCCAATGTTGTCTTTAAACGTATGGGAAATATAAAATTTGCTTACATAAAATTTTTGTGCCAGATGTTCCAGTGACAGGTCTGCCTCCAGGTGATCAGATACATAATTACATATATTCAGATAAAGGGATTTTTCGGCCGGATTGGTTTTCTTGTGGTTCTGTTCATAAACCAGTCTGTTCAGGTAGAGAATCAGGGTATTTATCTGAAGGGAAATTTCAGATTCTTTTCCAAAACGGTCATTTCTCGTTTCTTCTATAAGCCGGAAAATCATGGATTGAATCGCATTAAAGGTGATTACTTCCGTATGGAAGACATAGCGTTTAGCCGTAACGGTATACTGCATCAGATAGATATAATCGGTAGAGGCATTGGTGAGCCGGCTGCAGTAATCTTTGCTGATCCAGAGCACGAACCGCCTATAGGGCTTATCCTGATCCAGAAAACAGGGATGGTGTTTTGTGCCGGGAGGTATCAATAAAAAGTCACCGGGCTTGACAGGATGAGGTGTTCCGTTTATGGAAATGCTCACATTTCCTTCCAGAAAAAAATAAAATTCATAGTAATCATGGCTGTGTGATTCCACAGGGGATAGTCCCAGATCACTGTAATAATAGATTTCGAAATCCTTGGAACGCATATACTGGCGTGTGCTGAAAGCTGTCTGCAGGTTTTTTTTCATAAGAATCCTTCTTTCTTGGAGTATGTCCGAAAAATCCATACTATATAGTTCGCGTATTGGTGTGAACTTTACTATAATACATTATAGCAAGTTTTGCAATGTATACAACAACTATACCAATTGGAATTTTTAAAAATAAAAGTATAATTAGAATTAACAAAAAGAGAGTAACTTGTTGGGAGAATAAGTTAAATAAGAAAGGTAAATGGTGGATTTTATGGAAATGACATTGAGATGGTATGGGAGTAAGCATGATTCAGTAACTTTGGAGCAGATCAGGCAGATTCCGGGGGTGACAGGAGTTATCACTACCTTGTATGATTCCGTTCCAGGAGAAGCCTGGAGCGTACAGGATATCCAGGCAATGAAGGACGAAGTAGAGGCAGCAGGGCTTCATGTGTCCGGTATTGAAAGTGTAAATATTCATGATGCAATCAAGATTGGAACTCCTGACAGAGATCAATATATCGATCATTATATTACCACACTTGAACGATTGGGGCAGGCAGATATTCATCTGGTCTGCTATAACTTTATGCCGGTATTTGACTGGACCAGAACAGAGCTTGCAAGAAAGAGACCGGATGGTTCTACTGTTCTGGCTTATAATCAGGAGACAGTGGATAAATTGAATCCCGAAGATATGTTTGCGTCCATAGATTCTGATTCCAATGGATTCGTCCTTCCAGGCTGGGAGCCGGAGAGAATGTCAAAAATCAAAGAATTATTTGATCTTTATAAAGAAGTAGATGCAGAAAAACTGTTTGAGAATCTGAAATATTTTTTAGAAAGAATTATGCCGGTTTGTGATAAATATGACATTAATATGGCAATTCACCCGGATGATCCGGCATGGAGCGTATTTGGACTTCCAAGAATCATTATCAATAAAGAAAATATTTTAAGAATGATGAAAATGGTGGATAATTCTCATAATGGTGTGACTTTCTGTTCGGGGTCTTATGGTACAAATCTGGAAAATGACTTGCCGGATATGATTCGCTCCCTAAAAGGCCGGATCCATTTTGCACATGTCAGAAATCTGAAATTTAATTCCCCAACGGATTTCGAGGAAGCGGCACATCTTTCCAGTGATGGCACTTTTGATATGTACGAAATTATGAAGGCCTTGTATGAGATCGGATTTGAGGGACCGGTCAGACCGGATCATGGTCGTATGATCTGGGGTGAGGTTGCAATGCCGGGTTACGGATTATATGACAGGGCATTAGGCGCCGCCTATTTAAATGGATTATGGGAAGCAATTGTAAAAAGTCAAAAATGAACAATCAAAAACAAATTATTATATAGAAGAGAGGAATCATGATGCAGTTAAATAAAGATGGTTTACAGGATAGGGCAGCATGGGAGAAAGCGGGATATAAACTGCCGGAATTTGACCGGGAAACGGTGAAAAATAAAACGATGGAAAACCCTTTTTGGATACACTTTGGGGCAGGTAATATCTTTCGGGCATTTCAGGCAAATGTGGTGCAGAATCTTTTGAATGAAGGCGTTTTGGACAGAGGATTGGTTGTTGCGGAAGGTTATGACTATGAAATTGTGGAGAAGATGAATGTACCCCATGATGACTACAGTATTCTGGTTACCTTAAAGGCAGATGGAACCGTGGAGAAAACAGTCGTTGGAAGCGTAGTGGAATCCCTTACTGCAGACAGTGAAAATGACAGGGATTTCAATAGGTTAAAAGAGATCTTTCAGAAAGATTCTCTGAAAATGGTCAGCTTTACCATTACAGAAAAAGGTTATTGTCTGGTAAATGGAAAAGGCGAGCAGTTACCGTCCGTAAGTGTGGATATGGAGCGTGGTCCAAAGAAACCGGAAAGTTATATTGGAAAAGTTGCTGCACTTTTGTATGAAAGATATTTGTCTAAAGAAAAGCCGGTAGCCATGGTAAGTATGGATAACTGTTCCCACAATGGGAGCAAATTATATGACGCAGTTGCAGCTTTCGCCAGAGCTTGGGAAGAAAACGGCACTGTAAAAAAAGGGTTTCTGGATTATGTAACAAATAAAGAAAAAGTATCTTTTCCATGGACGATGATTGATAAAATTACGCCAAGACCGGATCCCTCTGTGAAGGAAATTCTCAAAAAAGATGGTGTAGAACAGCAAGACCCGATCGTAACTTCTAAAAATACTTATGTGGCTCCCTTTGTCAATGCGGAAGAGTGCGAATATCTGGTGATAGAAGATGCGTTTCCAAATGGAAGGCCAGATCTGCAAAAAGGTGGTATTATCTTTACTTCCAGAGAGACGGTTGATAAAGTAGAAAAAATGAAAGTGTGCACCTGTTTAAATCCACTGCATACTTCCCTTGCGGTATTTGGCTGCCTCTTAGGATACGATTTAATTTCCAAAGAAATGAAAGATCCCGCTTTAAAAAAACTGGTGGAAATCATCGGATACCAGGAAGGGCTTCCTGTAGTGGTAAATCCAGGGATTCTGGATCCGAAAAAGTTTATTGATGAAGTCCTGAATGTAAGAATACCAAATCCGTTTATGCCGGATACCCCTCAGAGAATTGCTACGGATACCTCCCAGAAGCTGGCAATCCGCTTTGGAGAAACCGTGAAAGCATATCGGAAGTCCGATCAGTTAAATGTAAAGGATCTGAAAATGATACCATTGGTATTCGCCGGCTGGATACGTTATCTCTGTGGTGTCGATGATAACGGAAATGTATTTACGCTGAGTCCGGATCCTCTGCTTGATACTTTATTTCCTCAGATAAAGAATCTGAAGCTGGGGGAAGAAACAGATATTCATTCGATATTAGAACCGATTCTGTCCAATGAGAAGATCTTTGGCGTAAATATTTATGATGCGGGAATGGGGGGACTTGTAGAAGATTACGTAAAAAAAATGACAGCAGGACCGGGAGCTGTCAGAACCTTATTGAATAATTTAACCAGTGGCTGTTAGAGTATGCCTGTAGAATCATTGCACCTGTCTGGCTGCATCCCACAAGGCGGTAACAACCAGCCAGGTAGAAATATTTTTAAGAACGATCTATGGAATGGCAGGGAGGATAAAATGAAACAATTTTTAGACGAAGATTTTCTATTAAAAAGTGATACGGCAAAAACGCTGTATCATAGTTATGCAAAAGAAATGCCAATTTTTGATTTTCATAATCATCTGAGTGCCCGGGAAATTTATGAAGACCGGTGTTATGAAAACATAGCCCAGGTATGGCTTGGAGGGGACCATTACAAATGGAGAGCCATGCGTGCATTTGGTATTCCGGAAGAGCACATTACCGGAATCAAAGGAAATGACTACGAGAAGTTTAAAGCCTGGGCGGAAACAATTCAGGCGGCTATTGGAAATCCACTTTATCACTGGACGCATCTGGAATTACAGCGGTATTTTGATATTCATGAGCCTTTAATGCCTGAAAATGCAAAAGAGGTCTGGGATAAATGCAATGAGTTGCTGGGAATGAAAGAATACTCGGTTCGAAACCTGCTTCGTATGCAGAATGTAAGAGCATTATGTACGACAAATGACCCATTGGAAGACCTAGAATACCACAAAAAGCTGAGAGACGAGCATTTTCAAATACAGGTTATGCCCACCTTTCGTCCGGACAGAGCGATTGCTTTGGAGAAAGAAGATTTCGTACTGTATGTAAAAGAACTTGGGGAAAAAGTTGGATATGAACTGACATCCATCGATCTTTTGCTGGACGCATTAAAGGAACGATTGGACTTTTTTGGGCAGATGGGTTGTCTGGTAAGTGATCACAGCCTGGAGTGCAATATATACCGGTATTCGGAAGGAGATGAGGCAGATTTTATTTATCAGAAAAAACTGGCTGGTAAAGAAATCAGTGATACGGAATATGCAAAATACCGTGGTTTTCTGCTAAGTGCTCTTGGACGTGAATATCACAGGCGCCAAATGGTTATGCAGCTGCATATCGGTGCTCTCCGCAATAATTCATCCAGAATGTTTGAAATTACAGGTGCAGACAGCGGATTTGACGGAATGAATGATTTTCACTATGCTCCTGATATCAGCGCATTGCTGAATAGTATGGATAAAACAGACGAACTGCCTAAGACTGTGTTGTATTGCCTGAATCCCAACGATATGGAGATGCTGGCAGTTATGGCGGGAAATTTCCAGGGCGGACAGATGAAAGGAAAGGTACAGCTGGGTGCGGCATGGTGGTTTAACGACCATAAAACAGGTATGGAAAAGCATCTGGAGGATCTTGCAAATGTTGGAATTCTGCCCACATTTATCGGAATGCTGACCGACTCCAGAAGCTTCTTATCCTTCCCGCGACACGAATATTTCCGAAGAATTCTATGCGGGAAACTGGGCACCTGGGTGGAAGATGGTGAATACCCATCCGACATGGCGTACCTTGGAAAAGTTGTGCAGGATATCTGTTATGGGAATGCAGCTGCTTATTTTGGAATTTTCGATTAATCCCGATCGCTCTAGAGCGTGTTTTAAAATTGCTTTCTGGCACCTGTGCGTCACAGTTTGTGGGAGATTTGTTCCGGATGAAGGGCGCGTAGCGGGCTACGTAACCTGAATTCGGGGCAAATATGCCGCAAAGTGGGGCGTGCAGATGGCAGGAATGAATTTTCAAACACGCTCTAGTACTACAGCAAACAATTTCTTGAATTTGGGTTTAGCTGATTAAGACGCTTTGTAGATGTAGGTAGTGTACGGAAAGATGGGTGTGGGAAACTGGCATGGGCTCCGTCAGCTGGCCGCAGAACTGGTATTTTCTAACCTTTCCGAAGACATTTTAAAAAGTGGGGCACTTTTTTCGCACCTTTACTTCCAAAGTATCCTGCATACAGGTACACCTCTTTAAATGTCATGGTATTCTATGAAATTTTTTAACTATCCGTATTTTTCTGATATAATTGGCATCCAAGTTCTTCCGGTTTTTTGGCTATGACCGGATGCGCAGGTATTTTGGGAACATCCAGTGGATATTCTCCAGTGATGACAAATTTATAAAACTCATTGGGTGCAAGCTTCGCCAGATGCCATTGGTACCGCTGATTATTATAATAAGCCATGTAGTCATCAATGACAGACTGTACCTCTACAAAGCTTACGCATTCAGCCAGTTTTGCCTTGATATGGTCCTTCATATGCCCAAAGAAACTCTCCTGGGGCGCATTGTCCCAGCAGTTGCCACGCCGGGACATGGACTGGCGCAGCTTCTTGTTATAAAGTATATGAAGAAAACTTTGGCTGGTGTAATGGCACCCCTGATCACTGTGGATGATTGTTTCTGCTTGAAGTGAGATCCCATGATCGGCCACCAGTTTATTGACCGTTTCAAGAACAAAATCCACTTCCAGGGAGTCACTGAGCACATAAGAAAGTATCTGCCTGGTAAAGGCATCCAGGATGGTTGACAGGTAGGCAAAGGATCCGCTATAGGACAGATAAGTGATATCCGTCAACAAGACTATTCTTGGTCCATAACATTCGAACTCACGGTTTAGCAGGTTGTCCGCTACATTGCTGGTTCTTAGTGCCTTTGCCATTCTTTTATATGGATTTGGGCCTCGGTATGGACAGGAGAGGTGGAACTTTTCCATCAGCCTGCGGATCTTTTTCAGGTTCATGATCACCGGCGGGGTCATATGGAGCAGTTCCATATAGATGCCCCTGGCCCCTTTGGCATAACCATGCAGCCTGTAAGCGGCCAGAACCAGATCAAAATCCTCCCGGTCCTTCTGTTCCTGAAGCGCACGGACAGGAGCTGCCTTTATCCAGGCGTAATAACCGCTTCTGGAAACACCGGCTATGGAACAGAGTTCTTTGGCAGAAAGGGAATTCGCGCTTTGCTGGATCGTTTGCTGGATAATCTCAAATATACAGGAAGAGTCGTTCATAAGCAGAGCACCTACTTCCTTGTAGTCCTGAGTGAGGAAATTTTTTTTAAGAACTCAACTTCCTGTTTCAGATAATCAACCTCATGCCGAAGCTGTTTTAATTCATCCTTTTCGGATGGCGGCAGATCAGCAGCCGGGGAGACGGAGCTTTGCATCCTGTGAGGGGAATGTCCTTGGTGAAACCCGCCATATTTATCGTACTGTTCCCGAATGTGTCTGGCAATGCTCCATACCCTGCGGTCCCCAAGGACGGCAGGATCATAGCCATGATCTGCGAGGATCTGCCGCGGAATCTCCCCTAACTGGTATTCCGAGTAAAAGATCTCCTTGAACTCCCTGGTAAAGGTTAATTGGAATTTGGACACCTTGTAGGTGTAAGGATTTTGACGAAGCAGCAGCATTTGTTCATTGGTAAAAGGGTTTTTGGTCATGGTATTCCTCCTGTTCTTAGATAAGAATACCATAAGCCAAGAGAGGTGTCTAAGCCAAAAGAGGCCTCAGCAATCATCCAAGCCAGTTGTCCCAGAAGCAGGGTATACCAGCAAGGCATGTCCACAATTGGGGTTCTGAAAGGTGAGGGGGTGTCCATTTATATGGAACTAATGGGAAGGGATGTCTAAAAAAATGGGAGCCCCGCTAAATGATGTGTCCATACTTATGGGTACATTATAAAATACTCAGCTCTGCTCTACGCTTCCTCCGCCCATACCAGTTTCCCACACCCATCTTTCCGAGATAGCATTCGTTGATACAAAGCTGGTTTTCTCAGCAGGTTGTAACCCCTGGGTTGTGGCAGGCTGTTCTTTATTGGATACTGCGCAGTATGTTTCGGCTGTTTGCGTAAGAGAAGATGAAAGTTTGTTCGTTTTTCTGGTTACAGAATGAAAAACAAATTCCGTTCTCAAGATCAGTTGCTTTATGCCAATCGCGTCCGGCATGCCACAACCCCGGGGCCCCACCCTGCTGAGAAAACCAGCTTTGTATCAATAAACTGCATCCCGGAAAGAGAAGGGGGACGGACCAGGACATTGGTTTGGGAGGCGTATAGCAGAGCTGAGCATTTACTTACCTTCCCGGAGTGCTTTTTGGCGGATACAATTCGACTGGCTCCCATCGGATTGTAAGCGGGCAGTGAGCTGCGAAATGCATCAGGATTTCGGAGCGAATGCCCGCGTGCCGCCAAAAAGTGCTCTGGGAAGGTTAGAAAATGCCAGTTCTGCGGTAAGCCTTCCAAACCAATGTCCTGGTCCGTCCCCTTCTCTTTCCGTACACTACCTACATCTACAAAGCGTCTTAATCAGCTAAACCCAAATATAATAATCTTACAGGAAGTCTCAGTTTCAAGTTATGCTCATATCATAGTCTGGATAGTGAGCCATAAGCCACCAATTAAACTGTTCGCTGTAGTATGGATAAAGTAAATTTCACAATATCCTCCCATTACTTTGGATTACTTTCTTATACCAATAAAAACTCTTTTTCTTATATCTGTCCAGTGTCCCGCTTCCATCATCGTTCCGGTCCACATAGATAAAACCGTAACGTTTTTTCAATTCTGCGGTGGAAGCGCTGACAAGGTCAATGCATCCCCAGGTTGTATAGCCCAGAACCTCCACACCGTCTTCGATTGCTTCACGAAGCTGCACCAGATGGTCTTGCAGGTATTGAATTCGATAATCGTCTTCCACAGTCTTATTCCCATGCTCGTCTTCAATGAGTAAATCCACTGCACCCAGTCCATTTTCTACAACAAACAGGGGCTTTTGATAACGGTCATAGAACATATTCAGCACATAGCGCAGCCCTTTCGGATCAATCTGCCATCCCCACTGGGATGCCTCTAAAGTAGGATTCGGTACCCCACCCAGCAAATTGCCGTTGCCCTTTTTCTGTTTCTCTTTATCGGCTGTGGCACAGACACTCATATAGTAACTAAACGATACAAAATCTACGGTATGTTTCAGGATTTCTTCATCTTCCGGCTCAAAGTGGATCTGAATATTCTGTTCTCTGAAATATCGCTTCATATATCCGGGATAGGTTCCTCTTACATGAACATCTCCAAAAAAGTAGTTTTTGTGTTCCTCTTCCATTACCTGTATCATATCATCCGGCGATGGGGTTAAAGGATACATCGGCATACTTAAAATCATGCATCCGATCTTTGCCTCCGGCATTATCTCATGTGCTATTTTCGTTGCCAGGGCACTGGCAACCAGCTCATGGTGCGCCGCCTGATAAAGCTCCTGTTCCGTCAGTTTTTCTGCCGGTGTATGGATGCCGCCGCTCATAAATGGGGCATGAAGCACAGAATTAATCTCATTAAATGTAAGCCAGTATTTTACCTTACTCCCAAACCGTTCAAACAGGGTTCTGACATAACGCTCATAAAATTGGATCAGCTTCCTGTCTGCCCATCCGTTATAATGTTCCGCCAGATACAATGGCGTCTCATAATGAGATATGGTAACGAGTGGTTCCATTCCGTATTTATGGCATTCGTCAAATAGACGATCATAAAATTGCAGTCCTTTTTCGTTAGGCTCTTCTTCATCACCATTTGGAAATATCCGGCTCCAGGCAATCGAGGTTCGAAATACCTGAAACCCCATTTCCGCAAACAGCCTGATATCTTCCTGATAACGGTGATAAAAATCAATTCCAATTAATTTTTTGTTATCCTCTGTTGGAACTGCCGTTCTGTCCCCCCGGATTCCCCGGGGCAGGACATCCTGAATGGACAGTCCCTTACCGTCTTCTTTATAAGCACCTTCACATTGGTTAGCGGCAACTGCCCCTCCCCAAAGAAAATTTTTTGGAAATTCACACATACTTACACCTCCTGTGCTATTTCTTTTCCAGTATCAGCAATACATCTTTATGGAACGGATGCATGGATATGACAGTGCTGCCATCCTTTATATTCATCTCCGCGCATGCCACATATCTGGTTTCCAGATCGAAAGCTTTTGCTCTGTAACCTCTGAGTTCCATTCCGAGAACCACTTTTGTATTATAAGGCAGATAAATCAGATAGTGTTCTTCTGCTGCCGCCATACGGATGTCCGATGAAGGATTTTCCAGGCAGGTATTTTGCGGAATCAGCTCCTGTATCCCATACTCCTCCAGTTTAAACCGGATAAATCCGTAATCCCACGCCCCAGGAAATTTAATAGCTTCCTGCCAGGGCAGCGGTTCATCAAAACCTTCACCCAGAACCGGATTTTTCGGGCAGTTTACCTTCTGCCAGTTCCAGATACCATGGGCCCCGTAAGTTACTCCTGCACAGGCACCGGATAAAACGCTGCTCCATGCTGCTTTTCGGATATCCACTGCCTCAAACCGCCCGTATTCCTGCCTGCTAAATCCCATCTGTTCATAACAGGGTTCTGCATTTATCATAGGTTTCTTCGGATATTTTTCCCGGAAACGTTCCGAAAGCACATAGGCCATCTGCTGCTCCCTGGCATTATGACCGGACTGAAACATATAAAAGTCAATCTTATCCAGAAATTCTTCCGGTATCACATCATATCCCCTTTTGATATGCATGGTTTTCAGGGAATCCGGGCTGTTTTCACAGAGGATCTTCAGGGCTGTTCCATAATATGCTTTTGCCTCCGGGGTATCAAAATCCGTATCCCCGCTTACTACATAAATAGGTTCAAAATCATCAAATTCTGAAATCACTTTTTTGGTATAGTCTTCCACAAATTCTGCTGGCATTACATTCATATCCAGCATTCTGCTTCCCCATGTACCAGGTACATAATTCAGCCACAGTACGACCAGGGCAAGCTGGAATCCCTGATCCACCGCCATGCGGCACATCTTTTTTGCCCGTTCATAATAATCCTGATTCCACTTTGAAAAGTCAAATTTATGTCCGTCTTTGGTTGGAAACGGATACAAACCGATATCCGATATACAACGGTCCCACTGAGGCAGGGTATTGATCTGAAGCACGGTAAAGCCCTGTGCCTTTCTAATGCTCAGGTAATACTCCCATTCTTCCAGGCTTACGTTGGTAAAAGCACTCCAGATCGTATCGCCCAGGTAAAAGAAAGGCTTTCCATTCAATATAAAATTACTTCCATTCTGATGAATCTCTACCCTACTCAATTTCATTACCCCGCATTTTCAACATGATTACAGGATCTCCTGCTTTTACCATTCCTTCACCGGCTGATTTTACTTCTGAATATTCCTCTGTATTAGTGATAATGACTGGAGTAGTGGTATCATATCCGGCTCTCTTAATCACTTCCAGGTCTGCTTCCATCAGGAGATCTCCGGCTTTTATCCTCTGCCCCTCAGAAACATGTACGGTAAATCCTGCTCCATTTAATTTCACGGTGTCCATTCCCACATGAATCAGGACTTCTGCCCCTTCTGCTGATGTAATGCCTACAGCATGTCCGGTAGGGAACAAAGCGCTTACCACACCATCACATGGCGCACAGATTTTACCGTCCCGAGGAACAATTGCAATCCCTTTCCCGAGTGCTTCAGCTGCGAAAGCTTCGTCTTTAACTTCGGAGAGCAGAATAACTTTTCCATTTACAGGGGATTTAATCTCTGCTTCCTGCTTGCCGCTGCTATCTGTCCCTGCGTCTTCCGCTATAGAATTTTTGTCCGGCTCCAGTATCATATTGTCCTGGAATCCAAATAAATACGTTACAATCGCAGAACCAAAATATGCGATGGCGCAAGCGATACAAAATCCAGCAAAGCCTTTACCAATATATCCCGGCAGTGTCAGAATACTGGTGGATAACAGCGTGGGGGCTCCTGCTCCGCTGGCTGCCACAATTGCTCCTGCAATTCCGGAAAATACGGCTCCAATAAAAAATGGTTTTTTATATTTTAATGTTATACCGTAAATTGCCGGCTCTGTAACACCGGCAAGTACAGCTGATAATGCTGCAGATCCGGAAAGCGATTTTAACTCTTTATTCTTTGTCTTTAAAAATACACCTAAAGTTGCACCTGCCTGTGCCATATTATTCGGTCCTGTTATGGTAAATAAAGTATCCCTTCCATATTCTGCTATATTATTAAATACAATTGGAGCAAATCCCCAATGGAGTCCAAACATAACCACTGCCGGCCATAGCAGCCCCAGCACAAATCCTGCAATGATCGGACTGAAGCCAACCATGCCTGTATAACCAGATGCCAGGAGATTCCCTGCAAAATCCGCAACCGGGCCAATTACCAGATACGTGGTCGGTACCATAATAACCAGGCTGAGTAAGGGTGTCATAAACCGTTTACAAATTTCAGGGAGAATATGTTTCAATCCCTTTTCTAATTTAGATAATACATAAATAGAAATGATAATTGGAATAACGGAAGAAGTATAACTTACCAATACCACAGGTATATTCATAAAAGTCAGGGCCTCTCCTGCAGAATAGGCCGCCGTAATATCCGGATATACCAGTGCTGCCGCAATACCTACGGATACATATTGGTCTGCGTGAAATTTCTTAGCAGCAGTAAACGCCAGAAATACAGGTAAAAATGTAAATACTCCATCTGCGGCTGCATACAAAATGCGGTAAGTTCCCATATCTGCCGTCAGCCAGCCCAGTGTAGTACACAAGATCAGGATTCCCTTTAGCATACCTGCTCCGCACATAGCTGCCAGAATCGGTGCAAAGATTCCGGAGACCGTTTCCATGAACAGATTCAGAATGTTTTTCTTTCCCCTGTTCTCCACTTCTTCCGCTTCATCCTGTGCCTTAATTTTCGTATTTTTCAGAATTGCCTCGTATACATCTGCAACCTGGTTTCCGATTACAACCTGTATCTGCCCGCCGCTGTCAATGACCTTAATGACGCCTTCCAGCTGACCCAGTCTTTTTTTATCTACCCTGCTGCCATCCTTCACTTTAAAACGAAGACGCGTTGCACAATGAAATAAAGAAATTACATTTTCAGACCCGCCTACAAAGGTCTCTATCTTTTTTGACAAATCATCATAATTTTTCTTTGCCATGATCTCTCCTCCTAAAATCAACTGCATGAATTGTTTCTTTAAGATGCGCGCCAGAGCATGTTTTAAAATGCTCAAATCTTATTTGTCTGAATTTTAGCATTTCTCAATTCCACATACAATCCCCTCTGGATTTTTCTATCTATATGCTAATTTTCTCCCAAAAACGAACAGATATTTTAAAAAATTTGTAAAAAAACAACATGCTTTTAAATTTTCTTTAAAAGCATGTTGTTGCTATAATATACCGTACAGCATTGTTAGAAAGTAATTATAAAACATTAAATAGAGGTTTCGTTGAGAAAGGGATGCTTTGTAGCCGGGGGAGTGTACGTAAAGATGGGGCGTGGCGGAATTTCATAGCAGAATTGAATTATCAGACAGGCTTTAGGAATAAATATACTTAGTTTTATCGAAAACACTGTCCCCTTCCAGAATTCTGGTTTTATAATAGATTCTGACAGTCTCTTCTTCCGCTTCTTCCATATGACGCAGCAGGTGCTTGACTGCCGCCAGATGGCGCTTTGTATGCGTTCCTTTTATAAGCGTCAGATTAATTCCGAGAAGACTAACCGGAGGCAGTGCATCGAATCCCACCAGGGAAACATCCCTTGGAATCCGGATCTGCCTCTCCAGAAGTGCTTTGCTGACTCCCAGTGAAATCACCGAACTCTCCAAAATAAAAGCCGTAGTACGAAAGATTCCTTCATCCAGATATTTGACCATGGACTCATAAACCTCAGCAACTGTATTCCCCAGGTGCCTGATCCGGTTGCACGCATCCCCGCATTCCCGCTTTGCCATCTCCAGGATAAATGCTTCCCGCCGTTCTACAAAATTAAAAATATCGATATTCTCCGCTAAATAAACAATATGGCTGTGCCCTTTATCAACCAGATAATCCACACCCCGTCGGATTCCCTCCCGGTTGTCTACCAGATAGCTGTCCAATCCCTGGTCATAGAACAGATTATCCCCCACAACAATGGGAATCTTCATTTGGAGAAATGGATAAATATCACTCTGCAGCATTTCAGCAGCCATAATATATATTCCCCTGACATTTTTATCCTTACATTTCTTTATCAGGTTTTCCAGATTTTCTTTTTTTTCATGAAAAGTCATGTGCAGAAACTGATATCCGTTCCGATTGACAACACGCTCCAGCTCCTCCATAAAAATTTCTCCGCTTTTACTGGTGCTGCGTTCAAGAATCACCCCATGTTTGACGTAATTAAGCATCAGCACCATCCCTTTATCCACCGCGCATCCACTCAGTCTTTCTTCTTTATACAGCATCTGCATCCGGTCTGCATATTCCAGTATTTTCTTTTTGGTTTCCTCATTTACACCCGGCCGGTCATTTAATGCCAGGGAAACCGTTGCCGGGGATACTTTCAGTGCTTTTGCAATGTCTTTGGCTTTTAAACGCATTCCTACTCCTTTTACCTATATTTATCTGTTGTTTTGTCCATTGTATCATAATTCCATTAAATATCCTATCGCTAACTGTTTCCAATCATTCCCTCAGCCTGAGTATTGACTGGTATAAATTCAACACTCCCATTCCCCACTCTCTGTTGGGATAAATATAAGCCGGATTCCGATCGGCTCCCCGTAACAGATAAGTCTTGATGGAAGCAGAATTCATACTGAGATTATGTCCCTGCACAATTCCCCACGACATCAAAACTGCAGCTGCACCTGCCACATGGGCTGCCGCAATTGAGCTACCCGACTGATATGTCATGGGAATTCCTGACTCTGACAGGACACCGGAAATCCCCGGACCATATACGTCCACCCCGGGAGCCACCAGATTTGGTTTCAAAAAGTTAACCCTGTTAAATCCATAACCTGTATGAATATAAAGGCTGCCGTCCCTGTGATTATAAGCACCTACCGTTATGCTGCTGTACGTATTTCCCGGCTCGGTAATTGTGGTAAATGGATCAGGATTCAAAAAAACTGTATGTTCTGTAATAAACCCAGTTATTGGAAGCCACATATGATAACTGCCTGTAATATAAAGAGAATTATATACCCGAATCCTCCATATCCCATGAGTCGGCGACACAAAACGCATCATAATAAACTGGCTCCCGGATCCTTGCTCCGAAATTCCATAATGAACGGAAATCTGTGTATTTTCTAATGTGAAGGTAACCAGAGTATCATTTTCTGAATCTAGCGGCAGCCTTTGAATGACCTGTCCTCCGGGTGATACAAATCCTACGGTATAAAGTTCAGGAGTGGATGCCCAAAGCTCCATTACGAATCCTTTTTCATCCGTCCCCACAAGCAATTCAACATCTTCGTACTCCATATTCGATGTTATATTTCCAAGAAAATGATGATGTCTTCCCACTTCATTCCCGGTTGCTACCACAGAAGCAAATCCCGTGATCAGATTTGCCCTCCTGAGTAGAAGCCCAAGCGGTGATGATCCTTCATGGCTTCCAAGATTAGTTCCAAGCCCAATACAGATAACCAGAGGCATTCTATAGCGTGCCGATACAAGAGCCAAATACTTTATCCCCATCATAATATCATTTTCCTGATATGCCACAGCAGAATCCTGAATGCAGTAAAAATCACGTAAATATTTTTTAGATTCTTTCAATTTTACAACTGCAATATTGCATTCAGGCGCTACTCCGATAAAATCAGAATTTTCCGATTCCGAACCGGCTGCTATGCCTGCAATAAAAGTTCCATGTCCGTTTTCATCTATACTTGGAACAACAGACAGAGGCTGTTCCGAAGCCAGTGCCAGATTAATCTGTTCGCTGGTATATTCTGTTCCATAAATAATTGTATCATTTACCGTAAATCCCGGTATTCCAGGTGGCAGCTCATTAGTTCCATTTTCAGACGGCAGATTCTGATCCCAAATACCTAAAATACGGGACCTTCCATCCACATGCCTAAATAATGGATTCCGGTAATCAATGCCCGTATCAATAAAACCTATAATGGTGCCCTGCCCCCGCAGGTTCAAAACAGGCTGATTAATTGTTTCAATAATACCGGAAGCTTCCAGACTTGATGTGTCTAGTAGCGTATAAAGTTTCGGGATGAAAAAATATTTATATTTGTGCGTGGTAATTGGGACTGCATCTTCCATAGGAACATACAGGATAGAAAACTGACTGTCCGCATAATCTGCACATGCCCCCGTATTATCCTTAAGGACACCGTCTAAATCATAGGTGTTGTTTGAAATAATAAAATCAGCAAATTCCTCTGATGCTACATTTTTCTGGCACTCCATGTAATTCTCCCGTACTGCTTTTCTTAAAATCTATGCTGAACTAGCTGGAAACATACTAACCTTCCCAGAGCGCTTTTTGGCGGCACGCAGTCCAAAAATCTGTATACTTCACTGGTTAATTATGGTATTATTTTATTAATAAAAGATCCCGTTTACAAAAATCAGAAAGGTTTTATAAATATGCTATCTTCGATGAAAAAGAACGTCACAAAAAGTAAAGATGATTTTGGCATTCCCTATTACGCATTATACAGTATTTTATTTTTAATGATCGGCGGCATATGTTTTTTCTGCCTGTTTTCTCAGAATAAATCTCTGGTCTCTAATGGAGATGCCCTTAATCAGCATTTTTCTGCCCTTGGCTACTATGGAAAGTATTTACGGGGAATCCTAAGAACATTTTTTGAAACGGGAAATCTGTCTATCCCCCTATGGGATTCTAAGCTGGGATTTGGTGCAGACGTAATCACTACTCTAAATTATTATGTAATCGGAGATCCCCTTACGCTGCTTTCAGCGCTTGTTCCAGCTTCTAAAACAGAGTATTTATATGGATTTTTAATTATTCTGCGGCTCTATCTCTCAGGTTTGGGATTTTTATTATACTGCCGTGTTATGAAAAAAGATAGGCTCTCATCTATTTGCGGAGCATTTGTCTACACTTTTTCTGCATATGCACTGTATGCTTCCACAACACACCCTTTTTTCGCTAATTCTATGATATACCTGCCTTTCCTGTTAATAGGAATCGAAAAAATATTTCAAAATAAAACACCTTATCTCTTTATAATCATGGTCTTTATTTCAGCACTCAGCAATTTTTACTTTTTCTACGTCTTAAGTATTTTAATTTTCATATATGCAGTGGTTCGCTTTTTTGATTATTACAAAGAACGCAGGGGACACCATTTTTTATTATGTCTGGGACGCTTTAGTGGTTATTACTTTTCAGGTGTTCTGCTCTCCGGCATCTTATTACTGCCCGGTATCCTGGCCGCATTATCTACCAGGCGCTTCAACATGGACAATGCCGTACCGTTGTTCTATCAATATAGTTACTACAAAAAGCTTCTGTTTGGTATTTTTACAGGTCAGGGTGCCGGGAACTGGACTTTCATTGGCTGCTCCATTATAACCTTTCCTGCGCTTGTCATTTTATTAATGCAGAGAAAAAAATACCGGAACCTGAAAGTCTGCTTCCTGATCCTGACAGGATTTCTGTTAATACCTTACATTGGACATATTTTTAATGTTTTCTCCTATTCCATAAACCGTTGGAGTTATGCATATTGTTTTATGATGGCATTTATCCTGGTGTGTATGATACCTGAGTTTTTACATATAACAAAGAAAAAATTTATACTGTTAGCATGCATCACTGTCTGTTATCTCATACTCTGCAATACCATTGGAAGAAACCCCGGGGACAGTTTTCTTAAATTTGGAACTTTACTGGTACTAACAGTTCTGGCTCTGCCACTGATATCTTTTCTATATAAGAATCAGTCTATTAGACCTCGTCTGCGCGAGCCAATAACATATTTATCAATTCTCATATTGATTACCGCAGGAATTGCATGTTATGGATTTGACCAATTTTATTCGGAACACCCGGACGAAAGCAGATTCCACAACAGAGATGCAGCCTATTCTGTCATTGTGAATGAACCGCTCAGCACGCTAAATCAGTTAAATGATCCTGATTTCTTCCGCTATGAACTTATGGGACAGGCTTCGAATATCTCCCGTACTAACTCCGCCCTGCTAAACGGCTTAAATGGTATGGATTTTTATTATAGTATAGCAGATGAAAATGTGAGCAAATTTCTGTTTGAAGTATCAGGGTCCTTTCGCAGTACTAACTGCTATCGCGGATTGGACAATCGCATTATTCTGGATTCCCTTGCAAATGTGAAATATCAGGTTACCGACAACACAACAAAAGAAAATCCATTTTACGGCTATGCATTGCTTCAAACACCTCAAGCCGGGACCTCGGCCTGCCAAATATACCAGAATCAGAATATGCTGCCCTTTGGATATACTTATGACAGTTATCTTCCCAGAGCGGATTATGAATCGCTTAGCCCTACACAAAAACAGGCTGCGATGCTTCAGGCTGCTGTTCTGGATTCAGATACCGGTAATCTCAAAAAAGCGGAAGTTCAATATACCGATTTGAAAGTGCCATACAAAATAAAATCCTCTAAAAATGTAACTTATGAAAACGGGAGCTTTTATGTAAAAAAACCTTCTGCATCGGTAACATTTGTTTTTAATGGAATTCCGGACTCTGAAAATTACCTTATCTTCCAGAATCTCCAATATAAAGGAGAAACTCAGAGCAAAAGTAAAAGTACAGAAACATCTGCCGAGATCACTGCTGCAGCAAACAATATTACGAAAAGCCTGACCGTGTTGACTCCGGAATACCGCTGGTATGAAGGCCGAAACAACTATCTCTTAAACTTTGCTTACAGCAGCAGTCCCTTGAAAGAGATCACGATTACATTTCAGCGTAAAGGTTCCTATACCTTTGATGATATCATTGTCAACTGCCAGCCAATGGATCATTATATTTCGCAGATAAACCTTTTGAAACAGGATTATCTTAAAAATACGGTATTTTCGCCTAACCGGATCAAGGGATCTATTCATTTGGATTCCTCCAGGCTCTTATGTATGACCATCCCTTATTCCAAGGGCTGGAGCGCCTATGTGAATGGCAATAAAACAGAACTTTACAGAGTAAATACTATTTATTCCGGAATTTTACTGGATGCAGGTGAGCATAAAGTGGAACTGAAGTATTTTACTCCCGGCTTGGGGGCAGGCATCTTTTGTTCTCTGCTGGGCATCATTTCCTTTATAGTTATTATACGATACCGGAAATTTCAGAACAGGAGATCCTAGTGCCAGGCGGCACTAGGTCCAGTCATTTTTCCGGTATTTTTCCGGTGAGATTCCATTCTGTTTGCGAAATGCCTTACAGTAGTAGCTTGCGTCATGGAAACCACAGGCGTATGCTATTTCTGTAATAGATTGGGTTTCCTGTTTTAACAATTTCTTGCTTTGATTGATCCGGAATTCCAGAAGATAGCCAAAGGGTGTCATATTCAGGATTCGATGGAAAAGCCTGTTACAGCTGCTCTTGCTGATATTCGCGGCATTTGCCATATCTTCCAGGGTAATTGATTCCGTATAATGTTTTTTAATATACAGCATGATTTTCATAATGCTGTAATGGGAGGAATCTACCGGTGAAGATGATGCAGTACAAAGCCCCGGAATGTTTTGTATCATATCAATAAATATCTGCTGTAATGAATGCTGTACTAAAAATTCTCTTTCAAAACCATTGGAAGCTGCCGCCTGATTCAGTTTGTGTATATGTGACAGACAGATCATTTCCCATGAAGTGGATTGATTGAAAATATGATATGGAACACAGCCATTTTGCATAAGCGGAATAATATATTTGGCTGCTATTAAACTTTGCATGGTTTCTGAAATAAATTCCGGTGCAAAAGTATAGCTGTAATAAACCGGATTTTCATTCTGGGCAGGTTTTACCTGATGCAGAACCTTGGAGTTAATAAAAACTGCTTCTCCGGGGCCCATCTCAAAAGTATCAGAACTTACCGAAAAATGAAAATGACCGGATTCAACATAGGTTAATTCAAAATCATTATGCCAATGCCAGGGGACGATACCCATATCCAGATTAAGGGTAAGACCGGTGGATATCAGAATGGGATATATAGAGGTTCCATGTTCTTCTAACTGCTTCAATGTGTGATCCGTTTTTATAATAGGTGTTTCCATTTACATATTCCTTTCGCACTATGCCTGATCTGGCTTTACTAGTGAGCCTATTCGGGAGCTTTCTGACAATATATTTATAAAAAATGACATTATCACTATATAAACAAATAAATATTAGTAATATAATACCATAAGGTCCGTAAAAGGAACAGCATAAAATAATATGAAAAAATAATACAAAACAGTGTAAGGAGGATATACGAATGGATAATATTGAAAGAAGAGATCGGGAAATGCCGTATATTTCAGATGATGCGGTATTTGAGGAACAAAAAATAGCCAGAAAACTTTTACAGGAATTTAATTTTATGGATCGGTCAGATTTTGACGGTCTTGGTAAATTAGTAAAACAGATACTTGGAAAATCCGGAGAGGGCACTTTTATTAATCCACCTTTTTATTGTGATTACGGAAGCCATATTGAAGTAGGTGACAATTTTTTTGCTAATTATAATTGCAGCATTATCGATGTGGCTAAAGTGACGATAGGTAATAATGTAATGTTAGCGCCAAATGTTGCAATTTACACAGCTGGACATCCGATTCACCCTGATTCCAGAAATTCCGCGTATGAATACGGAATAAAGGTAACCATTGGCAGTAATGTCTGGATTGGCGGAAATGTTGTAATCAATCCCGGAGTGACCATTGGGGATAATGTAGTAATCGGAGCAGGAAGTGTAGTTACCAGAGATATTCCCGCTAATGTAGTAGCTGTTGGAAATCCCTGCAGAGTAATGAAACAGATTACGGAAAATGACCGCAAATATTATTATAAAGATAGAGAATTCGATGAGGAAGCATGGGCAAATATCTCCGGAAAGTGATTAAGGTAAGATGAAAAATTTAAAAAGTATGATCCCTGCAAAAGGGGGATTTTATGGTAATCTCTTAGCCCTTGTGTTTCCGATTGCATTCCAGAATCTAATGACCGCTGCCGTGAGTGCGGCGGACGTTGTTATGGTAGGGGTTGTAAGCCAGACTGCGCTGTCAGCAGTCTCCCTGGCGAGCCAGGTTCAATTTGTCCTCAGCCTGTTTTATGCAGGTCTTACCATAGGGACAACAATTCTTGCCGCCCAGTATTGGGGTAAAGGTGATAAGTCCGTGGTGGAACAAGTTCTTGGGATTTCTATTAAATTATCACTTGTCATCTCAGTCCTGTTTGCCGTTGGAGCGATTTTTTTCACCGGACAGCTGATGATGATTTTTACATCTGATCCCGAACTGATAGCTACGGGGATTCCTTACTTAAGAATCGTGGGAATTTCTTATCTGTTTACCAGTGTTTCCCAGATATATCTCTGCATTATGAAAAATACCGGCAAGGCATTGTTAAGTACTATTATCAGTTCCACTGCTATGATTTTAAATATTTTATTAAATGCAGTATTTGTATTTGGCCTTTTCGGCGCTCCTAAATTAGGTGTAGCGGGCGTGGCTATTGCAACAACTATTTCCCGGGCAGTGGAACTAATCTGGTGTATCGCAGAATCCCTCAAAGAAAATAATATTCACATTCGAATCAAATATATTATAAAAAATAATTGGGAACTGTTTAAAGATTTTATGCACTATTCTACACCTGTATTAGGAAATGAGCTGGTATGGGGTTGTGGGTTCACCATGTATTCCGTTATTATGGGCCATCTTGGAAGTGATGCTGTAGCGGCAAATTCCATTGCCAATATCGTTAAAAACCTAGCAATCTCTCTTTGCATCGGTGTCAGCAGCGGAGGTGCAATTCTACTTGGAATCGAGTTAGGAAAAAGAGATTTAAAACTGGCTAAACTATATGCTGCCAGGCTTTGTAAACTTTCCCTGATTACCGGTGTGATCGGCGGAGGCATTATACTTGCCGCCAGACCCTTTATCCTGGATTTTGCATCTTTATCTGATCTGGCAAGAGGATACTTAAGTACGATGCTGTATATCTGTTCCTATTACGTTATTGGGAAGTCAATCAATTCTACTATTATCGCGGGGATCTTCTGTGCCGGAGGGGATACTAAATTTGGCTTTATCTGCGATACCATTGATATGTGGCTGTTTGCGGTCCCTTTGGGACTTTTATGTGCATTCATTTTCAACCTGCCGGTTGGCTGGGTATACTTTATCATCAGTATGGATGAACTTGTAAAGCTTCCATTCGTATACCGGCATTATAAGAAATACCTCTGGCTTAAGAATATTACACGGGAGTTTGACAACATTAATCCTGATGGAGACTTAGTAGCAATTAAAAAAAAGGCGGTATAGCGCATCATGCTATACCGTCTGTTTTTTTATCTTCTGTTATATATCTTCTGTATTTGAACTACTTTTGAACTATTTTTGAACTATTTTTGAACTACTTTTAAACTACTTCTACTTTTACTTTTGTGCTCTTTCCATTGCTGGTTTTAATTGTGATTACGGCTTTTCCTTTTTTCTTAGCCACTATTTTTCCTTTCTTATTTACTGAAACAAATCTACTGGCAGAAGTTGTATAGGTAATTTTATCCGTTGCCGTAATTGGTGACCTGGAGATCTTCAATTGGTAACTCTTCCCTTTTTTCAATGTAACTTTCTTCTTATCTGCAGTAATCTTATTCGTTTTTACAGCGCTTTTTACAACTTTTATTCTGCAGACCGCTTTTGCACCTTTTACGGTTGTAACTATAATACTGGTATTTCCAGCTTTTTTTGCAGTAATTTTGCCTGATTTCGTTACCGTCGCAATTTTTTTATTTTTACTTGTCCAGCTTTTGATTTTATCTCCTGACAGGAGTCCCGATGCTTTCAACGCTTTTGTGCTCTTCTTTAATTGCAGTTTTATAGAAGATGCGTTTAATTTAACTCTTGGTTTTACTACTTTTATAGAACAGGAACCGGATACGTTACTTCCATCTGCCGCTGTGGCGATGATCCTTACCGTTCCATCTTTTTTAGCTGTGACTTTTCCCTGGTTATCAACAGTTGCGACTTTTGTATCCGATGAAGTCCAATTAAGGTTCTTATTCGTGGCATTTTCCGGAAGTAACACCGCTCTTACCGTAGTTTTCTCTTTAATAAAGATCCGGTTAGCTGATGCAGTAACGGAAATGCGACTAACCTTTACATCGGACGGCGGCACTGCTTTTAATGTTACAGTGGCTGTCCCAAATTTATCAGGATCTACCGCTGATGCAGCCCGAACCGTTAACAGTGCTGCTGTTTCATCTATTCCTACTGTCAGTACACCATCCTTGGAAATTGTGGTAGCCGCACTGTAATTTCCGGTAACGGACCATGTTACTGTCTGCTGAGGTTCATTTTTACCAATTACAGATGCCGTAAATTTCTGTGCGCTTCCTCTTTCCAGTACTGTTGACCCCGGAGATACTTTTACACTTTCTACAACCGGTTCTCTGTCTGCTGCTATCAGGTCTTTCATTGCCTGATTCAGAGCCTGGGCAACAGTGTCCACGGTTTCCTGATCTGCAGTTTCATCACTAAGTATCCTTTGTGCTTCTTCTAATGCATCCTGGAAATTTTTCCAGCTTGATTCCGTATAATCAGCCTGCTTACCCTCATAAGTTTTAGCATCTTCGATTGCTTTTTCCAGAGCAGCTCTATCAATTACCGGTTTGTTATCCCGGTTATAGATCCCCATTTCAGCCAGCTGCAGGAAATAATAATCTCTGTCCGCCGCTGCCGGATCGCCTAATTTTGTTACATGCAGTCTGACATACCTTGCATTTACGGATTCAAAAGTGAATACGGAAGGCTTACCAACTGCCGCTTCATAATCCGTATTGGTTACAATTGTATCGTATTGCGTTTCATTTTCTTTGCGTACTTCAAATGAAAAATCTTTCGGGAAATTCGGTGCCCCTCCGTTGATACTGAGGGTATCTGACCTTGGATAGAGCTGGATACGATTGAAGTCCGTATCTTCCCCTAAATCAATTTCTACCCAATAATCCACGTCCGGTGACTGACCTTGCATCGTAGTATAGCCCAAGCTTTGGGATTCACTGGTTAAAATACCATCTACGAGATTTGCATGTGACCATGCATCGATATCCCAACCTGTTTCATTACTGGTGACCGGCTGCTGTTCCGCCAGGTTTTCACTGCCAATCCATGCAAATTCTGCTGTTAATGTCATATTGCCCTGAGGTGTAACTGTAATCTGTGAGCTCTTAGCAGATGCATCTCCACTCCAACCCACACAGGCGTAATCTACATCATTAACCGGTACCGCTTTGATTGTAACAGCTTTTCCCTTTTCCACTTTAATTCCGGAAGGCATTACCTGCATCTCACTGCCATCCACACTTATGAGACAAGGAATTGTTGTATCTGCATTTTTCAGTGTGATATTACAGTATTCAGCCACACCTGTACTAAAGTGGTACGAGCCGGAAACTGCTTCAAACACAGCTTTATTATCTTTTGTTTCTATGTAGGATAAGCCATCTTTTTCTGCCGTCACTTCTGTATATGATTTTCCATTTACCGTAACTGTTTCACCATCCTCTACCGGAATAGAAATGGTTGCAGTTGTATTTGCAGGTACTACCGCATCATAATTAAATTTGGCATCCTGATAGCTCCAGTTGCTGACAATGCTGCCGTATGCCGAATCATATGTGCAATCCACTTTCTGAATAGACTGATCCGGTGATGGCTGAAGAATAATATGCTTGAATCCCGGATTCTGGGTGTCATACATAATTCCTGCCATGTAGCCATACATCCATTCTGCAACTGCCCCATAAGCATAGTGGTTAAATGAGTTCATGCTGACCGGACCGAATCCATCTTCAATTGTATAAGAATTCCATCGTTCCCATACAGTAGTAGCTCCCTGATCAACTGAATACAGCCAGGATGGATTACCATGCTGAAGCAGCAGCTGATAAGCCACATCGGTTGCTCCGATATCTGATAATGTCTGCATGATAATTGCGGTCCCTAAAAATCCAGTCTGCAGTTTATTGCCATTGCGTTTGATATTATCTAATAGCGCCTGTTTTACTACCGCTTTAGAATTTTCATCCGGCAGTAAATCCATTTTTAATGCCATCAGACATGCCGTTTGTTCTGTACGCTTCAGACTGCCGTCTTCCTGTACAAACATTTCCTGGAAAAATGCTTTTTCTTCTTCATAAAGTGCCTGATACCGCTCTGCATCCTCTGTTTTTCCCAATACCGCAGCCATTTCTGACATCATTGCGGCATCCCAGGCATAATAGGCGATACCAAACAGATTTTGTACTTCATCGTCATTACTTTCATATGCTAACCAGTCACCGTGATTATGGCCTCCGCCCATCTTATTCGTGGATGCCATAAAAATATCCATGAAGTCCTGCATGTTACTATAATTTTCTTCAATGACTGTGGCATCCCCGTACATTTTATAAAGGTTATAGGGTATGATAATACCGGCATCTCCCCATCCAAGCTGTCCGATCTCGCCATATCCGTTGTAAGGTGCAGTATCCGGATAAGCCCCATTGTATTCGCCCTCAGTTACCTGGGAATCATTCATATCATCCATATATTTTCTGAGAAATCCCTTGGAATCTCCGTTATATGCAGCAGCAGTTGAGAATACCTGAGTATCTGCCGTCCACCCTTTCCGCTCATCACGCTGCGGGCAGTCGGTAGGCACTGAGAGATAATTGCTATACTGTCCCCACAAAATATTGCTGATCAACTGATTTACATCGTCATCAGAAGTGGAGATCATTCCAGTATCATCTGCCACGGAACTCACCACAATACCTTTCATTCCATGAATCGTCACATCCTGCGTTGTTGTAACTTCCACATACCGGAAACCATAAAAACTGGAGGTGGAATGATAGCTTTCAATTCCCTCACCATTCATGATATAGCGTCCCGCCGCCTTTGCCGACCGGAGATTGGCTGTATAGATGCTGCCTTGTGCGCCATCATTTCCACGGGATTTCAGTCCGTTATTATCATTGAGCATTTCGCTGTGACGCATGGTCAGGATCGTACCCTTTCTGCCTTCAGCCTGTATCTCATCCCAGCCTGCAAAATTCTGTCCCATATCAAATACTGCTGTCTCTCCTGCTTTCAGAACAAAAGCGGATACAGGAGCATAAGTTCCTGTTATATTGATCCTTCCGAACTGATTTTCATTTGCATCCACAGCACCATCATATACTACCGCAGATTGTGCAGTAAGTTCAAGATCATTACGAACGCGTACAGACGGCCCATCCTGCGGGCAGATGATACCATTAAATTCTTTATTCAGATCCGCATATGTCCACTTTGAATCATCATAACCGGTCTGCCGGAATGACAAGTCTGCATTCGCATCATAGGTTTCACCATTATAAATATCACCATACAGGATAGGTCCCTGAAGCGCAGTCTTCCAACTTCTGTCTGTTCCGATCACTCTGGTCGAACCATCTCCATAAGTCAGCAGCAGCTGAGCACGGAATGCCTCTTCTTTGCCATAAAAACCTGCAACCTGTCCGGACCACCACCCTGAGGTTACATGTGCTGATATCACACTGGTTTCTTCTCCATTTACCATTTGTGTAACATCATAAGTATGGTAAATTGTTCGTTTGGAGTGATGGTTATAACCTGGTTTTAGTTCGTCATAAATCACAGATCCATCATCTTGCCTGGTTCCAACACGTTCGCCATTGATGAATACGTCATAAACACCTAATCCGGCAGTGTATAGCTTCGCAGATACCAGATTATCACCAGGTGTTACTTCCTTACGAAAAGTGGAAATCCCCTGAGGCGGCAGAAGAATACCCACGCCCTTTGTTACAAATCTGCCATCCTCTACCGCACCGGTAAGAAATGGGTTTTCATTTTCAAAATCATAATCATATACAATATGTCCGCTGATATTATCTGTATAATCTACTAATCTAAAATTATCTACTGTTCCGTTTTCCTCAAGATCTGCACGAAATCCCAGATGTGCAATTTGAGGAGCAATTCCTATTGAGTTCTGATCGCTCAGTTCACCAATAGAAAAAGTATCTATTAACTGTTCATTTATGTAAGTTTTTATTTCTTCTTCCGTTACATCAATCTTAATATGTGCGGAATTGGTCTTAAATTCCTCTGCTGAACCTAAATATGAAGTGACATCTTTATTATGACTGCTGTATGTAGCAAAGCTGCCATCCTTCCATGTATGGGGTTTGAATAAAACCTTTCCCGGCTGATCTTTTGTATTTAACTGAAACATGTAGAAGTTAGATGTATCTGTCGCATTAAATAATAAACTTACCGCATCCGTATGGCAGGTAATATCCGCCTCTACGGAATAATGCACTTTTTCTACTGTTTCTTCCTCTGTTTTCTCAAGCGCAATTGTTTCTACTCCTGTATATTTTGTATTCAGCCTGCCATTTTCAACGGCACCGTCATCAAAAGGATTATAACCATCCTCAAAATCATATTTTTTCAATACAATTCCGTCCGGATCTACAGAATAATCAGTCAGTGTAATATTGTCCATCCACCCTGCTTCATCTTCCATTGAATGAGAGCGGAAGCCCAAACGCCCTATGGTTCCGTTTAATCCAATTCCTCCCAGGTCAGATGCCGGAATCTCCTCAATTAAATGATCATTCAGATAAGTGGATATGGATTCATTAGTGGCAACAACTTTTACGTGCTGAACATCCGTATCTTTTCCGTTTATATACTGTGACACATTCATTTGCCGAATCGTATGGAAATTCCCCGCCTTCCTATAATGTGGTTTAAATTCCATATACCCGTTTTTATTATTAAACTGCCATAACAGAAAATTATTATTGTCTGTAGCTTCCAACAGAAGGCTGACGCTGGTAGTTACAATCTGAATATCGGCTTCCACAACATAATTCGTCTCTCCTGCTGTGGATGTTGGCGGTTCCGTAGAATTTCCTACCTGTATCCACTGGGACTGGTTCCATCCTTCATTTCCCAACAATCCCATTTCAAAGCTGGCTGCATCTGACTGTATTTCATTTCCGTCTTTATCCCATACTACCACCTTCCAATAGTAGGTTGTTGATGCTTCTAAAGGATTGCCTGCATATTTGATTCCCACTGATATGTCACTCAATATCTTTTGAGAGTCCCAGTATACATCAGCAAATTCCACATCCTTTGCCACTATAATCTGATATGCTGTCTGGCACTGTCCCATTGCAGTTGAGTTCATTTTCCAGCTAAAAACCGGATTAGCTGTATCAATACCAACCGGATTCACCAGGTCATCTGTTTTTAAATCATATATCGTAGTATCCTGGGTATCGTCAGCAAAGCTGCTGGTATCTTCTTCACCCACCATGCTGATTTCTGCTGCAAATACAGGTGCTTCGAGAGATACAACACTCATTACAACAGCTAACAGCAGCGCTAAACTTTGTTTTCTTTTCTTCCAAAACCGATTACAAATACTTTCTCTCCATTTCATACGTATCTTTTCCCTATCCCTTCTTCTTTTGCTTCATTCCAGAGCGTGTTTGATCATTGCTTTCCGACATCTGTGTGTCACACATTGTGAGGAATTTGTTCCGAAAATACAAGGCGCAGCGAGCTGCCTGACTAACTTCGGGGCAAAATTCACAATTTTTTCTTTTTTAATGCAGAAAAAAATATCACTATTATCAATTTTTTCTCATTTAGAATAGCAATAACCCGTCTTTTTTACTAGAGTAATATCTTTTGATTAGAGGTAAAATCTTTCTTTTTCTAAAAACCTCTTCTAGATGCGGATATAAAAATTGGCAAACAACAGGATACCCCGTGTTTGCCAATGTCATTCTAATTATGTATTTTAGTCTTTGCTTTTAAATTTCCAGGTGCTATGTATTTTACCACTCATAAATCAACGGCCGTGGCTCTATCCACCACTGCTCAAAATCACTTACATACTGGCTGAGAAGTTTGCTGTGTTCCTTTTCATGAGGATAATCAGTCCAATTCAGATATGCATTTACAACCTTATCACAATTTTCGCTGGACAGGTCAGACTCAAACTCTCTGCAAAGTTCCACAAACCCCTCCGGCTTATTTTCCTGTGCCTGCACCGTCTCCTCCAAACGTCTGTTACACGGGAATAACACCTGATTTTCCTGTAAGATCATTCGATAGCAGCTGTATATAATATCCCCTGCTGTCTTAAGACGCATGTACCCCTCTGGCTTACAGATGCTCCAGAAATAATCGTAATTCAGTTTCAGGCAGCTGTAAAAAGACTGCATCTTTTCAGCCTGTTCCTGCTTCTGGAATACAGGAATTTTTGCTACGATTTCTTCAATTTCCGGATCTATACTGTATACCACTTTAGAGGACATGAATGAATTTCTGGTGGGTTCATTCGCTTTTTTAGCTGCCTGTTTCAGATATTCTTTGGTCATATATTTGATATCAAAGTAGCCGCCTTCATAAGTACATCTGCCGTTAATCGTCTCACTCAGCCTGTTCTCCGCCTTTTTTTCTTCATATCCCCGGGGCGTAAGAATGACCATGGCATCCAGATCCGAATCCGGGCGTTCTGTTCCCTTAGCTACAGAACCTCCAAAAACAATTGCAATCACTTCTTCATTTTTGTTAAAATAGTCCACTAAATTTTTTAGTGATACCTGGTGATGCTTATACATAATTACTCCCTTTCCGGTTGAAAAACCTGCCTGTATTTATCCGCTTTTCTTATTTATATTTTCTTCTTAATTATCTACACATTATACTAATATACTATGAAATGTGCAATAGTAAAAGCGGTTTGGCATAGATTTTAAACCGGGTTTTCTGCCTTTTCATGATCCCCTTTTTCCTGCATTGTCTTATATCCCTCAAATTGATTCAGAGATAATTCAAACTGCTGTCTCTGATTGGTGCTGATTACATTTAAAATCAAACCGCTGAAGTATGACTGTAAAGAAGCCACAACAAGAAAGCCGCAGATAATCAGGGTTGGAAAGCGCTCTACCAAGCCTGTTTTGAAGTATTCTCCCAATACCGGTACAAAAAAAGCAACAGATAAAAGAAACAAAATAACGGCAATAATGCGATAAAAGGAAAAGGGACGGTAATGTTTGTATAGTCTCGCCACCATTTTTAAAACTTTTATTCCATCAGAAAAAGTATTCAGTTTGGAGATACTTCCCTGGGGGCGGTCTTTATAAGAAATGATCACATTTTCCAGGTGCATATTTTTATCCAGTGCATGGATCGTCATCTCTGTCTCAATCTCAAATCCTTTTGATAATACTGGAAATGTCTTGGCAAATCGATAACTAAATGCCCGATAGCCCGTTAGGATATCACGTATATTGTTTGCAAAAAGGAGATTAATCAGCTTGCGCACCACTTTGTTTCCAAGGTTGTGGAACAGTCTTTTATTTTCTTCAAAATATGTAGAAGACAGACGGTCGCCGATTACCATATCAATTCCTTTATCTAACACAAGATCTGCCATTTTCCGGGCATCTTCTGCCGGATAAGTGTCATCCCCATCTACCATCAGATAACACTGTGCATCTATCTCCCGGAACATGGTCCGGATCACTTCTCCTTTCCCCTGCTTCTTTTCATAGCGGACAACCGCTCCTTCCATTCTTGCTATCTCATCCGTTCCGTCGTTGGAATTGTTATCATAGACATAGATAACCGCTTTTGGCAAAGCACGCTTAAAATCCCTGATCACTTTCCCAATGGTAGTACTTTCGTTATAGCATGGTATTAAAACTGCTATTTCATCCATTATCTCACCTCTTTCAATTGCAAAGATACAAACCGCTTAACAACACACTGATCCCTGCTAATACGCCTGTGCCTGCATGGATTGCTGCCTTAAACTGCCTGTCTCTTATCTCGGTTTCCGCCTGCATTATTACCAACACTGCCGGTATGCATAAAAAGATTCCAAAGTCACACATATACCGCATTAATATACCTGCCATCTGCACATCTGCACCCATAATTACAATTGCTGCTGCCAGTGAAACCAAAGCAAAGGCAAACAGCCCTTTTTGCCGGAGTCCCTTTTTCATCTTTATAATGAACACGTTGAGCCATAGGAAAGGATGCAGCATTAAAATCCCCCCATACATTCCTTCGAAAATAGTGATCCCCTGATAGGCAGCCGCAACGTCTACTTTCTGCATAAACGGAAATTGTGTCTGAAAGTTTACCGGCTGCAGCAAAAACATATAGATTCCCAAAGGAAAGCGGTCCAGATGAAATCCTCTGTTTGTCATATCATTAGTTGTAAGATTATAATTTGCCCCGAAATCAAAAGGGGATCCAAATCTTGCATAATTATAATACATTAGCCCTGCTCCAATCAGAAGAAAGGGTAAAAGGCAAATACCAGCCTGTTTCGCCCAGACTCTTTTATCCAGCCTCCATGACTTTTTTAAATGCGGAGCCAAAAGGCAAAAACAGGGGAAACAGGCCGCCAGCATCTGTGGACGGCACCCTGCAGTAAGTGCCAGGCAGATACATCCTGTAAGGACACGTTTTATATTGATTTTCTCCTGCCCCGATCCGGATATTAAAAAATACATTCCCCATACCACAAAGCACATTCCCATAATGATCGGGAGGGCATAAAATGTGGGATATTCTGCTACAATCAGGCTTCCGCTTCCGCAAAATACTAATATTTCCAGAAGCAGCAGCATTCCAAAAGAAGTCTTTTTAAAATATCTTTTTACCAATTCCAACAGCAACATTACAATTCCCAAAACAAACAGTGCTTCGCAAAAGACTGTTCCCGCAACTGTCGGAAACCCCTGTCCGGTAATCAAGTAATATGGAAGATAAAAAAACAGTACCGGGGCAATTCCAAAATAAACATAATATTTTCCTTCAAAGTAGGCGGTATCCCATTCGGACGGAACTTTCAGGTTTTTCCGACGCTTTGTATCATAGGGATTATCCATAGCCAACAATTCTTTCGATGGTTCAATATCCAGATAAAAATGTCCTTTCGCCAATGATTGCGCCAGCTTCTCATATTGGTAGTGATGAACCCATGGCGGATCCACATATTTTGCAGTCCCAAATGCGCCAGACAATACCACGCCTAACTCAATACCAATCACCGCCACACAGATGCAGTATTGCTTTTTATTCCTCATATCACATTTAGCCTTCAATAAATTCCGCATGTAATACAGTCCGGATAACAGCATCCATAATATAAAAATCCCTGCTATATTAGAAATATGTAAATTTAAAGGCTTATGAACATTCAGACCAATCTGTTTGATCCAAACTGCTTCTCCTTTTAAATCTTCCAGTTCTATTTTCAGCTTTTTTGCTTTACCACTCAGGTTTAGTTTCACATATTTACCAGCAGCGCTGTTGACACTTATAACAAAGGGTGGAAGTTCATAGTACAGCTCATTTCCTTCATCCGCCGCTGAAATCCGAATTTGGAATTGCCTGATACTCTCCTTTTCCGGCTGCAAATCCAGATATAAATTGTGAACTGCTTCATTGATATCTGTAATTTCAATTACTGCCTCCTCTTTGCTAAAATGCACTTTGCCCGGCTCTTCCGTCTCCTTCTCCACACTATAGTCAACCGAATATCCCTCTATGGGTGAAAAGGTGAAAGACTCCCAGGTCCGATAATTGACCAGAAAGCATTCTGCCAGGACTGCAATCAATAAACCAATGATTACACTCTTTATCATCTTTCTCTTTGACTCACATTTCATTTTCATTTATTGCCAGCTCCATTCTGTTGTCTGTCTACTTTTTCTCGTTGTAGACCTTACTGTTATCTTAAAATAAGAATCTTTCAACACCCTTACAAAATCAGAGAACATTCTTACAGTTTTGTCATAATTTGTTTAAAACCCTGGATTGAACCTATATTTTTGCCATAAAATAAAAAATACTAACCGGCGATATGGAAAGACATGGACGCTGAATTGAAATCCATTTTTCTTTTGTATCGTCAATTAGTAATTCATAAAGTTTGGTTTTAGCTAAGAAAAGGAAGGGCCCTTTCTCAGCAAAAACCAATGTTTAATATAATTTCAATCGTTACTTTCCGGTATCCGGTACACTTCCACATCTGTACCCAAAACCAGTTTTTCCGCCATAGCATGTACTCCTGAAATCTCCGTATTTGTATGGCTGCCAACAAACAGATTCATTCCCGCAAAACGTGCATATTGCTGGGAATACAATGCATATTCACCGGTGACGTAGGTATCACATCCTTTTTCTACCGCAATTTTCATTTCCGTTGTAAGGTTCCCACCGCCTGCAGCTACGCATATTTTTTTAATCTTTTTGTTATGATTCTTATATTGCCGAACGGGTTCCTCTAAGATTCCAGTCAGCTTAACAGAAAATTCTTCAAATTGCATCCCGGTATCCAGTTCCCCTATACACCCACCATTATAAATTTCCGCATAAGGCAAATCCTTTTTTAAATTTCTGATTCCCAGCGCCTTAGCCAGCGAGGCGCTTGTTCCAAAATCCGCATCATCCAGCGGTGCGTGAAAAAATGCATGGATTATATGATATTCTTTCAGCAATGCATTACACTCTTCTTTCATTCCGAAAACGAATTCCCAGGAATCATGATGTGTCAGCATGAAATTGACCTCCATCTTTTTTGCTCGAAGAATAATTTCCGGCGTCAGATTCGTGGCATATCCGATACGGCGCACATCCAGCTCCATTTCATTATAAATCCCCCACTCTTCCGGTTTAGCAGCCAGTTTATCCGAATCAAACAGACCTATTAATTTAGATTTTAATATACAGTATTTCATTCATATCTCCTTTTCTGTTTATTTAATATCTCTCACTTTTCACCACATGGCTTTACATATACAGAGTGTATCTAATTGTGTATTAGATAATAATCTCACAGCTTTAAAGCTTGACAATAGAATAACCCCAAAGTATGATTAATGATAAGGTCAGTTGACCCACTTAAGGAGATTTTTATATGAGCAAAGATTTACTTTTATATATGCCTCCGGGGATAAAGGAAAAATTAGTGAGAAAACATTATTCTGCCGGAAGCCCAATCCTGCTTGCCGGTCATGATAATTCCTTTGTGTTTTTCTTACTCAAGGGGGAAGCCGAAGCATTTATTCAAAATGCGGAAGGTACAATGACTACCGTATATGTATACAAATCCAACAGTATATTTGGAGAAATTGAACCTTTCTATGATGAATTGAAGCCGGTAAGTATTACAGCAAATACTTCCTGCACGGTTGACGTACTTCATAAAAAAGATTTTATAGAATGGCTGCAGAATGATTTTGACGCAGTATCGGCATTAATTTCCATAATTGCAGAAAAGCTTGTAGGAAACAGTCTGTTAATTGAAGAATTATCATTAATGAATGTGCGTGAACGGGTTTTAAGATGTATTGCTGTACATTATGAACAGAATCGTCTGCATTTGCTTACAAAGAAACAGATTTCATTAGAAGCGAATGCTCCCATCAGAAGTATAAACCGTGCGATCGCACAATGTATAAAAGAAGAATTGTTCTGTTATGAAAACAAAAAAATACACATATTAAATAAGGAAGCTGTCTTGAACTTTCTTCCCCATATTTAAAATCAATGCACATAACACATAGCGGGGCAGCAAAAATCTGCCCAGGGAGGTTTTATTGTGATTACATATATCATTTCAATCTTATTATTGGTTTTGAATATCTTTAATCCCAGAGTTTTATGGTATTTCAAATTTTGGCGGGCTTTCGGTAAAAGTACCGAGCCTTCAAAAACATATATCCTTTATAACGGCATTTTATCTGTCGTTGCCATGATAATACTTTCCATTGCCTATTTTACAACATTTCTGGCGACACCCTGAATCTGGGAAAGATAGGAAACCCATAAGAAATAACTCAAAAATTGTTGGAAAATTGAGAAAGCGAGGAAACTCTTTCCCCGCTTTTTCAAAATCTTTCTCTTAATCTCTCTCGCTCTTATTTCCCGCTTTGTAATCGTCTCTTGCCCAGTTTGAAGCATTGACAGGACCAGCCTTAGCATTTCCGCTTTTCGCAGCACCCTGAATCTCAGGAACCTTTGCCTGTTCATTCTTAGGATGATGCATCCGTTCATGATTCTCTGTTCCGTGATTTTTAGGGTCATAAGGACTTGGCCTTCTCATACCTGCTTTTGCCATGATCATACCTCCTCTTGTTTGAAATTCATTCCCTCCATCTGTACGCCCCTTCGCGTGAAATTTGTCCCAAAAATAGTCAGCGTAGCCCGCTGCACCTGGCATTTTCATAACAAAATCCCACATTGTGTGACGCACAGCTGTCAGAAATCAAATTTTAAACATACTCTAGTTTTTGTATCTCAGGCAAAATTAATCAGGTAATATTTTGTAAATGCAAAGACTTAAGAACGTTACCGCCAGATAACGTCTGCTTTTCGCCTTGGGGCAGTTCTTCTGTATTTTACGTTTGGATATCCCAACAGCATGCAGCAAGACACCTTTTTTTCTCCAATGCCCAGCCATTCCTGCAATGCCGGACTCGTTCCCAGAACCCGCATCATATATCCGCTGTACAATGCTCCGGCTCCTTCTGCCACAGCCATGTTCTCAATATTTGCCGCTGCCAGTCCTCCATCCAGAGGATTTTGGGAAGCAATCACCAGAAATGCCGGTGCATTGAATAAAAATGTATCATCCTTTGGATTTCGCTGCCATTTTTTATAAAAACTTCGAAATGCTCTTTCATAATCCGGCGCTGATTCCTTTAAGATTTCCAAAACTCCCGGTATTTCATTCCAAAGCAATTCCCTGAATTCTTCCATCTGCTCCTGCACCAGCACGAAAGTACACGCCTGCATATTCTTAGCAGTAGCGGTATATCGTCCTGCATCTAATATACGGTCCAGTTTATCTCTTTCTATTTTCTGCTCCTTAAAATCGCGGATACTCCTTCGAAATTTCAATGCATGAAGATAGTGATCAGGACAGACCTTAAAATCTGCCTCCACATATTCCTCAACCTCATCCATCTCATATTCCGGAATACTTACAGCATTCACAGGGCAGATAGCCACACAATGTCCGCATTGTATGCATGGGCGGCAGGATTGCGCCTTATCCTCTGCCAATTTGATTGCCTTACCCGGGCAGTCCTTTATACATGCCCCACATCCTGTACATAATTCTTTATCAAATACTACCATAATTCCTCCTGACTGAGCTTGTTCTTCATAATCCGGATTGGAAACTGCCAACACCGGATTCAAAGATAAATGCTCTCAATTTCTAGTAATTCACCTCCTAAGTATAACATTAAAATCTGGAAGAAAACAGTATAAAGATACAGGAAGTTCATGCTTCTGATCTACAAGCCTTCCCAGCCCTGCAATATACCGGCAACGCATCTAACGGTGCTTCTGCCAGGATCGTCTGCCCGCCTTCATATTTCTCTTTCGTCCGAATGTCCGTCCATTTTGTTCCTTTTGGAAGGTAGACTTCCCGCTGTCTCTGTTTTTCATATAAAACCGGAGCAATTAAAAGCTCATCTCCAAACAGGTACTCATTTTCTATTTCCCAGCAAAGCCCGTCTTCCGGGAAATCATAAAATAATGGACGCATAGGCGGCGTTCCTTTTTCATGTGCCTTTTTCATCATTCTGGTGATGTATGGCTTCATTTGTTCCCGAAGTGCTAAATATTTCCGGCAGATTTCGTATGCTTCTTCGCCAAATGACCACACTTCATTATCCGCACCCGATACGCAGGCGGCACCGCCTTCTGATCCCATAGGCGCTTTAAGCGGTTCCCGATATCCATGAAGGCGCATTACCGGGCAAAAGGTTCCATATTCAAACCACCGGATCAGCAGCTCCCGAAATTCCGGGTCTGCGGGATTACCTCCATGAAATCCTCCAATGTCCGTAGTCCACCAGGGAATTCCCGCCAATCCCATATTTAACCCGGCTGCCAGCTGATTACGAAGGCTGGAAAAGCTGGAATGGATATCGCCGGACCAGACAAGTGCACCGTATTTTTGTGACCCTGCCCATGCACAGCGCAGAAGATTTATAACATTCTCCTGTCCCTCCGCTTTCATTCCATCATAAAAAGCTTTTGCGTACATTGCAGGATAAATATTTCCAATCTGTACATTGGGTCCCAGATGGTACCTGTAATTGTCAAAATCATATACAGAATACTCCGGCTCGGCTTCATCCAGCCAGAATACTTTTACACCTTTATCATAATAATTTTTCTTCGCCTTATTCCAGATATAATTTCTTGCATCCGGGTTGGTAGCGTCAAAATGAATGGTATTACCATGAAAATCCATGACCATACGAAATCCTCTGTCTGTTCTGATTAAATAGCCCTTTTCCTTCATCTCCAGGAAATTTTCGCTACGATAATCAACCGTGGGCCAGACAGACACCATCAATTCTATACCCATTTCTTTTAGTTCTGCTATCATTCCATCCGGGTCAGGCCAATATTTCGGATCAAATTTCCATTCTCCCTGCAAAGGCCAGTGAAAATAGTCAATTACAATTACCGAAATGGGCAGTCCTCTTTTCTTATATTCCCTGGCTGTCTCAAGCAGTTCTTCCTGAGTCTGATATCTGAGTTTGCACTGCCAGAATCCCATGGCAAACTCCGGCATCATTGGAACCGTTCCGGTAACGGAGGCATAGGCTTCTTCTATTTCAGCCGGCGTATCACCTGCTGTAATCCAATAGTCCAGTACCTTTGTTGAAACTGCCTCCCAACTGGTAATATTCTTTCCAAAGACAACCCTTCCCACCGCCGGATTGTTCCAGAGAAATCCATACCCCAGAGAAGATAATGCAAAAGGCACACTTGCCTGTGAATTTCTCTGCGCCAATTCCAAGTCCGTACCCTTTAAATTTAAATACGGCTGCTGGTACTGCCCCATTCCATAAATTTTTTCATCAGGATCAGATACAAATCTCATAGTCAAATGATAATCACCACCGGGTATCGGACAAAATTCTCTAGCCTCAACCTCCAGGGCACTGCAATAGTCTGCAAAAACGTCCAGGCGGTTCCTCAGATATTCCTCTAATAAAATCTCTCCTTTCTGGTTGTAAAAGATCATTTTCCCATACTTGGAAATAACTGCCTTTATTTTTCCGTTTGAAACAGATGCCTGGTCATCTTCAATCATTACTCTGAAGCAGGACTTCTCTTCTACTTTCTGAAGCGCCCAGTCCTCCCCGGGCATATCTGCCTGTTTTGTTGCTCTGATCCTTAAACTGTTTTCTCCCCAGGGCTCTACCCATAATTTTTCCGAATCATAATGGAACACCAAACGATTTCCATCTAATTGAAATACCGACATAGTCATTCCTCCTGTTTATTATTTTGTACGCTGTTTTTTTCATTATTTATCCCTTAACCGCTCCGCTTACCAGTCCACTGACTATATGTTTCTGCAAAGACATAAATAAAATTACAATAGGCAGAATTAATAAAACCCCATAAGCCATAATCATGTTCCACCTGGTTCCGTACAGCGTCAGAAACTGATATATTCCCGCTGTCATAGGCCGCATCGCCTCTTTTGTATTAAAGGTCATAGAATATGCAAGGTCATTCCAAGCCATAATAAATCCAAAAGAAAAAGCAGTCACAATTCCGGGCTTGGATATGGGAATAATAATTCTGATAAATGCACTGAACCGGTTGCATCCGTCAATTCTGGCTGCTTCTTCTAATTCTATGGGGCAATTCAAAAATATGGGCCGCAGCATTAGAATTACAAAAGGTACCGAGACAGTGGCCGTAGATAAAATCGGTGCCAGATAATTATTTAAAAGTCCCAGTCTGGAATAAATGAGATACAAGGGTGTCAACACTAAGGAAGCCGGAAGCATCTGGGTTACCAGAAATACCAGCATAAAAAACTTGGACCCTTTCACCTTATATCTTGCCAGTCCATATGCCGCCGGTACGGAGAGAGTCAGGCATATCAGCATAGAACCCACTGCCACAATAACGGAATTCAGAAAAGGTCTGAATACCGAGTTTGCACCGGTAAACTGCTGGATATATGCCGATAACGTAGGCAGATGGGGAATCAGTGTAGGCGGCTTTTTGAAAATCTCCTGATCCATTTTTAAGGAGCTGACAACGACCCAGTAGATCGGAAATAAAAATATAATCACTACAAGAACTGCCAGTCCATTATTAATCCGGTTTCTTTGTTTTTCATTTAAATGTATTTTTTTCATATTACATCACCTCGTCATCCGAAATAAATTTTAGATAAATCAGGCCTACTATGAACAGACATAGGAACAGTACATTAGCCGCCGCTGAACCATTTCCAAAATTGAAATTCTTAAAGGACAATTGATAGGAATAAGTGGATAGCACTTCTGTTGCATCCACCGGCCCGCCGGATGTCATTACATATATCAAATCAAATACTTTAAAAGTAAGCACAAATCCCAGAATCAAAACAGACAAAATAGTAGGCTTTAACAAAGGAAGCGTAATGTGAAAAAAACGTTGAATTTTATTTGCCCCGTCAATGCCGGCACTCTCATATACATCTTCAGAAATATTCCCAAGACCATTAGAAAGAAGAAGCATATTAAATGGTATTCCTACCCAGGAATTGGCAATGATAACTCCCAGCATGGCTGTTTTCCGCTCAATCAGCCATCCGATTGGCTCCTTAATAAAATGCAGGCTGAGCAGAATCTCATTGACAATGCCGTTTCCTTCTGCAAACATAAACTTAAAAGTAAGTGCCGTGACCGTAACCGGCAGCATCCAGCTGATCACGATCAGACCCCTGGTATACCGGGAAAAGGTAAATTTTTTCGAAAAAAACAGAGCAAGTGCAAAACCGATTACAAACTGAAAAACCAGACATCCTCCTGTATATACAAATGTATTTTTTAAGGAAGTCCAAAATAATTGATCCCCGAAAATTTCCCGGTAATTTTTTAAACCTGCAAATGCTTTGTTATTCTGGGAAATGGTCAAAGCAGTGGCATCCTGAAAACTGATTATGATGTTGTAGATAATCGGATAACCGATTAAAGCCAGCATAAAGACAACTGCCGGAAGGATAAAAGAATATCCCATCATCATATCCCTTCTGTATTCTCCTGTAACCTTTCTTTTTTTCATACAACCACCCATAAAAATCCTTTCTGCTAATGAATTTCATCTGTCCACTTTCTGTTTCATTAATAAATCCTGCAATTTTGACATAAAAAGTCCTGCCACCGTCTTCCCTGGCGGCAGGACTCCTGTATTTTCATTTAAAACAACAGTTATTTAATCGTAGCATTAATTTCATCTACTGTTTTCTGAGCTTCTTCCAGTGCATCCGGCACTGATTTTTCTCCGGTAAGAGCCTGTTGGATTCCTAACTGAATCGCGGTGGAAAGCTCTGTCCATTTTGGATGTGGTCCTCTTGCCTTTGCCACTTTCAGCTGTTCCCCGAACACTGCCATAACCTCGTCATCCGGGAAAGTCTCTTCTCCGGAAACATCGGACCTAGGAGAGAATTTTTTGATTTCACCACACAGTTTTTTGGATACGTCTTTACTTTCAAACCATGTTATAAAGTCCCAGCAGGCATCAATATTGGCATCTTTGGAAACAGCCAGATTCTCTCCGCCCAAAACAGATGCGAATTCATTATCTTTTGGTATCATCGCTACACCCCAGTTTTTGTCAGGTGCATCATTTTCAATCAGGTTATTGGACCAGGGTCCGTTAATCATCATGGATGCCTGTCCTGCTGCAAACTGTTTTTCTATATCCGTCTGCCCCCAGTTAATTATCTCTTTGCTCATATATCCTTTGTCTATGAGGCCGGCAATAAATTCCAATGCGCTTTGCGCTTCCGGTGTATTTAAATGTTCCGGATCCCCACCAGCCGATAAGAGGAACGGAATAAACTGGAATGTTGCTTCTTCCGTTTTAATGGCACTCATCGCCAGTCCATAACGGCCATCCTTTGTGAGCGCCTCCGCTGCTTTCTCCAATTCATCCCATGTTGTAGGAACTTCTATATTAGCCTCAGCCAGCTCGTCTTTATCGTAATACAGCGCGAGACAGTTGCTGTTAAACGGAATCCCATATATTTTATCCTGATATGTACAGGAATCCATAGGTCCCTCCAGAAACTGGTTTTCTTCCCATGATTGGAACTTTTCTGTCAGGTCTGCAAAAATTCCCATGGATGCGAAAGAGGAATGGTCGGTACAGTCAATGATTCCGATATCCGGAAGTTCACCGGATACAGCCCCGATGGTATACTGTTTTAAAAGCTCTTCCCTGGGTACATATTCCGCTTTTACATAGACTTTATTCTGGGACTCATTGTACTCACTTATGGTATTCTCCAGAGCTTCTTTTTCCAGTTCCGTTATGTAATGCCAGAGTACCACCTCTTCTCTGCCCTCTGCTGCTGCCGTACTCTCTCCCTGGGTCGATGCAGATGTGTTTTCCTCATTTGAACCTGCTTCGCTTACGGCTTCTGTACCTGCATCAGATTTTGTTCCTGCATCTGTTTCCGCCGCTTCGTCTGTTTTCGTCCCGGTTTCTGTGGTTCCACCGGAATCTGATGCAGCGCTGCAGCCAAAAAGTGTCGTTGCTCCTAATGCCATTGCCAGTATAATTGCTAATCTCTTTTTCATTTATCCTACCTCCTGCTTTTTATAACTCTATTATAAGAAACCCTGAGGAAAATTAAAATTCCAATATTATAAGAAAAGTGTAAATGATTATAAATAACAGTCATATCCTAAACTTTGTGGATGACGTATAAATAAGAAGATTTGAGGGAAATTTAGTATAGAAAAAAAGGCAATTGCGCATAAGCACCAATCACCTTTTCTCTTGCCTTTATTGTATCATACATAATCAGCAACAACAAGACTGTTTTTCAAGTTTTAGTTGTGCTAGACTTGATGGACAACGGCTATGGGACTAAGTTCCGGCCAATTCTGGATGAGAGGTGTTTTTCATAATGGTAAATAATCAATCTGAATTAGAATTTGAAAACAAAAGGCTGGAACAAACGATATCTTTAGCAGAGGAACAACTGGAAAAGGCAAGACAGAACAACGAAGAGAATAAGTCAGCCATTATTTCAGCAAAAAAAGAGATGCGCGAAAATACGTCACACTCTATATCAGGGCTCTGGTCATCGGAAGGTTTTGAAGCTCTCGCTGAGTTAAGCCAATATGTGAATCCGGTTCTGGATAAAATTGCAGACTATGAAGAGGTGGAGAACAAAATATTTCTGTTGGAAAATTTGATCAAATCCCCATATTTTGCCCGAATTGATTTTAAGTTCGATGATGAAGATACTTTTGAAAAAATATATATCGGACGTTCTTCTTTGAAAAACCTCACTACACACGAATTGTACATCTACGACTGGAGATCGCCAATTGCAAGTGTCTTTTACCGTTTTTTAACAGGGCCGGTATTTTATGATGCCCCCAGCGGGAGAATTAACGGAGAGGTTAACTTAAAGCGCCAGTTTGAAATAAGCTGCGGCAAACTGGAATACTTTTTTGACGCCGATGTTCAGATTGTAGACGAGTTTTTAAGACAGCTATTGTCTAAGAATACTTCTTCAAAAATGAAAACCATAATTGAAACCATACAGAAAGAACAGGATATTGTGATAAGAGACATGGAAAATGACCTGATGATGGTGCAGGGCGTGGCCGGGAGCGGAAAAACTTCCATTGCCCTCCATAGGGCTGCATACCTGATGTATCAGGACCTGCAGGTGAAACTTTCTGCGAATAATATTATTATTATCTCTCCAAACTCACTATTTGAACAGTATATCTCTGACGTATTGCCGGAACTCGGCGAAAGTAATGTTGTTTCCATGGTGTTCGAAGAAATTATTACAAAACTATTCCCGAATGTACATTTACAGTCAAGAAACCAGTTTTTAGAAAACCTGATCACAAGTCCCGAATACCGCAAGGTTATAAAAAGCAGTATCGAATTCAAAACCTCCCGGAGATTTCTGGAAATGATTGACCGATTTATTTCGGATTTGCCCCAGAGATGGATCGCCTTTGAAGATGTCTATTATGATAACAAGTGTATTGTAAGCAAAGATATAATGAGATATAAAATATCCGGAAGAGCAGAAACTCCTTTGGGAATGAAATTAAAACAATTAGAGACTTTTATTCTGGAATCTGTAAATGCAGCACAGAAAAAACGTTTGTCAAAAGCTCAGGAATCTTTGATAAAAGAAGAAATAAAAAAATTCACAGAACTCAATATTTCAGACCTGTACAGACAGTTATTCCTTGATAAAGAATATTTTTATAGCTTAGCAGATGACTTAGAGCATAATGAATACATGGAAGAAATTTTAGAATTCACACAGGAAAACTTAGACTCTAACCTTTTGCATTATGATGATGCAGCTGTTCTGGCTTATTTGCATCTGAAGATATATGGAACAAACGACTATAAAAGCATCAAACAGGTGGTAATTGATGAAGCCCAGGATTATTATCCTCTGCAATTTGAAATTTTCAATTTATTATTTCCGAATTCCAAATTTACCATTTTAGGAGATATGAACCAGACCCTGGGGAAACAGGAAAATCTATCGCTTTACGATCAGATCAGCAGTATTCTGAATAAGAAAAAATCATCTCTGGTTACCATGGATAAAAGTTTCCGCTGCACCAATGAGATCCTGAATTATAGTTTGAAATTTATTGAACATAACCCAGGTATCAAGAGCTTTAACCGCCAGGGCGATGCACCGGAAATTCATGCTGCTTCTGACCCGTCAGCTCTTAGCGGTATGATCCTTAAAGAAGTAAACACCTGTATGGAAAAGGGATATCGCTCCATCGGACTTATCTGTAAAAGTGAAAGAAATGCCCTTAGGCTGTTTGATTCCTTAAAGGACAAGATTGATCTTCAGTTAATAAAAAACGAAAGTGTGGCTGACCTTCACGGCGTGTTTATCATTCCTGTCTATATGTCAAAAGGACTTGAGTTTGATGCTGTTTTAATATGTGACACCGATGCCCTGAATTATAACAATGAAGATGACAAAAACCTTTTATATATTGCATGTACAAGGGCACTTCACCGGCTTAATCTGTTCTGCCCGGGAGATATGAGTCCGCTGTTGTAGTTAGGGTTTTGCTCAGCTAAACCCACGCTTTAAACTTGAAACATACTGTTTCGCCGATACCCCTGCATATTCTTTAAACACCTTGGAAAAATATTTCTGGTCCGGGTAGCCGGTCTGGCATGCGATCTCATAGATCTTCATATCTGTTTCTTCCAATAACTGTTTTGCTTTCTGCATTCTTACTTCTTTCAGGTAATTGGAAAAGGTCTTGCCAGTCTCTTTGGCAAATAATGTGCTCAGATACTCCGGTGCCATTTTATACTTGCAGGCAAACAAATCCAGACCCAGGTGTTTACCGTATTCTTTATGTATGGTTTCCACCATTGCGCAGATACAGGCGGAGTAGTGCTTCTCCTCTTTGGGCTGCTCCTCCCTGCCTCTGTTTTCAATATTCGCCAGCGTTTCCCGCAGATTATTCACCGTGATCGGCTTTAGAAGATAATCACGGATGCCAAGTCTTACTCCCTCCTGGGCATAACCAAATTCCGCATAACCGCTCAGTATGATAAAGACCGGATTCAGGCTCATGTTTTTCAGCTGCCTGATCATACTCAGTCCGTCTACTTTTGGCATCTGTATGTCTGTAATTACTACATCCGGCTCAAAATCTCTGACAGCCTTCATTCCTTCATAACCATTATCCGCTTCTGCGACTACGCAGTATTCCGGATTTATTTTCTCAATACACTTAACCAGACTATGCCGCACCCGCAGTTCGTCTTCTACTACTACAATACGCATATAGTTCACCCCTTATGGAATCATTAAAATGACTTTTGTTCCCCTTCCCGGTTCACTCTCAATTTGGATCTGTGCTTCACCTTTGTAATACAGATTCGTTCGGTTTACAATGTTGCTGATACCGATACTCTCGCTGTTAAGAGGCGTTTTATTGGAGATATCATTGTGAATCCGCTTTAGGATATCGGGTTTAATACCACATCCGTTATCCTCAATGAATATCATTAATTTCCCATCTTCTAAAACCTCCGCCTTAACAGAGATAACTCCTCCCTGCTTTTTATCCTGGAAACCATGAAGAATAATATTTTCAATAATCGGCTGCAGCAGCATTTTATAAATTGGATAGTTCAGTGACTCCTCCTCAATGTCATATTGGCACACAAAGGAATCGTTAAATCTTTTCTGCTGCAAAAAGGTGTATTTTTTCATCCATTCCAGCTCCACTTCCAGCGGTACCTGCATATCTATATTCGTAACACTGTACCGCAGCAGGCTCCCCAGTGAACTCAGCATCTGACTGATCTCTTCCTGATCATTCTCTATGGCAATCCAATTGATGGAATCCAGGGTATTATATAAAAAATGAGGATTAATCTGAGCTTCTAATGCCTTGAGTTCTGCCTTTCTCTGCCGGTTGGACATGGTCATAATTTCATAGTTCTTATCTTTTAGCTCCTGTATCAGCTTCTCATTTTTACCCCGCATCTTATCAAACTGATAGATGATCGATACCAATTCATCCTTTTCCTCCAGACGGGGCAGAACTTTTGTCTCTCCAGGCTGGTACTCTTCAATATACCGTGCCGTTTTTATAATAGAGCGGGATAAGCGGTTCGTAATTGTAACCGTCAGGAGTGTAAAGGACCCCATGATAACAGCTACGATTAAAAAGCTGATCTGCCTAAAAAATGTCACATCCTGAAACAGCAGTGTTTTGTCAATAACCTGTACCAGCTGCCAGCCTGTTCCTTCAATTTCATTAAAGAATATCCTGTGATTACTGCCATTTCCGACGGCATTGGCTGCTGTTTCAAAATCACTGCCTATCAGTTCCCTGTTTTCTGCAGCAATTACCTTACTGCGGTTATCAATCACATACGTAGTAATGCCCAGTTCCTCCATATATTTCTTCATTTGATTATTGCTGATTTTCGTATAATGAAACATATCCTCGTCCACGCCCACTACAATGATCCCGAACTTTTCTTTCGTAACCGCATCCTTTAGGGGATACGACAAAAAGAAAGAGTAGATTTTTTCTTCCCGGTTCTCCGTAAGGCAAAGGGTGGGAAGATATACCACTTCGTCCTGATCCCATACATTCAGGTAAAAATAATCCCGGTAGATCCGGTTATTCCATATTGTCTCCAGACGTCCCAGCCGCTTATCGTATAAAATATATTCGTCGCTGTCACTTAAATAAGTAATACTGTTTACATTGTCATAAATAGATGTGAAACTCTGAATTTTTTCCAGGATCTTTGATTTGTACGTATATTCCCCCTCCCTGCCGGCCTGATCCATTTTTCGGACCAATTTTAGAAGCTCCCTGTCCGTTACGATATTATAGAGAATATTCCGGTTGGACTTCAGCCGTTCTTCAATTACCTGCAGATCCCTCTGTGCGTTGTTATCCACAATTGCCTCTATTTTGGAATTGATGCTGCGGCTGTATACCAGATAACTGCCAATTCCGATGAGGATACACGGAATGATCCCCAGCAATATGTATCCCAGCACAATCTTATTCTTCAGCTGCATTACTTTTTTATCTTTTTTCTCTGTCATTTTCTTCTCTTACCTTATCTTGACTTTTCTCCTAAAAACGATTACATTAAAATTCAGGAGGAACGACTTATGCCTAATCACGAATTTGAATATATCAAACACAGTAAAACAAGTTATTGCAAAATATTTCTGGCTGAAATTTTCCAATGCACTCCCCAGCACTGGCACAGCGACATGGAATTACTTTTGGTATTGGATGGAACGCTTACTATAACTTCTCTGCCGGATAACCCCATTGCCAAAGAACATGACATGATTGTTTTTAACAGTTATGAAACCCATCGGCTTACCTGCACCTCCGGAAAAGGGCTTGTGCTGGCTGTCCAGTTTTCCTCATCCTTCTGCCGCAGTTATTATCCGTCCTTTGAATATACCTATTTTCATCAAAACCTGCTGTGTTCCTGCAGCAAATACACAACCTTGCAAAAACTAATGCTTCAGATGGCTTCCTCTTTTTTCCGGGAACCGGATTATTTTTCCCTCCATTGTATCGGGCTATTAAATTTGCTGACGGAACAGATGCTCCTAAATCTGCCTTACGGCCTGTTGGACATGCAGGAACGAAGCAGCCGTGAGAAAAATATATTCCGTATGCAGAGTATCCTTAACCACATAGAAAACCACTATACGGAAAAGCTGCTGCTTTCCGATATTTCTGAGCAGAAAGGACTGTCTCTGCATTATCTGTCCCACCTGTTCAAAAAAACCCTGGGCATTTCTTTTCAGAACTATATGAAGCAGCTTCGTTTTGAAAAAGCCCTCAATCTGCTTACCGAGACCGATAGCAGTATCCTGGATATCTGCATTGCCAGCGGTTTCTCAGACATCAAGTATCTGAACCAGCTATCAGAGGAATATTTCGGCTGTACCCCCGGTCAGTACCGCCGCCGTTTAAGAGAAAAACAAAGCGCCCCTGTCCCTATCCCTTATATCCGGGAGTGTTCCCTTACCAATGAGTCTCTGAGTGAAAACTTCTCCATATTATGCAGTTATTATCCTGAGCTGGAACTTGATCATGTTTGACAGGCGCCATTATGAAAGAAAACTTCCATTCTTTCATAACCGCACCTGTCCCTGTAATTATAATACCTTAATTTTATATTCCTTACAACCCGCTTCCGGAATCAGATATGTCTGATTACCTTCTTCTTCCAGACTTCCTCTGCCTCCAGTATTGCTGCAAGGATTTTCCAAACACAGCTTCCAGCCTGAATCATGTGTGGCCGTCACCGTTAAGATATCCCCGTTCTTCTCTGCCTGAAGCTCTAATTTATCATTCAGTTCCTTCTTGTACACTACGGCTTTTATGCTCTTTCCCTCTTCCGGTTCAATCAGATGGAACGTCACATTTCTGCAGTAGTCATATTCGGCACAGTCATCTCGGTCTCCCACTGCCAGCAGTGTATTCGGCTTCACTAACAGCGGCAGGGAAAAATAATCAAACTTCTGTGTATACCATCTGCCTCCCACTAATTTTTCTTTTGTTATCCAATTGGTCCAGTTACCCTCCGGTACATAGTAGTTTGCTATGCCGTCTTCACGGAATACAGGTGCTGCCAAAAGGCTGTCACCTAACATATACTGCCTGTCCTGATATGCACAATTTGGATCTTCCGGAAATTCAAGCATCATAGCCCTCATCATCGGTATCCCCTGTTCATGAACCTGCACTGCCTGAGAAAACAAATAGGGCATCAGAGAGCATTTTAACCTGGTGAAAAATCCCAGTACATCACAGGCTTCTTCATCAAACATCCAGGGCACACGGTAGGAATCATGTCCATGAAGCCTGCTGTGGGTAGATAAAAGACCAAATGCCGACCATCTCTTGTATAGATCCGGTGTGGCGGTGCTGTCAAATCCACTGATATCATGCGCCCAAAATCCGAAACCGGACTGGCAGAAGGACAGGCCTCCTCTTAGGCTCTCCGCCATAGATTCATACGTTGCCAGGTTATCTCCGCCCCAGTTTACCGGGAACTGCTGGGTTCCTACCGTTGCGGACCGTGCAAATACGCAGGCATCCCGTTCCCCTTTTTTGCGCTTAAGCATTTCATAAACCGTCCGGTTATATAGAAAGGTGTAGTAATTATGCATTTTTTTGGGATCAGATCCATCAAACCACTGCACCTCTGTGGGTATTCTTTCCGCAAAATCCGTCTTCAGGCAGTCTACTCCCGTATCCAGCAATTCCTCTAATTTCCCTGCAAACCACCGGCACGCATCAGGATTTGTGAAATCTACAATGGTCTGTCCGGGCATCCAAAGATCACTCTGCCAGATGCTTCCGTCTTTCCGTGTGAGTAAATAACCGTATTCTTTTCCTTCCCGGTACAATTCAGAACGCTGTCCTATGTACGGATTAATCCAAACACAGATTTTAACACCATTTTCCTTTATTTTGGCTAACATCCCCTTCACATCTTTAAATTTGCTGTCCCATTTAAAGTTGCAGAGTTCAAATGGCTTCATCCATCCTGCATCATAATGGAATACGCCAAGGGGAATATTCCTTTTCTTCATTTCATCCACAAAACCGTGCACCACTTCCGGCTCATAACTCGGTGTCCAGCTGGTAGACAGCCAAAGCCCAAAGGACCATGCCGGCGGAACCGGGCTTCTTCCTGTCAGCGCAGTATAATTTCCAAGAACCTGCTTCGGTGTACCCCCTCCGATTACCATATATTCCAGAGTCTCACCCTCCACACTGAACTGCACTTTTCTCACATTCTCCGTTCCCACTTCAAATGTAATATGCTCAGGATGATTTACCAGCACGCCGTATCCGTAATTAGACAGATAGAACGGAATATTTTTATAGCTCTGATCGCCAAATGTTCCGCCGTCTTTATTCCATATTTCGATCGTCTGGCCATTTTTAACGAGTGATGTGAATCTCTCCCCCAAACCATAGATATATTCCCCTACCCCTAGCGAAAGCTGCTCTCTCATATAGGTTTCCTTCATATAATGGGGACGCGGCGGACAATGATTGAAGTCACACCACTGGTCTGCCTCATAATCCAAATCTGTCACATATGCCAGGCTCCTGTCTTTACTGGAAACCATTTTCTTCCCTTCATAAAAAAAGCTGAAAGCAAATTCTCCTTTTTTTTCTATGATTACCGTAGTTTTGCCGCTGGTCATCGAAATGGTTTCTTCCGTATCTGCAAATTGCAGGTCTGTCTGCTCCTGAAATAACTTAAATTCAGGTCCTTTTTCGATTTTTCCGTCATAATGGTTCACCCTGATTTTGATAACATCCCTTCTGGGGGAAGTAAACCATACCGTCATTGCAGGTCCGTATGTAGTATCATTTAAATCCCGGATTTCAGCACAGGGGACGAATACCTCAATCCCCTCATCTGAAATCTTATACTCCCATAATGAGTGTACTTTATGCTGCCTGATTCCCTTTGCTTCTTCCCATATTCCATCTGTAAACCTCATGTTTTCCCTCCTGTATTATCAATTTTTCTTGTTGTAAAAAGTATATACAGAATTGATAAATTAAACATGGGCTTATTTGTCTTTTTTATTATGCAAATTAGCTATTTTATTTTCCGCGCACTACCTCTATCTTCAAAGCGTCCCTTACTCAGCTAAACCCCAATTTAAGCTGAAATTGTTTGGCATGGGGAATTGCATGGACTTTTAAAATCTCCCGGAAGCCCCGCCGCCGCCTGAAGAACCGCCTCCGCCAAAGGATCCGCCGCCACCGAAGGAACCGCCCCCGAAGGAGCCGCCGCCGAAAGAGCCACCGCCAAATGGGCCTCCAAAGAATCCGCCGCCGCGTCCGCCTCTGCCGCCGCCTCTTAAGAAGATTACGATAAAAAATAATATCAGACCTATGCTGATAAACGAACCTCCATTTGATGATTCCCCGTAATCCTCATCAGCAAAGCCCTCTTGTATATTGGCATCGTCCAGGTTAGATGGTTCTTCCAGGTTATATTCTGCGTACACTTCCTTTAATACACCGGTAAACATGGTCTTCATCCCCAAGTCCCAATTATCTTCTTTTAAAGCCGGTGTACCCAGATTGCGGATGATTCTTCCTGCCTTGGCATCATTAATCGCCCCCTCAAGTCCATATCCCACTTCAATTCTAACTTCTCTTTCCTGTAAAGCCAGAAGAATTAAGACACCGGAGTTCTTGGATTTATCACCAATTCCATATTCCCGGAACATCTCATTGGCGTAATCTTCAATAGAATTTCCATCCAGGGTCTGTATCGTTGATACAACAACCTGTGCTTTCGACTTGTCATTTAGCAATTTACTCTGTGCAATCATATATTGTTTCGTTTCATTACTCAAAAGTCCTGCGAAATCATTTACATAAAACTCTCTTGTGGGAGCCTGAATACCGGCTGCCGCTTTTACCGGTAAATAAGCCAGCATCAGCACCATCGTAACCATAAGGCTATATGCAAAAATATTTTTTATTTTTTTCATATGACTCCTACCATACCATCTCCTATTGCCCCTCAAAATTGACTTCCGGTACCTGCTGCGCCCCTTCGGCAGCCTGGAAATATTCTGCTTTCTCAAATCCCAGCAGATTAGCAAAAATGTTGGAAGGAAATCTTCTTATTTTCTGGTTATAATTTTTCACTGCATCATTATAGTCTTTTCTTGCAACTGCAATCCGGTTTTCCGTGCCCGCAAGTTCATCAGAAAGAGCGATAAACTGTTGATTTGCTTTTAGATCCGGATAATTTTCCACAACCATAAGCAGTCTGCTCAGTGCACCGGACAATTGATTGTCAGCATCTGCCTTTTCTTCCATACTTGCAGCTCCTGCCAGTTTTGCTCTGGCATTGCTTACATCTTCGATTACCTCTTTCTCATGTTCTGCATAACCTTTTACCGTATTTACCAGATTGGGAATGAGATCTACTCTTCTTTGGAGCATCGTATCAATATTAGCCCTCTGATTTTCCACATTTTCATTAATTCCTACCAGGGAATTATACTGGCTGATACCAACAACTACCAGTATTACAATAATTCCAACAATTACCCATATTGCGATTTTACTTCCAGATCTTTTCATGTTTTCACCCTCTGCACATTGCCGTTAACATCAGCAATGCTGCCGCCTCCTATTGATTTCTGTTGATTCTGCTGCCTTATTTGAAATATATTATATTTATTTTTATAGTATGAACGTTTTCTCTTTCTTAATTCTATATTAGTATTTACTATCCTTTGTAATCCATTCAGATTTTTATTATAGTAATTTTTTATCTTTCTATACATAAAAACAAACTAAAAACAGGCTTTCTGCGAAAAATAAGAACTATGGTCTTTCTTTCCGGCGATTTACATATATTGTAGAAAATGATTCTGGGAGAATTTCATGGAATGCAATCAAAATGTTGCCTCTGAAGAGTTTGCTGATTTTATCATATCGAATAGCAATTATAGTTTAGATGATACACTTCAGAACAATCCTTCGGCATGTGGGGATTATGTCGACAACCAATTTTCTATAGTATATATTCCCATGCAGGAAGCAGCTCCAATAACTACAGAAAAATACGAATATTATTCTATTCCAAATCTTTATACCACTCTCGATACATCCAGCATGGAAGCATCCGGTATATTGGATACCATTGAACAACCTCTTTTGAATTTGCGGGGACAGGGAACTATTATTGGATTTATTGATACCGGAATCAACTATCAAAATCCGTTATTCCGGCTTTCAGATGGCAGTTCCCGTATTTTGGGAATTTGGGATCAGACCTTACCGTCTTTGGAAATTCCCCAGAAATTACCGCCGGGAATACCAGGTTTCACTGTAAATGACACCATTATTTATGGAACAGAATTTACGAATACCGAAATTAATGAAGCTCTGGCATCCGAAAATCCATTAGAGTTAGTTCCAAGTACAGACACCAACGGACATGGAACCTTTCTGGCTGGCATAGCCGCAGGTACACAATCACCAAATGGAGATTTTATCGGAGCCGCGCCGGAATGTAATATTGCAGTCGTTAAACTCAAACCTGCAAAACAATATTTACGGGATTTCTACTTAATACAGGACTCTGCTGTAGCATATCAGGAAAATGATATTATGATGGGAATTAAATATCTGACACTTATATCTGCCCGATATAAAATGCCATTGATCATTTGTCTCGGACTTGGGACTAACATGGGAAGCCATGAAGGAACATCGCCGCTTGGGCTGCTGTTAAGAAGATTAAATCTGATGACAGGATTTGCATCAGTTGTAGCTGCCGGAAATGAAGTAGGAATGTACCATCATTTTTTAGGCAATATCAAAACCGGTTTGGAATATGAGGATGCAGAAGTATCCGTTGGCGTTGATGAAAAAGGATTTGTGGTTGAACTATGGTCATCTCCCCCGGAACTTTACACCGTCGGTTTTGTATCACCTACCGGACAAACGATCCCACGCATTCCCTTGATCGAGGAAAGAGACACACATGTGACTTTCACACTGGAAAACACACAGATTACAGTTCATTACGACATATCGGAAATGGGCTCCGGCAGTCAGTTTATCACTATGCGGTTTCAGTCGCCTACACCGGGAATTTGGAGAATCCGCGTGTATAATTATCTTTTTATAACCGGTAATTACCATATGTGGCTCCCGATTCAGGGATTTATTTCCAGCTCAACCGTTTTTTTAAAACCAAATCCGTTTACTACAATCACAGAACCGGCAAATGCCTACAGTTGTATTACTGTCGGCGCCTACAACCATCGGGATGGCAGTCTGTATATTCATTCCAGCTATGGGTATAACCGCATTAACTTTCTGAAGCCAAACCTGGTTGCACCCGGAGTGAATGTATATGGCCCTGCTGTGTCCGGCATACCTGCAGAATCCGGCATACCCATGACCTATCAGACCGGAACTTCCGTAGCCGCAGCACATGTTGCAGGCGCTGCAGCCAATCTGATGACCTGGGGCATTGTGCAAGGACATAATCCCGGTATGAATGCAAATTCTATCAGAACCTATTTAATCCGTGGTGCTGACCGAAATCCTGCGTATGTTTATCCGAACAGGGAGTGGGGTATGGGTACGCTCAATCTCTATCAGACGATTCTCAGGCTTCGTGAGTAGATAACGGGCTTTGGGTGGGAAAGTACCAAATTCAGAAGATGCAGTGTTCTGTATTGACTGGATTTGGTGCTGTACCATCCTGTTATGGCATCAGCTTCCTATATTCTCTGGGAGACATCATAACAAGTTTTTTAAACATACTGTTAAAAAACTTAATATCATCATATCCCACGGCACTTGCTATTTCAGATATCCGCAAATCGCTTCCGGCAAGCAGCACACAGCTTTTCTCTATTCGAATCTTCTGCAGGTATTCCCGAAAAGTAATTCCGGTCTCCTGTTTGAACTTCCTGCTTATATACTGCAGGCTGAAATGATGCTCCTGACAGAACATTCCAAGCGTGATGTGCTCCCTGTAATTCCTGTCCACATATTGAATCGCATCTAAAACAATCTCATTTTTAGTGATTCTCACATTGCTCTTTACTATACCACGCAGAGTAAGTATCAGAATTTCGATCAGTCTGCAGCGGAAAATCTCCGTATACCCCGGTCTTTTTTCCCGGTATTCTTCTGACATACCGGTCAGCAGCTGCAAAACCCTCTTGTCTTCGTCATGAAAGATACAGTTAGCCGGAGTCTGCATGAGTGATGGTGTATAGTACCGGATGAGACACCCCTGTATCAGTGCATCGAATGAATGGCACCCATGCAGTGTGTTATCTATAACTTCCGGAAGGAACAGACAGTTAATCAGATTCAGATTCCTGCTCTGGGAATAACAATGGACGCTCCCATAATCCACTATAAAATAATCCCCCTGCGTAAGCTCGCTGCTTACATCATTCAAGGTATGGATACAAGTGCCGCAGGTTACATAAACCAGTTCAAAAAAACGATGGTCATGGCTTTCCATATCATCCTGGCTGCAAGGCATCATCACCAGATTTTCTTTATCTCCTAAAGCAATCTGCTTCATATCAATCGTACTTTTTTTCTCCATAAAGATAAATTCACCCCCTATTTAAGTAGAAATCAGGTCTTTTTTTCCATTTTATTCTCTGGTATCATTAATGTCAAGAAACAACCATACATACTTAAAGAAATTTACAATCTCAGGAAATTTACGTAAAATGGAGGTAACTTTTATGGAATGGAAGGCAAAATGGATTAAACCCTCACTTGAAATGGGCGATGTGTGTCCTATGTTTAAAAAGAAATTTCAGACTACTGAAAAAGTAAAAAAAGCAACACTGACAATCACCTCTCTGGGGGTGTATGAAGCTCTGATAAACGGCAGCCGGGTAGGTGAGTTCATCCTTGCACCAGGCTGGACTTCTTACAAAAAAAGGCTCCAATATCAGGTATATGATGTAACGGATCTGCTGGGCGAAGAAAATCTGCTTCTTGTCACCGTAGGAAAAGGCTGGTACCGCAGCAGGATGCCAGGATGGGCCAGTTCAAAAGTGCAGTCTGCATTACAGCAAAATCCTGCAGGACTTCTGGCACAGCTAGATATTGTCTTCGAAGATGGCAGTAAAGAAACAATTATGACAAATGAGACATGGACTGCTGCCGAAAGCAATGTCCGTTTTTCAGAAATTTATGACGGGGAAACCTATGATGCTTCTTTCCAATCTGCCGATGAGACAGAAGTGTGTACTTTTGACGGACCTTTTGATACACTGATCTCACAGCAGGGTGAAGAGATACGGGAACAGGAAAGAGTTTCTGCCGCATGTATTTTTACAACCCCATGCGGAGAGACCGTAGTTGATTTCGGTCAGGAGGTTACCGGTTATATTGAGATTGAAGTTGATGCCAAAGCAGGTGAAGAAGTTTTGCTGTCCCATGCCGAAGTTATGGATCAGGATGGTAATTTCTATACCGAGAATTACCGTTCCGCCAAGGCACAATTGCATTATATCTGCAAAGACGGGCACCAGATCTACAAACCAAAGCTCACGTTCTTTGGCTTCCGTTATATTCGTATTGATAAATTTCCGGTTGCTGTGTCCGCTGCAAAACCAGAGAATTTTACTGCTGTGGCTGTTCATTCCGAAATGAAAAGAACCGGATTTTTACGTTGCTCGAATCCATTGCTGAATAAACTCTTCGATAATATTATATGGGGTCAGAAAGGTAATTTTGTAGATGTTCCAACCGATTGTCCCCAGAGAGATGAGCGCCTTGGCTGGACCGGAGACGCACAGGTATTTATTAGAACGGCATGCCTGAATTACGACGTAGAAAAATTTTTCACGAAATGGCTGGGCGATATGGCAGCAGACCAGAAAGAGGATGGGCAGGTAGGCCATGTAATACCCAATTTGCTGGATGATCCGGATAGCAGTGCTGCCTGGGCAGATGCTGCCACAATCTGTCCCTGGGAACTCTACTTAGCTTACGGCAACGATGAAATATTAAAATCCCAATTCAATTGTATGAAAAAATGGATTGGATATATTACCACCCATACAAAAGATGAATACCTCTGGACCGGCGGAATCCATTTCGGAGACTGGCTGGGACTGGACGCACCGGATGGCAGCTATAAAGGATCCTCCAGGGAAGATTTTATTGCATCTGCATTTTATGCATATTCCACCTCGCTGGTAATAAAAGCCGGTAAAGTTTTAGAAGAAGATGTTGCAGAATATGAGACACTCTACAAGAAAATCTTAACAGCTTTCCGAAAGACTTATACTGAGTATCATACACAGACCGAATGTGTGCTTGCGGTATATTTTAAACTGGCACCTGACTGCCAGGCTGCAGCAGACCAGCTTGCAGATCTCGTGAAAAGCTGTGGTAAACAGCTTCAGACAGGTTTTGTGGGAACGCCGTATCTGCTGCATGTTTTAAGCGAATATGGTTATACACAGCTCGCATATGACCTTCTGCTGAGAGAAACTTACCCCTCCTGGCTGTATCCAATCACAAAAGGTGCTACTACTATTTGGGAACATTGGGATGGAATTAAGGAAAACGGAGATTTTTGGAGTAAAGATATGAACTCCTATAACCATTATGCGTATGGCTCCGTAGCGGACTGGGTATATGGAGTAGCTGCAGGCATTACGCCTCTGGAGGAATATCCTGGTTATGAAAAAGTTCGAATTGCTCCTATGCCGGATCAGAGGCTTGACTGGCTGGAAGCAACACTGGAAACGCGGCATGGAATTATCCGCTCCGGCTGGAAAATCGAAGATGCATCATGGCGCTATGAGATAGTAACTCCTGTAGCAGCTGATATAGTAATTGCCGGACATGAATATCATTTAGAAAAAGGCAGTTATCTTTTCTATAGTAAAATTAAATAATCTATCTGATAGCAGCTGCCGCAGTACTGGGCAGCTGCTGGATAAAGTTTCAAAGAAGACTCGTTCAGCATTTGGATTATTCGTGTTTTTCCAGATAAATATTAACGGCCAGGTATATAAGAAACATTAGAACAAGCACTGCACATAATGTCCCGGCTATGACTAAATAATATTGATACTTAAAGATTCCATATAAAAGTGTGAAGGTAAAGGTTAGACCGCATATCACATAATTCATAGCCTTGATGACTAAATGACTGCTTTTCATAACCAGATATAAATCTCTTTCATCCGTGTTTTCTGCCAACTCTTCTAAAACACCCTTTTTCGAAAACCCTCTTATAAAGTTAACTGCTGATAAAGCTGCCAGCAAAACGCCTGATATCATGAGTCTCTTTTCATAATAGCCGAAATAGGAAATGAAACATACAATAGATAAAATTGCTGTCATAATTCCAATAACTAAACCACGTTTATTTTTTACTTTCATTCTCTTTTTCCTCCATTTTCGAGTTTTCTTTTAGACAGCATAAATCCTCAATACTTACGTCAAATATTTCAGAAATATGGTATGCCAGCATTAGAGATGGATTATATTGTTCTTTTTCGATAGAAATAATCGTTCTTGACGAAACATGAACCAGGTCAGCAAGCTGCTGCTGCGTTAATCCCATACTCGTTCGCAGTTCCTTAACTTTAGTCTTCATACAACACCTCTTTCTAATGTGAAGTAGACTTCTCATGAAGCCAACTTCATATTATACCGAAACATATCATTTGTCAACAAATAATTCCTGCAGCCTTTCTGTATCTAAAGAAGTCCCGATCACGCAGACTTTTCCGGTATATTGTGGTTCGCCTTTTATAATTTTCCACTCACCGGGCACCATATTAAAATAAATCCACTCTCCTTTTATACTTTCTACAGAACCCTTTGCACGTAAAACCATGCCGTTAACGGTATCCTCATCTAATTTTTTCAGTATCTGCTCTAACTCCTGTTTTGTAAAAACCTTTGCCGTCTCCTTGCTCCAGCTGCTAAATATTTCATCTGAATGATGATGGCTTTCACAGCTGCATACCCGAGGTGCATTCCGATGATGAAGGGATTTTTCATGACCGCCTTTCTCATGGAAAACTTCCTTCTTTTTTTCCCCGGTGTCTTCTGCTTTCCCTTCCATTACTTCTAAAATCTGCAGCCCCTTTAACTTTTCCAGAGGCGTCGTAATTACGGATGCCTTGGGGTTGACTTTACGGATTTCCTCTCTGCACTCTATTATTTTTGCTCTGTCTGCTTTATCGGTCCGGCTCAGCAAAATTGTATCTGCATTCCTGACCTGGTCGTTAAAAAATTCCCCGAAATTCTTTTGATACAGACCAAACTTCATTACATCCGCCACAGTAAGGCTGCTTTCCAATATTACGGACTGTTTCCCTTTCATCTCCTGAACTGCCTTGATTACATCTGATAGTTTCCCAACACCGGACGGTTCAATAAGTATACGATCCGGGCTGTATTTTTTCAGCACCTCCTCCAATGCCTTGCGGAACTCGCCTTTCAGGGAACAGCAGATACATCCCGAATTCATTTCCCGGATCTCAATGCCGGTTCCTTTTAACAGACCTCCATCGATGCCGATTTCTCCAAACTCATTTTCAATTAACAGAACCTTTTCCTTTTGAAATACTTCCCGAAGTAATTTCTGAATCAACGTTGTCTTACCTGCACCTAAAAATCCTGATATAATATTTATCTTTGTCATTTTGATTCTTCTCCTTGCTGAAATTTATTAAGACGTGCTACGCCACATTTTTCTTAACGAACTACTGGATAGACATAATCCTGTTCTGCCTTATCCGCATCTTCTATTCCGGTTACCTGGATTTCAATTCCTTTATCTTTATTATAATGGAAAATTCCCGTTACGGAAACCCATTTATCCTGTTCTAGATTTGACGCATCATCCCAAATGCATATTGGTCCGCAGGGAGAAAGGTCTGCTATGCAGCAGCTCATTAATAACCTGGTCACGGCAAACTCGTTTTCTTCAAAAGACTGATCCCGGTAAACTGTCCCATGCATTGTTATCTGATATCCATCATACTTATCCGAATAATAGCTAAGCTGCAGCAGCCAATTATAAAAATCTTCATCACGAACTGTTATGGTTCTGTTTGCCTCATCCAGACCTGCCGGAACCGGTTGTTTTTGTTTATTTGGCGTAGTTGGTGTGGTATTATCCTGAGCCTCGGTATTAACTTTCGTTTCCGGATTCGTCCCATCTGTAACTGATTTCCCGGCTTTCATATCTGTCTCATCCGTTTCGGACTCTCCTGCATAAGCCTGCCCGTCTTCTGGATTCCCCCCATCTATCATCTTTTCTGACTTTCCCGATCCACCACTTAAATAGCTTCCAACTGCTGCAGCGGACGTAAATGATCCATGGGGAAGCAGTATAATCATTAATGGAATCACCAGAATCAGACATCTGTTCATATTCATCTTATACTTTGGTATGCCTGCCTTCCAGAAACGAGACAGCGCCCAGATCATCATGACAATTCCTGTAAAATACAGAAAAGGCTCCATCCTTGGTGTAACAAAAATAAGATAACTTTTACTGTAAGCCATAGCAAACATCATAACGGAGAACAACAGGTAGCAGGCACCTTCCAGTACCGCTTCATAATTCACGTAACGTTTCATAAAACTACACCGCCTCCTCCCAGCAAACCAAATATCAGAACAATGCCAAAGCAGACAACGAGAGTCGTTAATGCCAGCCTGACTACAAATGACTTCTTAAAATACCCATTTAACATCAGCAGATTCTTAATATCCATCATAGGTCCAAAAACCAGGAAACCCATCATTGGCACAAAGGAAAACGTACCGGACATACTTCTGGCAACCACTGCATCCGAAGAAGAACATAAGGATAACAAAAATGAAAGGGCAATCATAGCCAAAAGCGCAATTGGCAGGCTGATAGTCCCCAGCCCTTTCAGCCAACTCAAATCAGCCACCTGAAATACAGAAGAAATGAAGATTCCGATAATCAAATATTTCCCAACATTAAAAAACTCCATCTGGGAATGTCTGAAAAACAGTTGGACTTTACCAGAAATTCCTTTCTGTTCTCCGATCTCTTCGTAACATCCGCAGCTGCAGCAGCCAAAATCCTCAGCCCCTTCTTTTAAGATCTGCTGCGGTCTTTTCAGAAAAAAAGTAAGTCCAATTAAAAACGCACACAGCAGTCCCAACCCCATCCGGTAGATTACAATCCGAATATCCAGGTTAAATGCATAGTAAGTAGACAGCAGTACTACCGGATTGACCACCGGCGCTGCGGCCATAAAACAAATGGCTGCCTGTATGGGAACTCCCTTTTTCAGCAGGCTCTTGAAAACCGGTATAGAAGCGCAGTCGCAGACAGGCAGAAAAAATCCCCCTGCCATCCCAATGAACATTCCAAGTATGGGATTTTTCGGAAATACACGCTCCATCCAGCTCTGGGGCAAAAAGACCTGGATTGCCGAAGACAGCAAAACGCCCAGCAATAAAAACGGTACCCCCTGCAGGAATACCCCCATAAAAAGAGTAAGAATGGTGTTGAGTGGCAGCCCTTTTTGTTCCAGAAATGGTGCCGCCAGTATCAGACTCCCTATTACCCCTATGCTGGCAGCCGCCGGAACATAGGGTGCCATTCTTTTTTTCTGAACCGTCTGCTTCATTTCCGGTTGAGAAAGCAGGTGGACTTCCGATCTGGAAATACCGTGAATCTTCTGTTCAAACCTGCTTCTGTCCTCTTTGGTCTCTGCATTGCGAAGAAATGTCAGGTCACTGGCTGCCACCTGAGAAATTGGTGCTTCTCCGGTCTGCCCAAGCAGCATATCCGCCACAGGCACATCTGCCAGATAGATCACTTTTGCGATATGGAAAAGTTCGCCCATCCGAAGCTGCAGAAAAATACGTTCCAATTTTGAAAATGCCTCCATCCCATTCCATTCCACCCAGATTTCATCAAACTTCTGATGCTGCATTATCTGGCAGATTTCATCTGCAATACGTTCAAAGGATTGCTCCAGTTCTTTTTTCGACCAGCCAAGAAGCTTGCAGTGCTGCGTGGCATACAATATCTGTTCCCCTTCTTCAAATTGCAGAACCAGTATTTCTTTTCTTCTGCAATGGCGAAGCATCCGGGATATGAATGTTGTTTTGCCGCTATCCAGGAAGCCGGCAACTACATATAAAGGTGTTGTCATAATGCTCCTCCTTCCTATTTTTTTATCAGCGCTTTTCGAAAAACAATAATGACAAACCATACCACTTCCAAAAGTACGATTGTACCTCCCGGTTTCCAACCGGCATAATAGGAAAGTATTAATCCTGCAATTGTTGTTGACACTGCAACGATTACGGCCCACAGAAGGGCTTTTTTATAGCTTCGTCCCATCTGCATTCCGCAGGCTGCCGGCACCACCAGCATGGAAGAAATGATAAGCGCCCCCACCGTACGGGATGCTATCGATATGGTAAGCGCCGTCAAAACAGTAAACACAAAATTAATCCTCTGAACCGGTACACCGGAAATACGCGCTGCATTTTCATCAAACCCTATGTAAAATAATTCTTTATAAAGTAGCAAAACCGTAATCAGCACTATCAGACTGATAACAGTAACCAGTACAAGTTCCTCCCTGCTGATCGCAACAATGCTGCCAAATAAAAAACTGCTGAAATTCGCACTGTTTTTTACAAACCCGGACAATACCCCAGCTAAACCAATACCCCCGGACATAACAATTGCAATAGCCATCTCCGAATAGCGGGGCAGTTTCTTACGGATCCGCTCAATACCCAGTGCCGCAGCCACGCATACCACTGCCGCACTCAGAACCGGATTGATACCAAAGATCAGGCCTGCTGCCACTCCTGCAAGTGAAGAATGGGAAAGGGCATCCCCGATCATTGACATTCTTTTAAGCACAATTGTCATCCCAATACACGGGGTTATCAGCGCCAGCAGAATGCCTGCCAAAAAGGCTCTCTGCATAAAACTATATTCCAGTATACTCATTCTCTGATTTTCCCCTCTTTCATCTTAAGTATCCGATGCGCTCCAATACAGTCTGTGGTACTTCCATGGGTAACCAGGAATATCGTAACTTTGCGGCTCAGATTAAGTTCCTTTAACAACCGGTAAAAATTCTTAACTGATTCCGCATCCATCCCTGCAGTGGGTTCATCCAGAACCAACAGCTCCGGATTACCCACTAACGCCCGTGCCAGCATAATTCTTTGCTGCTGCCCTCCGGACAGTTCTCCAATCCGGTTCTTCATAAAACTCTCCATTCCAAGTTCCTCCAATGTTTTGCGTACACGATCCCGGTGCATTCTGCCCGGCAAACGAAATCTGCCAATCTGCAGATAAAGACCTGTCAGCATAATTTCTTCCACCGTTGCCGGAAAACTCTGGTTATGGCTAATACTGTTTTGCGGGACATAACCTATGCGGCCACCGGAAAAAACATGGGTTGTTTCCTTTTCGAATATTTCCACACGCCCTTCCTGGGGCTGTAATTCCCCCAGTAAAAGTTTTAATAGGGTACTTTTTCCACTTCCATTTTCTCCGGTAAGAAGCACATACTCCTCTTCCCCGATTTTTAAACTCAAATTTTTCAGAATCGGTACATCTGCATACCGAAAAGTGATATTATCCATGCTGACTATGTTCATGAAGCGTTCCTTCCTTACTATTATTTTTAACTATTTAGCACAATTCTATTTTAAGGCTTCTTCCAGCGTTTTCAGATTGTCCCGCATTACAGAAAAGTAGTCCGCACCCGCCGAAAGCTCCTCATCGCTTAATCCTTCCAGCGGATTCAGAACTTCTGTCTTTGCTCCAATTTCGCTTGCAATTGTTTTTGCAACTTTTGGACTTACAAGCTCTTCAAAAAAGATTGTTTTAACATTGTTTTCCCTTGCAAACTGAATAATCTCATTCATTCTTGCCGGGTCCGGCTCGGAATCCGGCAAAAGACCTTCGATCCCAATCTGATTCAGTCCATACGCTTTACAGAGATACCCAAAAGCTTCATGCGCCGCAATCAGGTCTTTGCTTGCTGTTTTTGCAATTCCTTCTCTATACTCCTGATCCAGCTTTATAAATTCCGCTGCATAAGTTTCATAATTTTTTTCATAGTAATCCTTGTTCTCCGGGTCTGTTGCCACAAAAGCATTTTTAATGTTCTCCATCTCCGATTTAGCATTCATCGGATCAAGCCATACATGAGGGTCGCAGCCAGAGTATTCTTCGGTTTCACCCTCGGTATTTATTTTGCCTTTATCATCGGTTTCACTCTCAGCGTCTGTCTTACCATCCCCCTCATGGCTGTGGGTTTCTTCCATGAGTTTTAATCCTTTCGACGCTTCTACGGTAGTCAGCTTCTGATTATCCAGTGATTCCAATATATTTTCTACCCAATGTTCCATACCGGCACCGTTGTAGACAAACACATCTGCGGTCTCTAATTCTCTGATATCCGTTGCTGCCGGCTCCCAGTCATGAGGTTCTGTGCCTGCCGGTACCATATTAATAACTTCCACTTTGTCCCCGCCTATTTTTTTAGCAAAATCATACATGGGATAGAAACTCGCTATCACTTTTAACTTATCTCCGGCATTATTTTCATCGGTTTCCCCACTGGCATTGCTGTTTATCTGGTTAGCCATTTCTTTGTTCTCATCTGCCCCTATACTGCTTTGTTTTCCACAACCTGCGCAGCACAAAGAAACCGCCAGCGCAGACAGGATAATGTACACTGATTTTTTCATGATGAAATCCTCCATATTCAATTATAATTTTGGTAATTTGGTAAAATGGGCGCAAAAAAACAAGGTTTCTTTCTGCAAAAAGGCAGAATTCTCCCTTGCGTCCGCTGATTTAATCGTTCAGCCTTACCTTATAAGATATGAGTGTTTTTCTCTGAAAGAATTGATAAAATGACGGTATCATAGCGATAAATGCTGCTACAATACAAACTACGGAAGCAAAACAAATTATAGCACTTCCAATCTGATGAATCAGACTTTCTGCATGCTGTATTTCGGCACACACCGGACAGCTTTCACCTGTACATTGATGATGGATATTTTCTGCAATAAAAAAATTAGAGAGAAATAGAACGCTTAAAACAGCTGCAATCAGAAGAATGGCGGCAGCTTTTTTGTAGACTTCTTGAGTTTTATTATGCAGATTCATCATCATCGTTATTTCTCCCTCCTTTCAGATTGCATTTATTGTTCCGCTTCAGCGGCAAAGACTGCAATAGCCATAGAGTGTCGTGTGCTGCTGATCCAGTTCAAAATGATGTTCATTTAAAATATGGACAGAAAAATCCTCCATACAATCACATTTTAAAGGAACCGTTTGTCCACATTTCAGACAAACCAGTTTCCCATGATTCTGTTTATCTTCATCTCCTATATACCTATATTGAGCAGGGGAACCGTCCATAGATGGAATTTTAGTAACCATCCCTTCCTGGTGCATCCGCTCCAGCATACGATATAAAGTAGTCTGACCTGCATGCATTCCCTCGTTGCGCATATAATCCATAAATTGTTCAACTGTATAGAATTTCTCCTGGTTCGCTTTCAGACATTGCAGGATATTCTCCCTTTGTTTGGTCTGATACTGACCGCGTTCCCCCACCGTGTTTTCCTCTTTTCTTCAAATATGAATTTGAAAATCATTTTCATTTTATAGTAGATTGTATATTTTGTCAACTGCTATTGCTTTGGAAAGGTTAGAAAATACCAGTTCTGCGGCCAGCTGACGGAGTCCATACAAGTTTCCCACTCCAATCTTGACCTGCACCATCTCCATCTACAAAGCGTCCCCTTCTCAGCTAAACTGCTTCCTACTTTTTCACCATAATACTTTCTGCAGTATGCGGATCAATGATACCGCTCACAGGCGGAAGCACTCCCCTGTCCCTAAGTGGAGAATGTCCAAGGATTCTTTTATAAGCACGATAAAAAGCGGAATAATCTGCAAATCCTGAGGCGGCGGCCGCATCTGCCGCGCTGCACCCGTTAATCAGCAGCTGCTGGGCAAAGATCACCCGCTTTTGCACCAGGTAATCAAAAACCGTAGTCCCAACTGCCTTGCGGAAAACTCTGTTCAAATAATGTTTGCTCAGCAAAAATTTCTCAGCCAGATTATCCAGCGTAATTTCCTCTGAAAGATGGCGATTCAGATAAATTAAGATCTTTGTTGCCAGGTCATTGTCCAGATTATGCCCATGAACTCCGCTTTCTTTACCGATTATGGCAACAATACGGCCAAGAACGGCTTCCATACCTATGGGGATTAGCTGTTCCTGAAGTCCGGACGGGCTTTTCACATATTCACAGAGTGCCTGCAGGCAGGCATCCAGTTGAAATTGTCTTACATTTTCAAAATATATTTTCTGTTTTGGATTTTTCTCAAAAGCTTGAAATACCGATAATAATAGCCTTCGATGTTCCATGGAGATAATATCCGGATGAAAATGAAGCGCATATCTCCGGTAATGGCTGTCGGAATTAATTTTTACTCCATGAAATACATGGGGCGACAGCAAAAGAAGGCTGTGGGAAGTAAGGCAATATCGCTGTCCTTCCACCAGGTAGTCCGCTTCTCCTTCCACAAAGTAAAAAATCTCGTAATAGTTGTGACAATGCAGATCATACTGACCCGTCATATACTGTGTATCACTATAGCCGACATTGATCAGTTCCAGATAACGGCTGTCCTGTTCTTTTTCATTTTCTGGCATTTTATAACCTCCCTCAACCGTAACATAAAAATACTATAAAACATCAGAGCGATATTTGCAATATAATCGACTCTGCAGGCAATGGTATTTTTATTATAAATAGGCTATAGTTTCTTCAAAGCTCCGGTAAACAAAAATAAAAACACCGGACAGAAAGGATATTATTATGATAACAGGAGCACAGCTTTATACCGTCAGAGATTATATCCAAACGGAAAAAGATTTTACATTTACAATTAAGAAAATAGCAGCCATGGGCTATACAACGGTGCAGATATCTGCGATCGGCAAGGATATTCCTGCTGATCGGATACGTGAAGTGTGTGATGAAGCAGGTTTGGAGATCGTTTTAACCCATAATAGTGCTGACCGGATTCTATATGATACGGATGCACTGATTGCAGAACACAATCTGATGGGCTGTAACTATATCGGACTGGGCTGTATGCCGGACAAATACCGCAGTACAGACTGGATTTCTCATTTTGCCGATGATTTTCTGGAACCTGCTAAAAAAATTGCTGCCGCCGGAAAACTCTTTATGTACCATAACCACAACTTTGAATTTGAAAAACTGGGACAGAAGCGTATCCTGGAATATCTTCTGGAAGCCTTTGCGCCGGATGAACTGGGCATTACGCTGGATACTTACTGGGTCCAGGCTGCAGGCGGTGACATATGCCACTGGATTACGAAATTAAAAGACCGTATTCCCTGCGTCCACCTGAAAGATATGGCAGTTGATCATGGTACTGCTGTCATGGCACCGGTAATGGAAGGAAACCTAAACTTCACTCAGATTCTGCAAACCCTTGAACATACAAACTGCAAATATCTGCTGGTGGAACAGGATATCTGCCAGACCGGTCCCTTTGACTGCCTGCAGAAAAGCTATGACAATCTTGCTGCTGCAGGTTACCGTTAAAACAATCATCCCGGGGCGTGTCTGGAAAATCATTTTATCACTCTGACACATCCCAACCTCCGTAAGAAGTGAAAAATAAAATGAGGAATAGAATATGGATAAAATAAAACTTGGAATTATCGGAATTGGAAATATGGGCAGCGTTCACGCTGTTTCGCTGATTGAGGGAAATATCCCTGAACTGGAATTAACCGCAGTAGCCGATATACGGGAATCCAGAAGGTGCTGGGCAAAAGAACATCTCCCTAAAAATGTACAGATCTTTTCAGATGGAGACAGCCTGATGGAAGACGGTTGCTGTGATGCCGTACTGATCGCTGTCCCCCACTATGACCATCCGCGTTTTGTCATAAACGCATTTGCCCATGGACTTCATGCCATGTGTGAAAAGCCGGCGGGTGTATACACGCTGCAGGTACGTAAAATGAATGAAGCGGCAGCCAAAACTGACCGGGTATTCGGCATGATGTTTAACCAGCGCACCAATCCTGTGTACCGTAAGATATATGAAATGGTGCACAGCCAAAAATATGGTGCATTGAAAAGAGTGAACTGGATTATAACCGACTGGTACCGAACCCAGGCATATTATAATTCCGGTGGCTGGCGCGCCACATGGGCAGGGGAAGGCGGCGGCGTTCTGATTAACCAATGTCCCCACAACCTGGACCTTCTGCAATGGATCTGCGGAATGCCTGCAAAGGTACACGCATTCTGCCACATTGGAAAATGGCATGATATTGAAGTCGAAGATGATGTAACCGCATATATGGAGTTCCCAAATGGAGCCACCGGCGTATTTGTAACTACAACGGGGGATGCCCCTGGTACCAACCGTCTGGAAATCACCCTTGAAAAAGGAAAAATAGTCTGTGAAAATAATGTTTTACGCTTTTACGAACTGGATTGCAGCGAACGGGAATACTGCTTTACTACCCCGGAAGGCTTCCGGCCTCCAGACGGACACTGGACCGAAATAGTTACAGAAGGCAAAAATCTACAGCATACAGGCGTCTTAAGAGCATTTGCCGCAAACATTTTAAGAGGGGAGCCCCTGGTGGCAAACGGCGAAGAAGGCATAAACGGTCTTGCACTTTCCAATGCTATGTACCTATCCGGCTGGCTGGGCAAAACAGTGGAACTTCCAATAGATGAGAATCTGTTCCTGGAAAAATTAAATGAGCTGCGCGCGAATTCTAAGATGAAAGAAGTGCAGGAAATAACCTTTAATACAGAAGGAACTTACGGTTCGGGGGGAAAACCATGAGAGCGGCTATAGTAGGATGCGGCAGTATTGCCCACGTCCACGCAGAAAGCATCTCCCGGTTAAGCGATATCACCCTGACTGCATTTGCTGATATCATCAGTGAGCGGGCACAGGATTTCAGGAACCGCTACGGTGGAAATGCCTATTCCTCACTGGAAGAAATGCTGGCAAAGGAAAAACCGGATGTGCTGCATATCTGTACACCCCATTATTTACATGTACCAATGATGCTGTATGCACTTAAGCACGGAATTCACGTCTTTTCAGAAAAACCACCGGTAATCTCAAAAGATCAGCTTAATGAACTGCTCTCTCTCCATACAGAAAAGTATATGGGATTTTGCTTTCAGAACCGTTATAATCCCAGCATCCGCCTGGTAAAAAAACTGCTGGAGTCAAAAGCTGCCGGAAATGTCATAGGTGCAAGAGGAATCGTTACCTGGGAAAGGGATGCATCCTACTATAACGAAAGCGGCTGGAGGGGGAAACAAGACACAGAAGGAGGCGGAGCGCTGATCAACCAGGCCATCCACACAATGGATCTGCTGGTTTATCTGCTGGGGACACCGCTCAGTGTAGATGCCGGAATGCACAATCATCATCTAAAAGGGGTGATTGAAGTAGAGGATACACTGGAGGCATATATCCGTTTTCCAGATGCAAGTGCTGTCTTCTATGCAACCACTGCTTACTGCGAAAATGTCCCTCCACTGATCGAACTGTCCTGTGAAGACAGAACCATTCGGATTGAAGACCACGCGGTCACTTATTACTACCGGGATGGGCGCATAGAAACTCCCAAACTTTCCTCCGCGGAAGCACTGGGGAAAAGCTACTGGGGAAGCGGGCACGTGAGCTGTATAGCAGATTTTTATAAATCCCTCTGTGAAAACAGCCGGTTTAGCCTGGATCTTCCGGGAACACTGGATACCATCCGTCTGATGCTTGCTTCTTATGAATCCGCCCGAACTCAGAAAGAAATTTTTCTCTTAGATAACTAAGTGAAAACTATATAACATACTCAAATAGTATTTAACACGTTGGAATAGAAAGGATTACAAATATGTTGAAAAATGCAAAGATATCCTGTTTCGCTGACGAAATTGACACAGACCTGAAAAAACAGATGAGGCTTTTGAGAGAATTAGATATACAATTTATAGAATTCCGTAGTGCCAATCACAAAGGCATTGCAGATTATACTCTTGCAGAAGCGTTAAAAGTCAGGAAAGAACTGGATCATAACCGTATTGCTGTTTCTGCCATCGGCTCACCCATAGGGAAAATACATATCACTGATGATTTCACTTCACACTTTAAACAATTTCAGCATATAGCAGAACTGGCTGATATTTTTGAGACTCCTTATATCCGGATGTTCAGCTTCTATCTCCCCAAAGATGGCGCGCCCCAGACCCATAGGTATGAGGTCCTGAAACGCATGGATCTGCTGGTGAATTACGCTGCAAAGAAAAATCTGATATTGCTTCATGAAAACGAAAAAGGGATCTACGGCGATACTGTATCACGCTGTTTGGATATGATGAAACAATTCTACGGACCGAATTTCGGTGCCACCTTTGATTTTGCCAACTTTATACAATGCGGGCAGGACACCCAGGAAGCTTACGAAATGCTGAAACCATATATTGTGTATCTTCATATCAAAGATGCCATACAGGCTACCGGGGAAATTGTTCCAGCCGGCAAAGGAGACGGACATATCTCTTCTATCCTGAAACAGCTGGATCAGTGTGGATACAGCGGATATATCAGTCTGGAACCTCATCTTGCGGACTTTGATGCCCTGAAATCACTGGAACAGGAAGGGCAGCAAAGAGGGAGGACAGATGGAGCCGAGGCATTCCGAATGGCCTATCAGGCATTAATGAGCATCATACAGTAACTTGCCCCCGCCCGACGACATCGTACATTTTTCTAACTTCATACGTTTGACCTCATGTGGTGTGATATACTATGCTTTTTGAGAAATATGATATTTGTTGTAATAAACAGCCTTTAAAATATAGGAAATAGGCAGGGAATCAATCTTCCCTGCCTACGTTTTCTAATCCTTATTAAGTATTGACTTCTGACAGTCGCAACATATGCCATCAAATACAGTGCGGTGGCGCATTACAATATAACTGGTCTGCTCTTGGACTGTAGTATCCAGATGTTCGTTATAAGAAAGCGGCAGATCTGTTATATTTCCGCATTTCGTACAGATTATATGATAGTGGTAATCCAGCCGACAGTCAAACCGGTCTGCACTTGGCACTTTAACTTGTAGAATCTCTCCGGATTCAGTCAGGAGATTTAGGTTGCGGTATACGGTTCCACGGCTGATTTTATCATCCTTTTCCCGTGCCTCCAGGTAGATTTCATCTGCACTTGGATGGTCATGGTGAGATCTGACAATTTGTAACACAAGTTCACGCTGTCTGGTATTTCTTTGCTGTTTCATAAAACACACCTAACAAATTATATTTTACTCCATTATAGGTGAAATCGTTGCCTGAATCAAGCTTTTATTGTCCAATTTTGCAAGCTTTTTGACCTTGTCCATTGATAAACCTGCAGCCTCAGTAAAACGTTCGCCATATTCCGGATCTGCCAGATAGCAGTGAACGGCATGACGGTACTTAATATTAGGGGTAACGCTTGCAATATCATCTGCCGTATTCTGTATCAGGATTTGCTTTTTTTCTTCTGTCAGAACCCGCCATAAGTCACCACCTGCACGGAAACAATCATCCGTGGGATCGTCCTTTGGATCATAACGGTACATAGCACCTTCCAGAGAAAGCTCAGGTTCCATGACCTCAGGCTGTGCGGTCCAAACCCCTGCACTGTTAGGAGTATAAGCAGGAGCTCCCCCATAATTTCCATCTGTACGCATGGCACCATCCCTATGATATTCATTTACCTCCACTTTTGCGCGGTTTACCGGGATATGATTATGGTTTACCCCCAGACGGTAGCGCTGTGCATCTCCATAAGCAAAAAGTCTTCCTTGTAAGAATCGGTCCGGACTAAATCCTATACCCGGTACCACATGCGCAGGGGCAAATGCAGCCTGCTCAACCTCAGCAAAATAATTATCCGCATTTCGGTTTAATTCCAACTCTCCCACTTCAATAAGCGGGTATTCCGCGTGTCTCCAGATCTTAGTGATATCAAATGGATTTTCATAGTGGTTTGCAGCCTGTTCTTCTGTCATAATCTGGACATACATGGTCCATTTGGGAAAATCACCTTCTTCAATGGCATCATACAAATCTTTCCCGTGATATTCCCGGTCCAAGCTATTAACTTTTGCGGCTTCTTCATTTGAAAAATTCTTTATACCCTGCTGCGTTTTAAAATGAAATTTGCACCATACACGTTCATTTTTTTCGTTGTATAGAGAAAATGTATGCTCGCCAAAAAAGTGCATATTCCGGAAAGAAGCTGGAATTCCGCGATCGCTCATAACTATCGTTATCTGATGGAAGCATTCCGGAAGGAGGGTCCAGAAATCCCAGTTGTTTTGTGCAGAGCGGCGCCCTGTGCGGGGATCTCTTTTGACTGCACGGTTCAAGTCAGAGAAATTATGAACATCCCTGATGAAAAAAGTGGGGGTATTATTCCCAACCAGATCCCAATTACCTTCTTCGGTGTAGAACTTCGTGGCAACACCTCGTATATCACGCTCACAGTCTGCCGCTCCACGTTCTCCGGCTACCGTGGAAAAACGGGTAAAAGTTTCTGTTACAGCGCCAGGCTGTAATACCTTTGCTTTGGTATACCTGGAAATATCATGGGTTACTGTAAATTTCCCATAAGCCCCCCAGCCCTTTGCGTGCATACGACGTTCCGGAATTACTTCCCGGTTAAAATGTGCCATTTTCTCCATCAACCATACATCCTGCATCATCACTGGTCCTCTTGAACCGGCGGTGATTGAAACTTCATTATCGGCTACCGGAGCACCGACCTCGTTTGTCAAATTTTTATGTTCATTCATAGCAAAACTCCTTTCAATTATTATATATGTGATGTGTTAATGAGTATCTTTCTGAACAGCTGCTGTGTTTCTTAAATTTTGGTTTTTCGGGTACCAGCCCTTTTCCACCTATCCACCCCTCCTTTTTCTCCCTGCTAATAGAACGATAGCGGGATAAATAATTATGTATTCGAAAGATTATTATCCCCTACAGAAATAAGCACATGCCGATAATCCAGAGGTAGCAGCCTGTTTTGGGCAACATCAGCATTCCGATCTTAGGGTTACGGTTTGCAAAAAGAACAACCGGAAGATAAAAGGAAAAGCTTAATAAAATGGCAAGCCACATATAATGGACACTTGCTATCACATTTCGGTTCACAAAAAAGAGTATAGACACCATAAGGCCCATAACAAAGAAAGGAATGTTACGATAGATTCCCCACTTCACCGGAGGTTGGGCATCTGTCCAACGGTTCCACGGAAGTAAACAAAGTGCTATGCGCAGAACAGCCAAGACATAGATTATATAGTTCCAGAATGGTAAAACCGAAATATTGCTTATCTGCAGTCCTATCTGCCAAAGCAGAAGGTAAAATACAGTCATAGAAACAGAGGTAATCTGCTTACCACGCCCCAATGCAGTTCGCCGGGCTATTTCATTTTTAGAAATGATAACCCTGATACGGGGAAGAAGATGAAAAGAATCTCCAATTACCAATATCAAAGCCATAATTCCAGCCAGCATATGCAATTTGGAAGCAGATACCATAAGCAGAAAAATCCCCATTATTAAGGCTGAAAGCAGGTACAATATATCAAAAGCAATTTCAATCTTTCCAAAAACTCGTTTCATTATAATTCTCCTATCTTCCAAATAAAACAGTAATAGTACTTAGTACTAATAATAGCCGATTATATGATCCGTGTCAAGGAATTTTATTCCAAATGATGGAAATATGTAAAAGATACCCGTCTATGCTTATGAATTTGAAGAATCTTGTTTTTCGTTAAAATGCAGGCAGGAAATCAAAATCCCCCCAATAATACACCCCAGTCCAACCATATGTTCCCCATAACAGTTTCTTTCAAAACAACCGCCGACAATACAATACTGCTGACCGGAACCATACTGGTAAAGACTGCCGCATTGCTGGCGGGAACTTTTTCTATTCCTTTAAACCAGAGCACATAAGAGAGAAACGAAACGAAAAAACCGTAATAAATCACGCAAATAACAGAGGAAAGATCTATTCTTGTCCTAATGATTGCAGAAGGCTATCTGGAAGGACACCAGGGATCCGGCACGATTGTAGCAGACGGCATACAGGAGTTAAAAAATCCGCTGAATCATGCAGGTATAGCTGGAATCCAAGTAAAAATAAGTTAAATCAGACAGATGATATAAATACTATAGGGAATAGAAATAAGACAGACAAAACAGCTAATACAGAGTCAATAGAGTATTCAGGAAAAGTTCATCATAAGGAAAAATATAAGAATACCGGAATATTACAGAACACTGGCAAATTTTTAGAATACTGGAGAAATTCAAAACACTGAAGAATTTCAGAATACTGGAAAATGAAAAAGTACTATCACAAAAACCGAAATCATCTGATCCGGGAATTAACGGATCAATTTGCCAGTGAGTTTAAAATCCTCGGGCAGGCTGCCGGACTGCATATAGTAGTCCGGTTTCATAACACAACCTTTTCCAGGGATCTGGTACAGGAAATAGCACATCAGGGCATCCGCATATACCCGATTGAAAATTATCTGCTGGAACACTCCGGCTGCAATTATGCCAGCGAAATACTTATGGGTTACTCTCATTTGAGTTTTGAAAATATTGCAGAGGGCGTCCATATTCTTAGGAAAGTCATTACCTAGACGATGCATATTTTTTTGCAACAATTTTATTTAACCGCTCGGACATAACCAGCATCAAAATTGCAAAAATACTTAAATATAATGGAAATATACTAATGTTGATAGCGGAAGCAAGAAAACCAAAAAGCGGCGGCATAATCGTTGTACCCACGTAGGCGCTTGCCATTTGGATTCCGATAATCCCCTGTGAATTTTCTCTGCCAAAATTAAAAGGTGTTGAATGGATAATAGCCGGATACGTGGGAGCACATCCCAGGCCCGTAATAATTAATCCAATCATTGCAAAAAACGTTCCTTCTACCGGCAGGGCAACGAAAATGATTCCTAACAATGAAAGCAAAATACCAAAACGGATTAGTAACTTATCTCCTAATTTATCTGCTATAAATCCACAGAGAAATCTCCCCGCTGTGATACCAAGACAAAACAGAGAGGCAAACCTGGCTGCAATACTCACGTCCAGTCCCCTATGCTGCACCAGATAACTACTTGCCCATAACATTGCCGTCTGTTCCAGCGCACAATATGAGAAAAATGTTACCAGAACCAGGGGAACCCCTTTCATTTTTAAAATCTGCGCAAACCCTAGGGGTTTGGATGAAACTTCCTTATCAAGTTCCGCATGTTGTATATGATCTGTATTTCCCCTCTTCCAAAGCGGCAGGCTGATAAAGAGAATTACAGTTAATATAATCTGCACGATACTGACCACACGATAACCACTGTGCCATCCATGGCCGCCCGTAAGGCAAAAACTCATTATGTACGGGCTGACAGCCGCCCCAACTCCCCAGAAGCAATGCAGCCAGCTCATATGGCGTGATGCATAGTGCAGGGCAACATAGTTATTCAGTGCTGCATCTACCGCTCCTGCTCCCAGTCCATACGGAACCGCCCATAAACACAGCAAAATAAAAGAATTCGATACCGAAAATCCAAACAGCGCCATGGCTGTTAAAAATACACTGAATGCCGTAACTAATCCGGCTCCAAATTTCCTGGTAAGCCTGTCTGACAGAAGGCTTGAGACAATTGTCCCACAGGCTATAATCATCGTAATGATTCCCGCGTATGAAAAAGGAACTCCCAATTCTGACTGCATCACTGGCCATGCAGAACCTACCAGGGAATCCGGCAGTCCCAGACTGATAAATGCAACATAAATAATCACTAGTAAAAATGAAAACATAGCAAACTCTCCAACTCTATATGATAGCGCCTGTTTTGGAATCCAAATACATGATTGGAATTTAATACAAATCAAAACCTTCACCTGCACAATCCAATAATGCCAGGAGAAAATCTCACCACTTAAAAATCACTAAGGATTCTGCGCCGCATAGAATATTATTATAATGTCTGTAATTAACTTTTCATATAATAAAAATGTCATTTTATATGAATATTATGTCATATTCACATGTAAAGGCTCACATGTTGAAAATGTACTGCAATCCAACATAATATCTAAAACGGAGATACATATTTTTTATCCATTAGTTCATAAAGTTTAAATTTACCGTTAATGTTCTCTATTTCAAATATTGACTCATAAGATTGTTTTGAACAGGAGCCATAAGCCAATTATAAACTGTTAGATCTAGCTATTATTCACAAATTCAAATGATTCTTCCGAAACTTCTGTGGTGATATATTGCAGTGCTTCTTAAATGCTTTAGAATATGAAAATCCATCTGCAAAATTACATAAAAGTGCTATTTCATTTAAATTCTTCCCGGTGTCTAACAGCAGGGTCTTTGAATAATTAATCCGGCTGTCAATCTGATATGCTCCCGGGGAAATCCCGTACATATCCTTAAATTTTTTCCGAAATCTGTCATAAGACATGCCGATACAATCCGACACCTCTCTGGCATTTAAAAAGCGTGGCTTCCTCTGGCAGAGCAGTTCCTCTGCCTTCTGCATTTTCGCAAATTCCCTGCCATCCACATATGAATTTCTGACACTTCGAAACATCTCGATTGCAAATTCCTGACTGTAAAGATACAAAACCGACAGCTGGTCTTCCGCCAGTTTCCGGAAACATTCCATTAAATAATTGCACTTTTGAAAAGTATGAGGGGTCAGTCCCGGATAAATCACAGGTGTATCCGAAATTAGTTTCAGATCTCTTAAATTTTCATAAGTTTTTTTGCCAAAACAAACAAAAAACTCCAGCCATTTTCCATCCGGATTTACCATGGTTGTATGCTTCCTGCCCGGCAGCCTCTGTATGTAAGCTCCCGGTTCCAGATCATATTCATATCCCTCTGAATCCGTATAACTCCCCGAACCGTCCAGCAGCAAAAATGCACCATAGTGTTCAAAGACAAGACCACTTTGAGAAAAACCTGCATTTGGTTTATGCAGGAAACCACAGCTTAATACACCGTCCTGGGGACTGTGGGTAATATTATAATGCATCGTTTGATTGCGGTACAACCGCTCCGGTATTTTCATCTCCTTCGTCCTTTCTATTTCCAAAAATGACATGCCCAGACCAATAATCCCATTCATATTCTTAATCATATATGCTAACATGTGGATAAGTCAATAATGAAAAAGAAAAAAGAAAAATATTGTGAAAGGAATATAAACAGGTGCTGATATGACAAAAAGAGAAAACTTAATCGCTATGCTAAAGGGTAAACCTTACCAGGAGGTGCCCGTAGAATTTAATTTATGCCCGGAACTAGTGGCGACCTATCATGAAAAAACAGGAAGTGACCTGAGCTATATGGAGTATTTCCAGATGCCCTGGCGCTATGTGGATGATATCGCCATCAAAGAAAATCCGGAACAGTTTCTTAAATATTATCCCTACGGATTGAAAGAAGGATCTAAAATCGATGTATGGGGAATTGCACATGAACCAGGCAGTGCAGCTGCCAAGCATATGACAAGAATGCGCTATCCGCTTAGTCTGACAGAGGATTTGGAAGAAGTTAAGGATTACCCTTTTCCCGATTTCGCTGCAGGCAATGCATCCCATCAGCCAGAACAGGTTAAAGCAATCCATAAACAGGGACTGGCTGCTGTAGGCAGTATGCAGGTGACTATCTGGGAAACATCCTGGTACATCCGGGGTATGGAAAATCTCATGTCTGATATGATCAGTGATCCAGAAATTGCTTCTTTCATTTTTGACAAAGTCACGGCACAGGCGCAGATTCGTGCCAGGTCTTTTGCCCTGGCAGGTGTGGATATCATTTACCTGGGTGACGATATTGGGATGCAGCACACCCAGATGATGAGTGAAGATCTCTATTGCGAATGGATTTTACCGCGCCTGAAGAAAGTAATTCAGACAATCCGTTCCGTTAATCCGGAAGTTATTATATTTTACCACAGCTGTGGGTATGTTACCCCTTTTATCCCCTATCTGATCGAAGCAGGAATTGATGTTCTGAATCCTATTCAAAGCGAATGCATGGACTTTCAGGAAATTTTTCAAAAATATGGCGGGAAGATTGGATTCCATGGCACCATTGGGACCCAGACCACCATGCCCTTTGCCTCCCCGCAGGAAGTGAAAGCAACCGCCATCCATTTACTGGATATTGCCGGCAAAACCGGCAGGCTCTTTTTGGCACCTACCCATATGCTGGAGCCGGAGGTACCCTGGGAAAATATCACGGCATATGTAGAAGCATGCAGAAATTATACTCTGCAATTTTAGTATATTTTTGAAAGCATTGTCGGCTACAGTGGTTACCTTTTAGGTATTATCGGATATTTTAATTAAGCTTTTTTGCTTAAATGTATCGTTTTTTTAACTTCAGGCAAAATATCTCTTACGACACCAGTAAAAAATGCAAAAAAGAATCGTTTAGTCTGACTGCGTGCTAAAAATCACGTTCAGACAAAACGACTCTTTTTTATTTTTACTTTTATTTTCTTTTATTTTTCTTTTATTTTCTTTTTTCTCATTAATCCTCTCGGTAAGTGTCCAGACAGAACGGGTGCCCCGCAGGATCAAACAGCGTTCTGGAATCCTCGAAAAATATCTCTTCCGCCAGCCTTGCTCCACAAAGCACAGCATAGCTGATCGCTTCTTCCAAGTCTTCCACTTCTAGATCAAAGTGTATCATTTGTCCCTGTTTTCCAGCTTTCCACGGCCAGACCGGAGATTCATACCCCTCAACCTCCTGAAATGCCATCACATTTCCCTGGGGAGAGGTGATGGCAGACGTCCCATTCTGCGCCGGATGCGAGAGATTCCATCCAAGCAGTCTGCTATAAAATTCCGAAAGTACTTTAGCGCCTCCCATACCACAGTCCATCACAATAGGCCCCATTTTAATATTGGGTCTGTTTTTCTCCATATCAGATTCTTTTAATAGTTCCATACTGATCTCCTCTTTCATTTTTTATTCATTTATGATCTATACTACATATTTTTACTTAAATGAATTCTCAAACACACTCTTATGAGTCATTACTTGAAATTGAGACTCACTCTAGGTTTATTATATTTGGGTTTAGCTAATTAAGACGCTTTGTAGATGTAGGCAGTGTACGGAAAGATGGGTGTGGGAAACTGGCATGGACTCCGTCAGCTGGCCGCAGAACTGGTATTTTCTAACCTTTCCGAAGCGCTTTTTGGCGGCACGCGGGCATTCGCTCCGAAATCCTGATACATTTCGCAGCTCACTGTCCGCTTAGTATCCGATGGGAGCCAGTCGAATACTATCCGCCAAAAAACACTTCGAAAAGGTAAGTAAATACTCATCTCTGCTCTACGCTTCCTCCGCCCATACCAGTTTCCCACACCCATCTTTCCGAGATAGCATTCGTTGATACAAAGCTGGTTTTCTCAGCCTGGTGGAGACCCCTGGGTTGTGACGGTCTGTTCGTTTTTGGATGCAGCAGAGTGTGTTACGGCAGTTCAGTGTGAAAGGGGGATGATAAGACGAAATTTTACCTGCTTTCCTGATCACAGACTTAACTGGATGTAGGTACTATAACCACAAATATACTGTAGTAGAATTTAGAGACAGTTCAGAGTGATAACATCCAGCTGGTTTATTGGTTTTTAAGTGTTCTATGCCAATAGCGTACAGCATGCCACAACCCCAGGGCCCAACCATGCTGAGAAAACCAGCTTTGTATCAATAAACTGCATCCCGGAAAGAGAAGGGGGCGGACCATGGCAGGCGTTTGGAAGGCGTATAGCAGATCTGAGCATTTACTTACCTTGCTGGAGTGTTTTTTGGCGGATAGTATTCGACTGGCTCCCATCGAATACTAAGCGGGCAGTGAGCTGCGAAATGCATCAGGATTTCGGAGCGAATGCCCGCGTGCCGCCAAAAAGCGCTCCGGGAAGGTTAGAAAATGCCAGTTCTGCGGTAAGCCTTCCAAACGCCTGCCATGGTCCGCCCCCTTCTCTTTTCGCGCACTACTTCCATCTACAAAGCGTCCCCTTCCTCAGCTAAACCCAAATTAAACAATTAAATTGTGAGCCAGTATTCCGCTCCGTCTTTCGTTCTTTCCATAAACCCATACATAACCAAATAGCGCCGTAAGGTCATATAATCTTCAAAGACCGGCTTCAATATCTCATTTACCTCTTTCTCGCTATAATGCTTTCCCCTATCAAATTCTTCTGCTATTTTTCCTAAAATAACAATCTTTTTCTTTTCTTTTGGGGAGAAGTTTTTTAATACTAAAGGTGAAAGTGTTTTGAAAGATGTTTCTAAAATGTGTCGCTTTTCCTGTTCTGTAATCAGATACCGGTCATCTACGTAAATTGCTTTGTCGTGAATGGGAATAAAGGCATTCTCATTTTCAGCATGTTCTTCAAACACCTGTTCATAAATAGCAAGATATAATCTGGCCTGTTTTGCTTTTTCCCGGAATGTAAATCTCTGGCGTCTGACCGTAGAATCGGAAATACCGGATTTTTTCGCAATTTCACCGTCTGTCAATCCCGCATAAAATAACGTCATTAATTCTCTTTGATTTTGCGTTAATGTATTGTACTTCGTGTCTGAATTTACCAGCTGAGCAAAGTTACTCTCATGCTCTGCTGCAATATGTTTTGCCACCGCGTGTTCCGCCACATAAAAATGACCTCCGATTGAAAAAATCTGACCTTCCTGAAAAGTCTGATCACAATAAATACAGACATAGGCATCTTTTTCTTTGTCAAACTGATATCCCTTTTTTAACTCTTCCAATGAGAGTTTACCGTAATCCATAATTCCCTCCTGTTCTCTTTATTTATAAACCTAATATAACATTGTTTATAGAAATTGTAAACATTTTTATTTTAATTTCCATATTCGTCCGCAGTATCACTTTACTGACTAGAAAATCTGTGTACACATCTTCTGCTGTCTGTTGGAATTAACCTTAACGGTCTTCTAAATAAAAAAATGTACCAACAGGGGATTTATGTCAGCAATACAAGAATAATTGAGACCCTGTTGGGGGAGACAAAGAATCACCTCGGAATCCTTGATAGTTAAGGCTTCCGAGGTGATTCCATCCTATATCACTAAATTTAATGATTTTATCCAGTTTATGCGAGATATAAAGCATGCTCATTACAACCATGAGCAGCATTAATCCCAGCAGAACTATAAATTCCTTCTTCCTACCAGGCTTTTCAACATACTGTTATGTGTATTTCTTTTCATTCCTTTACCTTATTAAAATCTTCAATTGCCTGAAACATTGCTATCATATTCTCGGCTGATGTCTGCCCCTGAATATTGTGAACCGGGTTAAATACAAATCCACCATCTTTTGAAAATAATTCCAGACGCTCTGAAACTTCTTTATATACTTCCTCCGGAGTTCCGAAAGGAAGTGTCTTCTGTGTGTCCACGCCCCCACCCCAGAAAGTGAACTTATCTCCCCACTTCTCTTTTAGCATTTTCCCATCCATTCCCGCTGCTGAAAGCTGAACAGGATTTAAGATATCCACACCCATTTCATGAAAATCCTGCAGGAATACAGAAACTGCACCACATGTATGATAAAATGTCTTCCAATTCGTATTTTCGTGTACCCAGTCATTGATTCTCTTATAAAAAGGCTTATAAAATTCCCTAAAGCTGCTAAGTGACATAAATGGTCCATTCTGTGTACCAAAATCTGTTCCAGAAATAATAATTGCCTGCAGCTTATCACCACATGCCTGCTTAAACAATTTTGCATTTTCGATGGCTATTTCTGTCTGCATCTCATACAATTCCAATATGTAGTCAGGACAAATCTGATGTGCCATCATAAAATCCGCTATATCCCGGATTCCTCTTGGTGTTTTTACATTCGGTCCCGGAATAATAGCAAAATCGCCCAGTCCGGCAAGGGCACCGCCACCTATCATGCCATAGGAAGTATTCTGGAAAATGTCATTGCAGCGATCTTCCAGCCTTCTCAAAGCATCATCTGTCAAAATGCCAAAGTCATCTTTAAAGTCTTCCCGGGCATTGGTTGTATCCTCGTCCAATTCTATATTTCCTCTCGTGATGTGATCGAAGAAATGTCCATTCTTTGGCATTTTAGAAGCCGGCGGATAATTCATATCGCCTTTTGCATACAAATAGGTATTCCCCTGTTCATCCAAGGTGGTATTAAACATTTCCGGGACTTCAACTTCTAAACCTGTCTGCAGCCTCCAAGGCTTCCATCCTTTATTCTCAAATCCATACATCGTATCGTTTGCCGTAATATCTACTACATCCAGATGGAGAGCTTCCCGCAGATCTTCTTCGACCATTCCAAGTAATTGCAATGGCTCATTAATTTTAATTTTGTGTTCTTCCAGGTGAAGTGCTCTGCGCAATTTGTCAAGCGCATTTGCATTGATACCAGTAATAGCAGTAGATCCTAAATCAACTACCACCTTTCCTGGATCTTCATGGTTCAATGTTTTAATTAATCTTTCTCTTGAGTTCATGCTGCTCCTCCTACGTGTTCGTGCACGGTTTACATAAGTTTACTCAAATTTTTTACATACTATATTTTGTAATAATCGAGAGTTCCGTATAATTTTTTTCATTTTTTGGCATTTGTTGGAACAAAAGGTATTTTCCCATTATCTGAACGCCATCGAACCCTTGCTTATATGGTTCCTGCAAGATTGTAGCAGCAATCAAATTATTCGACAGACCCTTTTTCACTGCCTCAATTAAGTCAAACGTCACTACTTTGAAGTTTGCATTTCTGTGGGAGGGCACCGCCTTAATCCCACCGCTGACCCCTGCACCAAGAAAGCACAGACCGTCTAAATTAGGATACTCTTTTAATAGTCTCTCTGTCACTTCATATGACAATTCATCACTATCATCATTCCCTAGTATATCCACAATCCTAATATTGGGGTAATCCTTTTCTATCGTTTCTACAAATCCTCTCTCTCTTCTCTCCAGTGCCAGGTTCAGCTTACTTCCTGTAACAATGGCCACCGTTTCTTCCCTCCCCTGACTCATAAGCCCAAACAGTCCTGCTGCAACTGTTCCGCTCTTTTTGTGTTTACATCCTACATATGCAATCCGTTCAGTGTTTAAAACATCAGAGTTAATCGCTACAACTTTAATATTTTTCTTATGGAACTCGTGAATTTTGCGTATAATCCTTTCTGAGTTAATCGGAGTCATAACAAGACCGGATATCCCAAGCCCCTCCAACTCCTCCATCAACTCTTCTTCTCTTTTATCGTCATATCCTTTCATTGTCCGCCACTCGTATTCCAAACCAAATTCGCATAAGTCCTGCAGGGAATCTTCAATCCCCCTCTTGACCTCATCAAAAAATTCATTTCCCTCTGAATTTAATATGATACCTATTTTTTTCACTACTTTTGTCTTTACCAATGCTTTCGCGGCAAGATTCGGGCGGTATCCCATCTCCTCTGCCGTCTTTTTTATCTTCTCTGCTATTTCATGATTGATTCCTGAACGATTATTCAGCGCTCTATCTACAGTTCCTCTTGAAACACCTACTGCTTCTGCTATTGATTTAATTGTAACCCGCATAGTACATCTCGCCTTCCGTGTTCGTGAACGTTTTATGTTTTTAAAGTATCATACTTCATTTTTTTTGGCAAGTTGTTCCTGAAACCTTCCATATTTTTTCCATATTTATTTCCATATATTTAAAACTATTGTTATTTTTAAGCTACTTAATTTTGCAAACTAAAAAAATTACCCGAATAATTTTAGATTAATAAATGAACAGAATCGAAAATTTTGCGTTAATGTATTGTGCTTCATATCCGCATTCACGAAATGAGCAATTCATCTTGAACGAACAATTTCATTTTAAATTGGGGTTTAGCTGATTAAGGGACGCTTTGTAAATGATAGGTAGTGTACGGAAAGATGGGTGTGGGAAACTGGCATGGGCTCCGTCAGCTGGCCGCAGAACTGGTATTTTCTAACCTTTCCGAAGCGCTTTTTGGCGGCACGCGGGCATTCGCTCCGAAATCCTGATGCATTTCGCAGCTCACTGCCCGCGTGCCGCCAAAAAGCGCTCTGGGAAGGTTAGAAAATGCCAGTTCTGCGGTAAGCCTTCCAAACGCCTGCCATGGTCCGCCCCCTTCTCTTTCCGCACACTACTTCAATCTACAAAGCGTCCCCTTCCTCAGCTAAACCCAAATTTAAGAAACAGTTCCCTGTAGTACTAGTACATCATTGCATAATTTACCATTATAAACAAAAAGCGGTTTTGAAATAGAAATCTCAAAACCGCCTTCACAGTATAACGTATTAAATTTATGATACTATCATTCGTGAGCTTTAAAAAAAGGTAAAAGCCCCTGATAAGCCAATTCAAATCTTTGTTTTACAAAACGATACACGTTCTCTTTTTCTTTGTCTGCCTGATATCTTTGACGGATGTGCAGAAATTTTTCCACTTCGTCAAAACTCTGAAACACCCCGGCACCAACACCGGCGATCATAGCCGCTCCAATGGAGGTCGCTTCTTCAACATGATCCGGAACCTGAAAATCTACCTGCATAACATCAGCCAGTATCCCTGCATTTACCGGGCTTTTGGCTCCGCCTCCGGTCAGTATCATCGTATCAACGGACATTTTCCTGCGGTATGCCTTTAAAATCAATTCCAGATTCATTGCTATGCCTTCCATCGAAGCTCGGACATAATCATCCTTCTTATGCTCCGGATGAATCCCTAGATACGCTCCGCTGGTGTCGGAATTCCACCTGGGGCTTCTTTCACCCAGAAGGTAAGGCAGGAAAATCAATCCTTTTGCACCTGCCGGGGAACGTTTCATCCGTTCATCCAGCAAGTCATAGTCCTCTCCGTCACAAATTACGCTGCGGACATATGAATAAGCACTTCCTGCTGCCTGCATCGTCCCGCATGGCATGTATTTTCCTGGAATTACATGGGCAAAACAGAACAATATCTTCTCTTCGTCTGCAAAGGGAACCGAAGAAGTCCCGCCAATCCAGGCAGAGGTACCAAAGGTGGTAAACAATTCTCCATCCTTTACACATCCTGCCCCTACTGCGGAACAGGGTCCGTCCCCGCCTCCACAGATTACAAGCGTATGCTCTCCCAGGCCACAGGCAGAAGATGCAATTGCCGTTACTTTTCCGGCAATGTCCGTAGAGTTATGTAATTCCGGAAATTTATCACCGTCTATCTCTGCTGCCCCCAATATTTCCCTGGACCATTCCATTTTTTTCAGGTCCATCGCCTGGGTGCCGGAACCGTCGGAATAATCCGTGACAAATTTTCCGGTCAGGCGGAATATAATGTAGTCTTTTGCCTGAAGTACTTTATAAGTTTTCTGATAGATATCCGGCTCATGTTTTTTCAGCCACATAAGCTTTTCAATGGTGTAGCTTGGACTGACTCTGTGCCCGGTCAGTTCATAGATGCGGTCTGCACCCAGTCTTTCTTCCAATAAGGCCGCTTCCTTCACGGCTCTATGATCCGCCCAGATAATCGAATTCCGAAGGGGATTCCCCTGCTCATCTACCGGAAGGCATCCCTGCATCTGGGCACTAAAAGAAACTGCCAAAACCTGCTCAGGGTGAATACCTTCCAGAATCTCTCCGGTTGCCTTACAAAAAGCATTCCACCAGTCCAGAGGATTTTGCTCTGCCCGCTTATCTCCGGAGAAATCCACGTCATAGTAAACCACCGCACTTCGAATCATCTCTCCTTCTGCAGTAAACAGCGTTGCTTTATCTCCCGATGTCCCAAGATCATGGGCAATCAAATACTGTTTCATAAAGTCCACCTTCCTTCCTGCTTTCATACGAAACATTTTCTCTACAGATCAGTAAGAGAGACATCTCCCCTGACTGCCACCCAGTCTGCTTTAAAGTCATCCACTGCCTTCTTCACTGCCGCCATTTCAAAAGAACTGTGCATCAGCATTGGCTGTACCGTAGCCGCATGTGCACCAACTGTAAAAGCACGGTTCACCTGGCGGATATTCTTAAAGCTGGCTGCAAGAATCTTACAGGAAGATTGATTTTCGTCAATCATCTGACGGAAATCTGCAATCGTTTCTTCAAAATCAACATCCAGATTTTCCATACGGTTGCAATAGGGTGCAATGAAATCCGCTCCGGCCATAATTGCCATAAATCCTTGGATCTTTGTATAAATAGCAGTAGCAGTGACACCGATTCCCTTGGATTTTAACATCATCATTGCTTTTAATCCCTCTTCTGTAGTCGGGATTTTTATAAATACTTTATCATCCACATTTTTCAAAACTGCCTCTGCTTCTTTTAGCATCCCATCTGCATCTTCTGCAAGTACCTGTACATGGAGAGACTTTTCCATGCCAATAACTTTCCTGATTTCACGAAGGGTACCGTACAGATCCACATTCCCCTCTGCCTTAAGTATACTGGGATTGCTGGTAACCCCTGTTATTGGATAATACTGGCTGTACTTTTTAATCTCATCTAAATTGGCTGTATCAAATAATAGTTCCATACTGATCTCCTCTTTCTTTTTCTATAAGAGGATTATAATTTTTTTTCTAAGGTTTGTCAACACCATATTTACTAATGAAACTATTTTTTATTTCTTTCGTAAGTTTTAATTACTTTCTATAATTACATTGTCCCCCTGTCTTTCAGTTCTTTTGATACCACCATAATCGCAATTTTTTATTCGAATCCAATATCTCTTTCTTACGAAACCAAATGATTGCGTTTCTGCTTTTCTTATGTTATAATAAATAAAATTTATACAACGAAAGGGAATGCCAGATGAATCATCGTGAAGAAAAAATCTTAGAACTGCTTACGCTGGAAAATAAAATAGAAGTAGCCAGGCTTTCTGACCTGTTAGACGTATCTAAAGTAACGATCCGAAAAGACCTGGACAGCTTGGAAGAAAAGGGATTAATTAAAAGGGAACATGGATTCGCGGTTCTTGGTTCCCGGGAAGATATGAATTACCATCTGGCATTCCATTATGAAAAAAAGAAACAGATAGCAAGGACAGCTGCCGGCATGGTACAGGACGGGGAAACGTTAATGATCGAATCCGGTTCCTGCTGCATCCTGCTCGCCGATGAACTGGCGCGTACCAGAAAAGATCTGACTATCATTACCAACTCTGCATTTATTGCCGGGTATATCCGCCACTATCCCACGGTTCAGGTCATTCTGCTGGGAGGAACCTACCAGAAAGATTCCCAGGCTGTTGTGGGTCCGTTAACCATTCATAATGTGCGTACTTTCTTTGTAAAAAGACTTTTTATCGGGATAGACGGATTCCAGGAGAGTTTTGGCTTTACCGGAAGTAATTTAATGCGCCGGGAGGTCATCCGTGCCATGTCAGAACAGGCAGAACACACCACAATATTAACAGAATGCGAGAAGTTTTCCCAGAAAGGAGCTGTCTCTCTGCTGCAATATCATGAGGTATCCTGCCTGATCACGGATAACGGGATTTCTCCAGAAAAGGTGGAGCTCTTAAGAAGCAAAGGGGTGGATGTCACCGTCACATAAATTCAGACTGTTGACCGTTTCTTCTTCCATCCAGAACCCTGCTCATTTCCGCTCTTTTTCTATCCAGATTATAAAAATACATCAAAATTCCAATTACCAGGCACAGTCCCAGGGGTATCCAGATAAAGCTTGCTTCAATACATGCCAGAGCCTTTGGAGACTGATTTTCATTCGCCGCATAGCCGCCCCACTTCAATATTCCTCCAATCACCGCACTTGCAAGTCCCATGCTTGCTTTCACGAAGAATCCCTGGAACGCTGCAATCAGTCCTGATATATTCTTGTTCTTTTTATACTCCGAATAATCGATAACATCCGGCTGAATGGCAAAGGTCACGCCAAAGATTCCGTAAATTCCAAGTCCGGTAACGACAAGGCCTGCCAGCAGGAAAAAGGAAGTGGACCTGCCGATATAAATCATCATATCTCCTGCAATATAGATGACGATACTTAAATACATCACCCACTTCTTTCCAAATTTTCTCTGAAGAGCCGGAAGAACTAACAGCATCGGAAGTCCTGAAAGAATTCCAAGAAGTCCCACCAGGGTCAGCCATTGTGTCTTTTGGAGATTATATGTAAAATAGTAAATTACGGTGGTACTTCGGAATACATACAGTCCAAAATATAGAAAATTCAATATAAAAAATAATATGCTCTGGTCTGTCAGTCCTTTCAGGCTTTCCCGGAGTGTTACCTTTTCTTCCTGTACGGTAGAAGGAACGACCTCTTTGGTACTGAGAAAAGTAATAACAAATATAATCATTGCCACAATGCCATACAAACTCATGGTAATTAAATATCCACGGGCCTTGTCGCCTTTTCCAAAGTACTCTACTAACGGAGCTGTAATGGTCATAACAATGGCCGTTCCAAGCATGGCACAGATCATCCTGGTGGATACCAGGCAGTTTCTCTCATGCAGATCAGAGGTGAGTCTTGGCACAATTGTATTCAGCGGAATATTTACAACGGTATACGCGGTGCAGAGAAGACAATACGTAATATAAGCCCAAACGATTTTCCCTGCACTTCCCAGCTCCGGTATATAGAAAGTCGCAATGGTAAATATGGCAAAGGGTACCGCACCAATCAGAAAATAAGGCCTGCCCTGTCCCCATCTGGTGTGAGTCTTATCCACGATAATTCCCATTCCGGTATCAGTTAGAGCATCAATAAATTTTGTAACAAGCATCAGCGTACCGGCAACTGCTGCCGATATGCCGAATACATCCGTATAAAATATCATCAAATAGGAAGCCATTGTACTGAATACAAGATTGCAACCCAGATCTCCGATTCCATAACCCACTCTTTTTCTCCACTTTTTCATAATCATTCTCCTCCAAAAGACTTACTGATTTATATCTTTGACAGCTTTTTCATATCTTCTTTTAAATTTTCATATGTGGACTGGTAAACACCGTAATACGCATTGTATTTTTCGTGGTTTTGTTGATCAGGCATTATTTTTGCATCCAGAACCTGCCATTTTTTCACTTGCTCATAGGTAAGCAGACCGGTTCCGATACCCGCCAGCATTACATCCCCCATATTTGCTTCCACATCATAGATGGGGCATACTACTGGATATCCTGTTACATCCGCAAAGATCTGTCTCCATACCTTTGACTTGGTAACTCCCCCTGCCAGCAGAATGTATTCACCCAGATATTCACCGGTAGCCTCCATGGCATTTCTAAGGGAATATGCCACTGCTTCCAAAAATGCCCGGTACAGATGTGCCTTTGTATGGGTCAGTGACAGTCCCAGGATAGTACCTTTTGCATCGGAATCCCAGACAGGGCTTCTTTCCCCCATAAAATAGGGCAGCACCACAAGCCCTTCACTTCCTGCTGGAAGCTTTTCTGCTTCTGCATTTAATACGTCGTATGCCTTTGGACCGCCTGCCTTTTCCACCTCAGCTTCGAACTGGCAGATCGTATTGCGGAACCACTTCACTATCGCCCCTGCAGTAGCTCCGCCTGCAAAATAATAGGATAATTTCTTAGCATCATACAGATAGGGCCATACGATCAGGCCTTTTCCTTTTACCGGTTTATCCGAAATCAGTGCTGCGCACATGGAAGTTCCGATGGCTGCTGCATAGATACCGGAATCAAAAACGCCAAGGCCTATATTCGCAGCTCCGCAGTCAATTCCTCCTGCAATTACCGGCATTCCTTCCCACAGTCCCAGTTCCATCGCCAGCTCTTTTTTAAGTCCTCCTACAATATCCGTGGACTCCACAATCTTCTGAGGCATCATTGACATGGGAATTCCCATGGCTTCCATCATTTCTTCAGACCACTCCCTCCGGTTCATATCAAATATGCCTCCGATATTTCCCGCTGAAGAATAATCAATGGCAATTTTCCCTGTCATTTTATATATTACATAGTCATTTGGAGGGAGAAACAGTTTGGTCTTTTCCCAGTTTTCCGGTTCATGGTTCTTCATCCATAGAATCTTAGTATAGCCGTAATAGGGATCTGCCCCGTTGTGTGTGATTTCAAGCAGTTTTTCTTCCCCAATCTTCTCCAGCACCCAGGAAGTCTCTTCATCTGCACGTCTGTCCATCCAGATCATACACGGTCTGACCGGGTTCATCCGTTCGTCCAGTGGAATACCGGATCCTCCATATAATCCGCTGACTGCAATTCCCCTGATGTCCCGGGGATTCACTCCCGATTCCGCTACTGTATTCTTAATGGATGCCAACGCTGCATCCGCCCATACATCCGGCCACTGCTCCGCCCACAATGGTTTAGGGGTCAGCACATCATATTCCTGCAGGTTCTGGGCTATCAATTTTCCCTCGGTATCCATTAAAATAGTTTTTGTTCCGGATGTTCCGATATCCGTTCCTAATAAATAATTCATCTTTCTTCCTCCTGTGGGATTTTAAACTGTTCATTTTTACTGGTTCTAGAAACAGGTAAATGCTCCATCCACAACAAAATCAGATCCGGTTGTAAAGGAGCTGGTATCTCCTGCCAGATAGACACAGATAGACTGGAGTTCCTCCGGCCTGCCCATTCTGCCAAGGGGCGCCATGGCATTCCACTGTTCAATCAGAGGCTGCAGGCTAGGTGAATTCAGGGTCAGTTCAGTCCCGATATATCCCGGGCTGATACTGTTAACCCGTACATTTCTCTTCGCCCATTCAATTGCCAGTGATTTGGTCAGCTGAATTACACCCGCTTTTGAGGCATTATAGGAACACTGCGGCTGCGGCACATTTACAATATGTGCAGACATGGACGCCGTATTAATGATGGAACCGCCGCCCTGCTTTAACATCACTTTTCCCGCTGCCTGTGCCGTTAAAAATACGCCGGTCAGATTGATGTCGATCACTTTTTTCCATTGTTCGTATGTCATCTCCTCTGCCGGGATATTCATACAGATACCCGCATTGCAAAAAGCAACATCCAGCCTTCCAAATTTGCTTAATATGGTTTCTATCATCGCATCAACTTCGTCCGGTTTTGTTACATCCGTTTTAACCGCTATTGTTTCTACTCCATATTCTGCGGCAAGCTGGTCAGCCGTTCTTTTCGCCTCTTCCATATCCACATCCACAATTGCCAGATCTGCTCCCGCTTGTGCAAATGCCGTGGCAACCGATTTGCCTATTCCTCTTGCTCCTCCTGTTACAAAGATTTTTTTACCGTCCAGTCTCATCTTTTCAATAATTCCCATATCCATTCCATCCTTCCTACCGTTTTATGTAGATTCGTTTTTTCGTTTTCATTTTATACATATTCATTTTATAAAATGATTTTCTAAAATGTAATTACATAATAGCTCTTTTTATCTTCTTGTGAAAGATGGAATAATACTCAAAATTGTGTTATATTTTTTAGATAATTTTACCAAAAGTCTTTTTCTAATTACTTTACATAAAATTATATGCTATAATGATTTTGCAAATCTATTTTACATAACGAAGTGAAATCCTCGTTTTACTTTTATATAAGGAGTTATCATGGAAAAATTTTCTCTTACCGACATAAAAAAAATGAACTATTCTGACGTTTATCATTATATCTATTCCAATGATAAATGTTCAAAGCAATCTATTGCAAATGCACTGCAAATGAGTCTTCCTACTGTAACACAGCATCTGAATATGCTTCTGCAAGAAGGCTTTATTGAGACCTGCGGACAGCTTCAGTCCCAGATTGGCAGAAAGGCAGTTGCATATACCATTACCCCTTCTGCCAGAGTTTCCATCGGTGTGGAAATTTTAAAAAACAAATTGACCATTGCTGTTCTGGATCTGTATGGGCATATCTGGTTTCAGAAAATATGCCGGATTCCATTCCGGGATTCTGCAGATTATTTCAAAGATGTCAGCACGGAAATCAGACAGTTTATCCTGGAGCAGGAAATTGAAAGTAAAAATGTTCTTGGCATTGCATTTGCACTCCAGGGGCTGGTATCCCAGGACAGCCGGAACATTATTTATGGAAAGATTCTGGACTGTACCGGTTTATCCATTTCCTCGTTTGAAGAACACCTGGACTATCCCTGCCGTTTTGTACATGACGCAGAGTGCGCTGCCATGACAGAACTCTGGGATCATCCAAAGCTTTCACACGCGGTATATTTTTCACTTGGGTACCATCTGGGCGGTGCAATTATAATCAATGGGGAAATACAGAGCGGGCGCACCGGTCGGAGCGGCACAATCGAACACATGACCCTTGTTCCGGGGGGGCTTCCCTGTTACTGCGGACAAATGGGGTGTATGGAATGCTATTGTTCTGCCAATGCCCTGCTTGCCGGAAACGGGGATTCCGGAAACGAAGATCTGGATGCTTTCTTCGAAGCGAAAAATGCCGGCAGCCGGGAACAGGAAGACCGCTGGGTACGCTATCTCAATTATCTTGCCATGGCAATTAATAATCTTCACATGGTAATCGACAGCGAGGTAATCCTGGGCGGACATCTGGCACCTTACATGAACGAGCAGGATCTGGAATATCTCCATGCCCGCATGCAGAAAACTACAGCATTTCCCGAAGCGGATACATTCCTGTCACTTGGAAAGAGAAAAAGCAGCACCGTGGCTACCGGAGCTGCTCTGTACTATATAAAAGATTTTCTTCAAAATTTAAGCGGCGGGCATGATTGGTAGAATGATTGGTAGATCATATCCCTGACTTCAAAATCAAAACGAAGTCCATCCGCCATCAGTCTGAACCACGGCACCTGTCATATGCGTCGCATCCTCTGAAACTAAAAACAAAATAGATGCTGCCTGTTCCTCTGCCGTCGCTTCTCTCTCCTGCATGGTCTTCGTTTTTTGTCCTGCCATGGACTGCGCTTTTTTCGGATCTAATCCCGCATCCAAAGCCTCTTTCTGCTTTTTCATTACAAATGCATAGGCTTCCTCTACCATAGGGGTTGACGTACCTGCAGGATTTACGGAATTGATACGGATACCATAACGTGCATAATCCAGGGCGAGATTCTTAGTCAGTCCATTTACTGCATGTTTTGAAGCTACATAAGCAGGATTTCCAGGAAGTCCTGTCACTCCTGCAATGGAAGAATTGTTAACAATTACGCCGCCCCTGCCCTGATTTAAGAATTGGGACAGCTCACTTTTGCAGCAAAAATATACACTGTAAAAGTTATTTGCCATTGTAAAATCCATATCTTCTTTTTTTAAGTTATGCAAAGGACCGGGGTTTCCCATCACTCCTGCATTATTAACCGCGATATCCAGTTTTCCATAATGAGCCACTGTTTCCTGTACCATCCTTTCTGCATTTTCTTCCGTGGAAATATCCAGATTTAAGAAGATCCCATCTCCTCCGCTTTCCTTTATTTCCCGCAGCACCTCTTCTCCCTGTTCTGCCCGTATATCAACTAATACCACCTTTGCTCCTTCTGCCGCCGCTCTTTTTGCCGTTGCTTTCCCAATTCCTCTGGATGCACCGGTTATGATCATAACCATATCTTCAAATCTCCCTTTAAATACCATCGTCATTCTAAACCTCCTTTTTCAGTAGTGTATACTTAACAAGCGGATCTTAGTCCATTATTTATCTGCAATATGAATGGCCCTCAGATGTTTCTGGGTTATTGCATAAAAATAAGAAGTATATGGGCGGATCGTCACTTCCGCTCTATACTTCTTATTTTCATTTTATCTAATCCTGTTCCTGCAATAATCTCAGGTAGTGGTTCGCTTCCCTCAGTACATGGTCTGCAAGGAGCGGAAGTATAATGGAGGAAATCTCACAATCAGAAATTCCTTTTGTTCCGGCTTCTTTAAAATCACGGTATCTGCAGGTTTCCTCCAGTGTTCTCTGGGTAAGTTCATCCATTGTCATGCAATTCTTTGTATTGGCTTCTTCCAGAAGACAGGCATATTCATTCGCAAAATTATTCGCAGTTTCTATGAGTTCCGCCTCTGAAGGATCCAGTAATCCACGGATAAACAAGGCATGTTCCATCATAATCTGATTCCAGAATAATTCCATCTCTCTTCTGTTTTCAGGACATATGGTACCTTCACACTCTAATTCCCTTAAAAATGACTGATATAGCTTTGCTTCCCGGATGATATGCTGAATGAGCAACGGATAATTGGCGGTAAAAAGCCGGCATGTATTAACATCTTTTAGAATATTCTCTTTGAAATCGATTAATCCGCTTACCAGCTCCAGGGCCCTTCGGTTTAATGCTCTCGTCCGTTTTTCTATCTCTTTCACATTACAAACCTCACAGTTACACCTAAGCTGATGCTCAATCAGGGTAATGTTACTATTGATTGGGATTCCTGTAAGATGCTGGGTCTTCTTTTCTGCAAGTAATGTATAAGGCGTTACAATTTCACAGGACTCCAAAACTTCACAGCTGATAATCCCATCGCTGATTCTTGCAGTTTCTGCTAATAAATTTTCAAATTGTATTCTGTAGCATGATGCTGTCCTGATACATGCCGCATCTTTTCTCATGAACCCTGCTTCAAGAAACAGTGAATGTTCTTTCATGATTCGTGCAAAAAAACAGATGTAATTCTAACGATTGTGAAATAAAGTGATGCATATTGAATCTCCGGTAAGTTTAAGCGTTCTTTTTATTTATATGCAAGACATTACGGAAGGGGTCCGTTTGTTTGAAATTTTTATAAATTCTATTCTCCCGCCATCTAGATCAATTTCAGCTTTTCAATGATAGCTGGCTTACAAAGCCAGAGTTGCTTCCAGCATCTCTTTTGAGCGATCTACAATCTTCTTCACTTCACCCATGCTCTTCCTGGTCAAAACATCCTGGTATTTTTCCATTAATTCATAATTGGGAATACACAGATAACCATCATGATAGGATAGGAAACCATAGACCACTATAGCTGATAAAATTTCATCCCTGGTATCCAGTTGTAATTCTGATGCACTATATCCTTTTAATTTCACAGGTACCTTAATTCCTGCTACCATTTTCACAATATCTTCCCGTACTTCATCTACGTTATGTTCGATGCAGTCTGCAATCTCATTCATAGGCCCGGTCTTCGTCCAGTAATTCAAACACATACCGCGCATTAAAGCTTTACTTACAGAACGAGGATTAAAAAGGCTTTTACTATCGCTCAGATAATAACCATCATACCACTGCTTCACTTCATCAAAAGATATACTCTGACCAAGATAATCTTCTTTTTCATCTTTTGTCATGAATTTTTTAAGATGGAATCCCATTCATCCAAAATACAACCAGCGCTTTCATACCGCCCAATGGGACCCGTCAGGTATAAAAACTATTCTGCAATCGCCCACATCCGCACCGGAAGCCCCGTTGCTCCTTCAATGGGAAGAAATGCCGCAATGACTACGGCTCCCGCAGGAGGGACTTTGTCCAGATTGCACATTACCTCTACCTGAAGCTTACCCTTTTTCAAAAGATAGCGTTCACATGCAAGATCCCCTGCTTGTGCAGCCAGCTCGGATGCATCAGTATCCAGTGTCTCATGGCCGTTTGCTGCAGCATTTCTCACCTCGTAAATATACTGCAGCGCCTCCATAGACCATCCCGGAAAATGTTCACCGCCATTTTCATCGAAATTGGAAATGGCATCCATATCCGGCCAGCGGGAACTCCATCCCGTATACAGTGCCACAAAGGCCCCGTCCGGGATTTCACCGTATTTTTCTTCATACGCTTTAAGGTCCTCTACCGTAACCGCATAGTGCACATCTTGTTTTACCTTATCCGAAATATCAATAACCACTAATGGAAATACCATATCCTTAACGGAATATGCTTCCGATAAAGCTTCCCCTTTAATAAAATGCCCCGGGAAATCAATATGCGTACCAAACTGACCCGGAAATTTGAAAGACTGAATCAGACACTCCAATTCATTGCCCCAGTCATATACCGTTTTTGAAAGCTCCACTGCTCCTTCCGGTATACCGCTCCAATAAGGGCTGGTGTTGTTCAGGGGATGCGAAAGTTCAATCCAGCGGTAATTTTTCAGTTTCTCTAGTTCTTCCCATAGTTTGTACATATATGTTTCCTCCCTATCTGTTATATTTTTACAAAAAGCCATAATATAAGCTATTTGTCAGTTAAAATGTTACGTAACGTAAATATCATGAATTATGAAAGACAGCTCTGCTGCAAATCTCATATTAGGCAAAGTATAGCAGGTAACATTGGAAGTTACAAGATATATAAGATAAATTATTTTCATTTTTCTGTACTTATTTATCATCTAATTAATGAATGATATGTTTATTGCAAAGCCTATTGTATTATAGTAATATAAAATATAAAACAAAAACAGACACAATTGAAACTTAACGTTTATCTGGCAAAGAGGATTCCCAATACATTTTCTGCAGCAGATATACAATGAGGAAGGACCACTATGTATATAAAACATTATTCCAATAAAAATACCTTACTATTACGAGTTACACTGATCATTCTATCTGCTGCTGTTTCCATAACGGCAGTTATACTTTTCACCACATTGTTTCGCTTTGACCAGCAAATGAAAGTGGATGGAAAGTTATTTCCTGTAGAAATCATCGGGGAATACAGTGAAGAAGGCGGCCCCTGGAAGACTTTAATCCACCAGACTGATTTTGAAAATAAGGATCTAAGGGATATTACGGTGCGTGGTCACTTCAGCAGGGATATTCCGGAAGGAGATAAGTTCTTTATTAACATCGACCATATGCGTGTTTCCCTTAGCATAAACGGTAAAGAAATTTATGCTACCGGACCTGTAAGAAGCCAGGGAAATCCCACCCAGGCAGTTGGGAAACAGTGGGTTACCATTGTTTCACCGGGCATTACCTCCAGCGACAGTGTGGAATTAAATTTTGGCAATCTCTATGGGAATGCCTATATGATTCAGTTTGATGAATTACTCCGGCAAATGCATACCGGTGATGAACGAATGATGTTGTTTAAAGCAATAAGCAATGACGGGTGGACGATGAGCATCGGTACGATTTTTCTGTTCCTGACGTTATTTTTGCTAATCGTTGCTCTGGAATGTGCCATTTTGAAACTTAAAGGTGCACGCCGTTTTCTGTGGCTTGGATTGGTTACACTGTTTTCCTCCATCTGGTTCTATACCCTGTCTCCTGCCCCTATGCTGGTTTTGCCCTTTCCTGTATTTCTGAATGTCCTTTATGCCTTTTCCATGCAGGGAATCGCAGTATTTGTTGTACTATTTGCAGCTGAACATCTCTCCGGCTGGAGAAAGCAATCCTTATTATACTGTACCGGCCTTCTGATGCTTGTCACCCTTGCTGCAATGCTGAATCAGATATTCCTTATACAGGATCTCTATACTGCCATTAATTATTTCTCCATTCTGGACCTGCTCATTGCACTGTGGGTAATCTTCTGCCTGTTTTACGAAACACGCAGGCTGAACAACAGAGAATCTGCCCAATTACTGAAAGCCATTTTCCCTCTGGCAGTCTGTGCAGTTTTAGAATTAATCAATGGATATGTGCAGTTTTCAGAGGCCGCCATTCTATTGGGACTGGGATTAATCTCCTTTTCCCTGATTGAGGAAATCTATACCATACGAAGGATCAAAGAGAGTATGAACAGTGAAAAACGTGCCCTTATCCTTGAAAATGAGTTAAACCAAAATCGTATTTCCGTGATGCTCAGCCAGGTACAGCCCCATTTTCTCTTTAATGCCCTGCAGGGTATCAAACAGCTCTGTGACACAGAACCTGCCCGGGCTTCAGAAGCATTAGAGCGTTTTTCCTTTTATCTCAGGGGTAACCTGGATTCTTTGATGGACAAACAGCTGATTTCTTTTGAGAAGGAAATGTTTCATGTGAACAATTATCTGTATCTGGAAAAGATGCGGTTTCCGAATAAGCTGCATATCGAAACCGAGATTCTGTATCAGGACTTTCTGCTTCCCCCTCTTACGGTCCAGACAATCGTGGAAAATGCAGTGCGGCATGGAATTATCAGGAGAAAATCCGGGGGTACGCTGCGTATTAAAAGTGAGCGAACTGACGATAACATTATGATTACCATCCGTGATGACGGACTTGGATTTGATTTGGAGATTCCGAAAGAGGATGGACGTACACACGTGGGAATCGAAAATGTACGCAGCCGGCTCATGCTGCAATGCGGCGGCTCCCTGGTGGTCGAGAGTGAAGCAGGTGTGGGTACAACAGTTATAATTATTCTGCCGCAGAACGTGGAGCTGAAATCTCAGTAATTGGGGGTGTCCATTGAAAGGTTCTAAGCTCAAAGGGCTTCAGCTCAAGCTCCTGCTCATACCCGTCCAGCGGAAGGCATACCTTCACCTTTCGCCTGCGTCCTGTGCTTTCAAACAGGCGAATCACATAAGCCTCCTGACCGGCAGCCTTTCTCCAGGAAGATAGAATTACAGCGGGATCATCCACTAAGAACCTGACTACAATTGCAATACAAATAGGCTTAAAAGATTCCCAGCACTTTTCAAAACTTTTTCTTAGCATAATAGGAATCACCCCCTTTAAGTATCGAAAACTTTTGAAACACGATGAATTAGAAAGTTGAATATATAACAAAAGAAGAGGATTCTGTAAACCAGAGTCCTCTTCTTTCACTATCAAAATCATTTACAATTAAAAGTTAAAACATGTTTCTATTCCAGCTCAAATGCACCTGTATACAACTGATAATACTTGCCTTTCTCTTCAATCAGTTTATCGTGACTTCCGCGTTCAATAATCTTACCATGATCCAGAACCATAATAACATCTGAATTTCTGACGGTAGAAAGCCGATGGGCAATTACAAATACTGTTCTGCCTTTCATCAGTGCATCCATTCCCCTTTGAACAATGGATTCCGTTCGCGTATCGATGGAACTTGTCGCTTCATCCAGAATCATTACCGGAGGATCGGCTACCGCGGCACGGGCAATTGCCAGAAGCTGTCTCTGCCCCTGGGATAAGTTCCCGCCGTTTCCGGACAGCTGCGTATGATATCCATCCGGAAGCCTGGTGATAAAGTCATGGGCACCGGAAAGCTTTGCTGCTTCGATGCACTCTTTCTCTGTAGCATCCAATTTTCCATATCTTATATTTTCCATAACTGTGCCTGTAAAAAGATTTGTATCCTGGAGTACAATGCCCAGTGATCGACGCAGGTCAGCCTTTTTAATTTTATTAATATTAATACCATCGTAACGAATTTTACCGTCCGCTATATCGTAAAAACGATTAATTAAGTTGGTAATGGTCGTTTTTCCTGCTCCGGTTGCCCCAACAAAAGCTACTTTCTGCCCAGGCTCTGCATAAAGAGTAATATTCTGAAGCACGATTTTATTTTCTTCATAGCCAAAGTCCACATCGAACAGCCGTACATCTCCGGTTAATCTGGTGTAAGTTGTGGTACCATTTTCATGAGGATGTTTCCATGCCCAGGTGCCGGTACGTTCTGTACATTCCACCATCTCTCCGTTAACTTCTTTTGTATTGACCAAAGTTACATATCCTTCATCTACTTCCGGTATTTCATCAATCAGGGTAAATACCCTGTCAGCACCAGCCAGACCCATAATAACCGCATTCAGCTGGTTGGATACCTGACTGACATTTCCGGAAAATTGTCTGGTCATATTTAAAAATGGAACTACAATGCTGATGCTGATTGCCATACCCGATATGCTAACATTTGGAACGTTACTAAGAAGCAGAATACCACCAACTAAAGCAACTATTACATAGAGTACATTTCCAATATTGTTAAGGATCGGCATCAGCGTGTTGGCAAATTTATTTGCCTGCTGGGCATCGTGAAACAATGCATCATTGTAACGGTCAAAATCTGATTTACTCTCTTCTTCGTGGCAAAATACCTTTACGACCTTCTGCCCATTCATCATTTCCTCCACAAACCCCTCTGCTTTTCCCAGAGCAATCTGTTGGCGGATAAAATATTTAGCTGAATTTCCTCCAATTTTCTTTGTGACAAGCACCATAAATACCACACCGATAACGACTACAATTGTCAGCCATACGCTATAGTAAAGCATAATAGAAAATATCGTCAGCACCGTAACGGCAGATACTAAAAGCTGAGGGAAACTCTGGGATATCATCTGACGCAGAGTATCAATATCGTTGGTATAGTAGCTCATAATATCACCGTGGTTGTGGGTATCAAAATAGCGGACTGGAAGATCCTGCATACCGTTAAACATTTTCTGGCGCAGCTTTTTTAGTGTACCCTGCGTGATTACAGCCATCATCTGGTTGTAAATAACAGATGCACACAGGGACAGTACATAAAAGGTTACCAACAGCAATACCAGTCCGATGATTTTGGCAGAAACCGAATCCCAGTCACCGCTCTGCCAGCTCTGTTCTATGGTTGCAATTACATTCTGCATAAAAATAGCCGGGATGGAACTGACAACCGCATTGAAAATAATGCAGATCAGTACCACAGGCATCATTACAGGATAAAAACTAAACAGTGTCTTAATTACCCGCCCTAATACTCCTTTTTTACTCTTCATCAGAACCACCTGCCTTATTTTGTGAATTGTATACTTCCTGGTAAATCGTATTTCCTCTTAACAGCTCTTGATGGGTTCCCACTGCATTAATGGTACCTCCATCCATGACCACAATGCGGTCAGCATCCTGTACAGAAGAAGTTCTCTGTGCAATGATAATCTTAGTCGTATCGGGAATAAACTCCCGAAATGCTTTTCTGATCTGGGCATCCGTTTTCGTATCCACCGCACTTGTAGAATCATCCAGAATAATAATTTTCGGTTTCTTCAAAAGAGCTCTGGCAATACAAAGCCTCTGTTTCTGACCGCCTGATACATTGGAACCACCCTGTTCTATGTAAGTATCATATTGCTCCGGGAACTGCATAATAAATTCATCCGCCTGAGCCAGCTTACATGCTTCTATCATTTCTTCGTCTGTGGCTTCTTTATTTCCCCACCGCAGATTATCTTTAATGGTACCGGAAAACAGGATATTTTTTTGCAGTACAACTGATACCTGGTTCCTAAGGGTTTCTATATCATAATCTTTAACATCAATCCCACCTACTTTCACTACCCCTTCTGTAGTATCATAAAGTCTTGAAATCAGCTGGATTAATGAAGATTTTGATGAACCGGTTCCTCCGATAATACCTATTGTTTCTCCTGATTTTATATGAAGATTAATGTCGGCAAGCGCCATTTTTTCTGCTTTCATTGAATATTTAAAATTAACCTGTTCAAAATCAACAGAGCCGTCTGCCACTGTAAATACCGGTTCTGCCGGATTCGCCAGCGAACTGTCTTCTCTTAATACTTCAACAATACGTTTCGAAGATTCACTTGCCATGGTGATCATAACAAATACCATAGACAGCATCATCAGGCTGCTCAATATCTGAAAGCTGTATGCTAACAGAGAGGATAACTGCCCTACGTCCAAGTCCAGGCCTCTGGAAGTAATAATTGTATAAGAACCAAATGACATCACAAATATCATTACAGAATAAATACAAAACTGCATTAGCGGATTGTTAATGGCTAAAATCCTCTCCGCTCTTGTAAAGTCATTGCAGACATCTCCCGCAGCTGTTCCAAATTTTTCTTTTTCGTAGTCTTCTCTCACATAAGATTTTACAACACGCATGCCTTTGATATTTTCCTGCACAGAATTGTTAAGAGCATCGTATTTTTTAAATACCTGCTTAAATAATGGCATTACTTTTCGGATTACCAAAAAGAGTCCAAACCCCAAAATCGGGATTACAATCAGGAAAACAAATGCCATTTTCCCACCCATAATAAAAGCCATGGCAAAGGCAAATAACAGCATTAACGGACAGCGGATAGCCGTTCTCACAATCATCATGTAGGCATTCTGTACATTGGTAACATCAGTGGTAAGCCGGGTTACCAGGGATGATGTTGAAAATTTGTCGATATTCTCAAAGGAATAACTCTGTATTTTATAGTACATATCCTTTCTGATATTACGGGCAAAACCGCAGGATGCCGTTGCGCATGCAGTTCCCGCCAGTGCTCCAAAAGTCAGGGACAATCCTGCCATGACTACCAGCAGCAATCCGTATTGAAGCAGAACTATAAGATCACAGCCCGCTTTTATCTGATTGACCAGTTGCGCAATCAAAAATGGAATAATACACTCCATAACAACTTCCAAAGAAACCAATATCGGTGCCTGTATGGAGGCTTTTTTAAATTCTCTGATACATTTCATAAGTTCTTTTATCATTGCTTTTCCTATCTCCTTTTCTATTTTCCATCATCTTTACCAACAAAATAACGGGCAGGTTAATCAACCGGATTTATGTGATTAACACTACTCGTTTCGCCTTTTTAGCTTCTCTATTTATTTGTGCCCGCAACTAGTTGGGTAAATGATTACCTTCCAAAAAAATATTCTGTTCCCTTGTTCCCTGCCTGCTTTAATAATGTGAGAAATTCTGCTGCCTGCTCTTCTGTCATATCCTCTGTAATCATAGTTTCCCAGTCTGACATTACTTTGTTTATTGTGTCAAATGCCTTATAAGCTTTTTTAGTGGGATATAACCTGCTGGTGCGCTTATCATTTACAAAAGTTTCTCTGGTGAGATACTCTTCTTTTTCTAAATAATCCAAAGCTCTGGTAATATTACTTGGATGGACATAAATTAACGTCTTCAGCTTATCCTGGGTAATGCCGGGATTTATACAAATGTGGATAATGAAGACATGATGGCTGCTGTTGATATTCAGCTCTTTAAATTGTTGATCAGCGTATACATTACTTAATCTTCCTAAAATAGACAGCCACTTAAATACTTGACCCATGACAGCACCCTGCTTTCTTTTTTAGTCATTATAGCACTATATTATTGCGTGCGCAACTTCTTTTTTATTTTTTATTCTTTTTTGATTTTAATTGTGACACACAGATGTCACAATATACATGGTATGATTATATCAAAAAGGAGGTATTTATTATGAATTACGAATGGAAAAAAGAAGAAAAAGAAATATATCTGCCGAAAGCAAAGGCTGTGCTGGTCTCCGTACCCAAACAAAGATTTATATCCCTGAAAGGAAAAGGAGACCCAAACAGCTGCGAATTCAGTGAAAAAATCAGTGTACTTTTCCCTGCTGCATACAGCATAAAATCCCAATATAAAAAATATTGCAAATCCACAGCCCAGGATGTTTTATATGATAATTATTCCGTTAACCCTCTGGAAGCTGTATGGGACATGACTGAAGACGGAAAACAGTCTGACAAATTAATAAAAAGTGAACTTATTTATGAAATGATGATCGCTATTCCGGATTTTGTGCCGGACGAAGTAATTGCAGAAGGGATTGCAAATGTTAAGAAGAAAAAACCGAATCCTCTCCTGAATGAATTATCTGTGATTACCATGGAAGAACGTTTATCCGTTCAAATACTCCATAGCGGATCCTATGATGATGAACCAGCCAGCTTTAAACTGATGGATCAATTCTGTCAGGATTATAACCTCAGAAGAACCGATGATACGCATAAAGAAATATATATCGTTGTTAAAACCGTCATTCAGGCTAATTTAAAAACCGTTCTGCGCTACGATGTATGCCCAAAATAAATATGTTCCTCTTGTTACATTTATGTTAGAATAATGACATGGGGTATACCAGGAGGGATTGCTATGCAGAGTAATCGGTTGTTTGAAATTATTTATATACTGCTGAATAAAAAAAAAGTTACTGCTACGGAGTTGGCTGAGTATTTTGAAGTGTCAAGACGTACCATTTGCAGGGATATTGAGATGCTCTCTTTCGCCGGCATTCCTATTTATGCCAATAAGGGAAGATACGGCGGAATCAGCCTGCTGGACAATTTCGTTTTAGATAAATCACTGATCACTGATTCGGAACAGCAGGAAATTCTAGCATCCTTAAAGATATTGGAAGAATTGAAATATCCAAATGCCAAAGAATCTCTTGGCAGACTGGCAAATCTATTTCAAAAGACCAACGATGATTGGATTTCTGTCGATTTTTCGCATTGGGGAAGTCATACAGATGAAATCGATACTTTTTCCATAATCAAAAGCTGTATTTTACAGCAGATAATCATTGAATTTGATTATTTTAATTCTTTCGGACAAAGCAGTTGCAACCGGATAGAGCCGTACAAGCTATGGTTTAAAGAAAAATCATGGTATTTAAAAGGATATAGCCTCAAACACGAGGATTTTCGAATTTACAAAATGACACGGATTAAAAATTTAAAAGCCGCATCCCAATCCTTTGCCAAAAGGGAACTGCCTTCCGAATCTGCCGGCATAGAAATGAAATCCCCCTTTGAACTTGTGAACTTAAAACTTCAATTTTCCAGTGAAATCGCTTACCGGGTTTATGATGAATTTGATTTGGAACAGATAAAAGAAGATGAAAAAGGAAATTTAAACGTAACTGCGGAATATCCCTTAAATGACTGGGTATACGGTTATATCCTATCGTTCGGAAAAGAAGTGGTGGTTCTGGAACCGGACCATGTAAAAAAGCATATCTTGGAGATTGTAAATAAGATTACCGGAAATTATGAAAGGTGACATACTAATGGCACCTTTCTTGCGTTACCATATCACTAAAGGAGCGAAAGTCTAATGAAAATGACATTAAAAATTGAGGAGCAGATGTTTGCGCCTTGCGGGATGAATTGCATGGTCTGTTATAAACATTGTTTCACAAAAAAACCATGCCCTGGATGTATGGGTATGAATAACCCCTGTTTATTTCACTATATTTGCTGCCGGTGTCACCTTTTCTTTTATAGGCATTAAAAGATCTAACTGTAAATGTTCATCATCTTTATCGGGTTGTTCAATATGATTGTAGAAATTCAAGTGTTCCTCCAATAGGCCGCACATATGCTCCTGATCTTGCAAGTCACCTGCAAAATCATATCTTTCGTTTTTCATAATCCAATCAAGAAATGAATCCCACTCATTAAAATTTCCAAAAGTAATCATATGAGCCGCATATAAGCCTCCGCAGAATTTCTTTTTTTCAAGTGGATCTGGTACTTCCATCTCATCAGGAATCGTTACCCAAGTCTCATAACCATGATAACCTGTTTCATCAACCGGATTAGGGTGATTAAAGCCATACAGTCTCAGATCCGGTTTTAATTTACCCAAAGCACTTTCCTTTACAAACTTGTCAATTAAGAAGTTTGCATTTAATTCAGGTTCATCCCCAATACAATGAGCCGCAGCTACAGTAGCCGGAGGCAGATAGATAATTCGTACATCATTGATTTTGGAGAGGCGCTCATCTGCTTTCTTTAATTTGTCTGCGGATTGTTCTTCTTTAAAATTAATACTAATAAGACTGAGAGACTCAATAGTCGCCAGCAGTGTATCATCCTGGGATATCAAATTCTTCAGTGGCAGCTCAGTCGACTTGCTGAGTTCTTCAACAAAATGATTTAGTATATCTCTAATTGTGGAAAGAGCTGTAATTTCTTCGTCTAATTCTTCCATGTTCTTCCGGAAAATTTCGATTGCCGCTACCGCATTTGTATTATTCAATATAATAGAAATTTGGCGGACAGGTATTCGCAGCTTACGCAATAGTATGATCTGTTTCATTCGGGTAACTGCATTATTATCATAGATACGGTAGGAATATCCTTCCCGCCGGGAACTGCTGATTAATCCAACCTTTTCGTAATAGCGAAGCATTCTCGTTGAAATTCCCAAACTTCTGGATACTTGGCTTATTGTCATTTCCTCCATTTTATACCTCCTTGTTATATCTCATGTTATAGTTTATATTTTAAACTGCGACACGGTGTCAAAGTCAAGTAAAATAAGTATCTGACTCAGATGAACATCTCTTCCCATGAAATTTGGCGTTGAAAACAGAAAAACGGTTATATTTCACTCTTTTTCTAAAATTCCTCTTTGATACATTCCAAAAATATTCTTGCTAAAAGGGGATCGAACTGGCTTCCCGCATTTTTTTCTATCTCTGCACAGGCGTACTCTTTTGTTCTATTTTCATTATTAACATCGTTAGCCAATGCATCATAACTGTCTGCAATACAGCATATCCGGGCTTCCAACGGGATTTCCTCACACCGAAGGCCATCGGGATACCCTTTTCCGTCCCAGCGTTCATGATGGTATTCTGCCATAGCCCACACCGTATTCTCATATTTCTCCTGGTCTTTTTTTAACATACAGACGGCAATGTCTCCGCCGTATTCGGCATGATTATGGATCATAGAACGCTCTTTTTGTGTCAGGGGAGCCTTTTTACAAAGTATTTCTCCTGGTATTAATATTTTACCTGCATCGTGATAGAGGGCACCTAAACGAACGGCTTCTATAGAAAGTTCTCTTGCAGCCTGCGCATACGTCTGGGCAGAACACATTTTTACAAACAGGGCACAAGCGTACTTTGCAGTAAGACCTTGATGAATATAAAGATCTTTCGGCAAATTTAAATAAAGCCTTTTGAAAATTTCCTGCACATTATTTTGTTTTAATCTTTGCATAATTTTCCCTCCTTCACCAGACTGCGATTCGTATACAAGAGGCGGCTAAAAATAATTTAAAATCCGGGAAAATTTTCCTGTATATTTCTCCACTGCTTCTGTTATATTATATCTTTATAATATTAACAAATCATGATATCCGGCTTATCTTTCGCAAAATACTTTATTTTACGAAAATAACCTTTTTCCCCTTTTCCTATCACCGTTCCCAGCAGCGATCCTGACGGCTTATGACGGCTTATATTTTTATGCTGTAAGACGATTCAGCTTTAACATGGATTTTTGAATATGCTGTTTTGTAGAGTGTCCATACCATTCCAGGGTGATCTTTGCGGAACTATGTCCCAGAATCTCTTTCAATGCCTGGATATCCCCGTTTTTTTCAATAAACCTTGTGGCAAACGTATGCCGCAGTGTATGAAAGTGAATGCCCTGAAGCCCGATTGATTCAGTTACCCTGGTCAGATGATATTGTAATACTCTGGGATCCATCGCATTTCTGCCTGCCCCAAAGATATAATCACTCCCCAGGGCTTGGTTATCTTTTTTGAACTGAACCAGTATCTTCACCAGAAAACGGGGGAGGGGAATAAATCGTCTGGATGAGTCTGACTTTGTTTCCGTCAGGAGCAGTTTCGTCTTCTGTTTCTGCTGATGATACAGCGAGACTCTTTGAATACTGTGTGATACATGAATTCCCCCGGTCAGCGGATCAAAATCCTGCCAGGTATAGCCACAGCATTCCCCTACCCTGCTGCCGCTGTAAAGAGCCAATAACACTGCCAAATCCTTTGATTTTTTATCATCCAGTTTCTCTTCTATCCGCTTCTGTTCATTCAATGTCATAAATCTCGGTTTTTTCCGCTTATATTTTTTCTTTTTATAGGGTAAAAGCGGAAGACCCGATATCAGGTTTCTATCCCGGGCGCTGCACAGAGCTGCCATAAACCGTTTACAGATATTTTGTGCAGTAACTGTTGTAATATTTTTATCAAGAATAGCATTGTAAACAATCTCCATTGTTTTGTTATTCATATTCTTCAATTTAATTTTACCAGCCGATGGAAGTATATGACGCTCTACCTGGCCTCTGTACACCGCGTAAGTAGAATACTTTACCTCTGGCTTAATTACTGCTTCCAGCCAAAACTCCAGCCATGCACCTATTGATCCGTCCCGGTAAATTTCTTCAGACCTGTCAATTGTTTTTGCCAGCGTCCTGTCCGCTTTGCATATCTCCAGTTTTTTCTTAACCTCTGTATAGGTCTTTCCATATATATAAGAAAAAGCAGTCCTGCCGTTAGGCTTCCTTCCTATTACATATCTGCCTTCCCACCTGCCATCCTTCCGTTTATAGATATTCTCTCCTCGTCTTGCCATGCTGTTCACTCTCCTTCTAAATTTGACGGCTTATCTGACGGCTTAAAAATTCCACCCCGTACTCTACAATACAGAACTTTTTGGACAAATGCTTCAAAGAACTTTATTATTTCACAAATTCTTTCATAAATATTGAGAAAAATCTACATAGTATTGACAATTATATCCAATTATGGTAGACTCATGCCATAATTTAAGTTGTTTTTAACAAGATTTTTATTCAATATCATAAAATAAAGTATTTTACGAACGGCAAATAGGCTTCAGGCTATTTCAGCGGTTCTTTTTTTGAGTATAAATAAGCTGAAAAAAAGGAACCAAAAAGAGATTCCGGAAAATTCATTCTATCCCTATCCCTTGACATAAGTCCATAACTATAATACGATGAAACCATCAAAATAACTAAAAACCTTTCAAAAACCACTCAATATAAATAAACTGTCCAAACCTCAAATAGAAATCAAAAGGAAAAGTAAGGAGAATGCAGACCATGACTACCGAAATTACAACCATTGACAGCTACATTAGCCAATACACGCCAGAGATTCAAGAGATATTAAATATCATAAGAAACCACATCAGGGAGTGTGCCCCTGACGCAGCCGAAAAAATCAGCTGGGGTATGCCAACCTTTACTTATCACGGTAATCTGGTGCACTTTGCCGCTAATAAACATCATTTAGGATTTTATCCCGGTGAGAATGGCGTTGCATGCTTTAAGCAAAAATTGACAAAATACAAGTGCAGTAAGGGAGCAATTCAATTTCCATATGCAGAACCATTGCCTCTTGACCTTATAAAAGAGATTGTTGCATTCCGGTTAAAGGAAAATATGCAGATATATGAAGAAAAGTTAAAGAAAAAATCTAAATGACACTGCATTTAATCATTTGTTTGACAGTGGATATAAAAAAGGCGCTGACCAATGACAAAGACTTTCATACTTCGTCATCAGGCAGCGCCCTTTTTTATAATTATTTACTCCACCACCACACCTTTTTGCAGCATTACATTTGCATAAAGCGCTTTTTCACTAGTAGTAATGATCGCATAGACTTTCTTAGCCTCTTCATAGAATGCGAACCGTTCGATATTACCAACTGCGTTCTCGCCTCTTTCATCATACTTTGCAACGATTTCTTTGTATGTATCCCAGATTGGTGTCTCTACATTGTCTCCAGCCATTACTTCCATAAGATTAACCGGCTGTTCTACATAGGTATCCAATGGCATTACCTTTAAAATGGCATCTAATATTTCAGGTACCCCATGTCCGTCACAGCGGATAACTATTGCATCTTTTCCCATGGATTCTGCCGGGAAATTGCCATCTGAAATGATGATTCTGTCACTGTGTCCCATTTCACATAAAACTTTTAATAATTGAGGTGATAATATCTGTGGTATTCCTTTTAACATAATTTAATGTCCTCCAACTTTTCTTTTATTTGCATAGATGCCGGTTAGAATCGGTACTACTACTGCACTGATAACAACAACTGCCGCAATCTGGGTTGCCGCTGTCTCAGCATATGGTTTCCAGGCAGGATCCACAAGGGCAATCGCCGCCGGCACTCCGATAGCATTGGCACCGGTGGCACAGGCTGCAAGCCCCGCATATCCCGGACGGCCTGCAATTAATTTATCGCATAGCACGGTAAATGCCCCGCCAATACCCAAAACGATGACACTTAATAGTATGCCTTCTATTCCGGCACTGGCTGCATTTTTCAAATCAATGCCCGCACCCAGGGTAAATCCTATAAATGGCAGCAGCAGCTGTATTCCGGGCTTTAAAAATTCCCTTATCGTTTTACTGATATTTCCAACTAATATTCCCATCAGCAGGGGGATTACCGTAGCGATCAACGAGATCGCTGAAAAACTGGCTGACCCCGATACGCCCAGAACAATTAAGGTAAGAAATGGGCCATTGGTCAATGAAAGGGGGCCCACTACTGCTGCATCCGCTTCATCTCCATAGGCCGCAGCCAGAGAGAGGTAAATGCTTCCGTTAATATTTGTAATGGCACAAACTAGTGCCAATAATGAAACTCCAAATATGCCTTCGTTTCCCACAAGCCTTCCGATCAACAAAATACTCAGGAAACCAAGCAGAAATTTGGATACCAGAAGCGCTGCACTCCGTCTTGCCACCAGACCCAATTCTTTCATCTGAAGCTGGCTTCCAAGGCACAATAGCTGCACGCCCATAATGGTAATTGCTCCTTCCGCAGAGAAGACAGCGGTTGTAAATGATCCGATTTCTAAGATATCCGGGAAAAAAGAGTGAATGATTATCCCCATAAACATAGGGATAATCATTAATCCTGCCGGTACTTTTTTTAATACCTTCCATATCATATATTATTTTACTATAAATCCGTCTTCATCCCATAAGTCATGCCAGTCATTGGCACCTTCCCATAAGAATACCTGACCTTTCACCAATCTGTTATTTCTCTCTAAAGTCGCAATAGACGCCATTTCTTCTTCGGTTAACGGATCTTCCGTTGTAAGTTTTAAATTGCTTACATATTCTGCTTCATGAATGGAGAATGGAATCGGAATCTGTCCTCTTTGTACGGCCCATTTCAGTGCGATAACCGCAGGATGACAATTGTGAGCTTTGGCAATGGAAACCATTTCCGGAGTCTGGATATCCGCGATATCTTCCGGACACATGTCTCTTTCCGGTCTTGTTGGGGAACCGATGGGCATAAAGCCGATTGGCTGAATATCATGAGCTGTCAGGTAGTCAAATAACTTCTGTTGCTGGAAGCATGGATGCAATTCCATTTCACATGCAACCGGTTTGATTCTTAGTTTTGGCAGTACCGCCTCTAATTTCGGAATTGTCATATTGGAGATACCGATGCTTTTGATTAATCCCTTTTCTACTAATTCTTCACATCTCTGATAAGTAGCCACAAATTCTTCAACACTGAATGGTTTGGAATTCGGATTACGGGAATCTACGTCACAGTGTGGTGCATGGTAATTCGGGAATGGCCAGTGGATAAAGAATAAATCCACATATTCACACTGTAAATCTGCAATACTCTTTCTGCAGGACTCCTCCACTCTCTCATGCATGTCATTCCATACTTTTGTCATTATGTAAAGATCTTTACGTTCTACCACACCCTCATCCATTGCATCTTTAAATACTTTTCCAATTTGATCTTCATTTCCATAGCACGCCGCACAGTCAAACATACGGTATCCGCAGCGGATTGCTCCCGCAACTGCTGCTGAAACCTGCTCAGCAGTAAAACGGTCGGAACCAAAGGTACCCATTCCGATGCAGGGAATTTCTTCACCTGTATAAAGTTTTCTTTTTGGCACGATAGCCGGATTAATAAAATTACTCATGTTTGTTTCCTCCTATTTATAATTATTTTTTATTGATAAGTTAATAAATCTGTATTATACATATCTCAGTTTATAAAGATTTGTATTTCCCTGATCTCCCGGTTCATTATATTTTTTTCATCAGACCTTTCAGGCTCTCATATAATTCCAGGTATGTTTCATAGTTTTTCCGGTAAAGCCGGTGCTTTTCCATATCCGGCTCATGCCGTCTGGTAACTTTGACCGTCAACTGTACCGCTTCTTCAAAATCTTTGTATACGCCGACTCCCACACCGGCGAGAATCACTGCTCCCAGTGTGGTTGCCGTATCAGAAGACGGAACTACAATCGGCTTTCCTGTAATGTCCGACTTTATCTGGGTCCACAGCAGTGAATTTGCCGAGCCTCCCATTGCTCTTAGTTCTTCCACCTTTGCCCCAGTGTCTTCTGCAATATCCAGGTTATGCTTTAAAGAAAAAGCAACGCCTTCCATAGCCGCCCTGACCATATGCCCTTTTGTTTTATTAAAGTCCAGGCCATAATAAACACCTTTTGCATTTGGATCCCATATCGGGGATCGTTCACCAGCCATATAAGGCAGGAATACTACACCGTCGCTTCCGGGTGATACCGATTCCGCAATCTCATTTAGCTGCACCAGTGATGGTTTACCGACTCTCTCTGCAATTTCCCGTTCATAATCAGCAAATTCCTTTTCAAACCAGCGCATGACACCGCCGCCGCCAACGGTTCCTCCCTGTAAAAGCCACTGTCCGGGAACTACATGGGCACCCATTATTAACCGGGGATCTGCTGCATACTCTTCCATACAGATGCTCATTCCACCTGCCTGACCACCCTGTTCCTGGGTTTCTCCAACGTGGATAACTCCGGCACCAAGTGTTCCGCACGCAGCGTCGAGTCCCCCTGCAACTACCGGAGTACCCACAGCCAGCCCGGTTTCTTGTGCTGCACCTGGGGTTACGGTCCCAACTACCTGATGGCAGGGTACCAGTTCCGGCAGAAAACTTCTGGGGATGCCCATTTTTTCACACATATCATCGTTCCAGCAGCCATTTCTCATGTCGAAGCAATGCACCCCATACCCCTGTGACAGGTCATGACTTAAAACATCCGTTAACCGGTATGCAATAAATGCATTTGACTGAAGAATCTTGTCAATCTTTTTATACATTTCCGGAAGGTGCTCTTTATACCATAGAATTTTTGCTGTGGTATAAGATGGCTGCAGTGAATTCCCTGTGAGTGCGAATATATTCTCTTCTCCGATTTCGCTGTTGATTCTGTCACAGATATCCTGCGCCCTTGTATCCATCCAGATCGGAGTATTTGCAAGCACATTACCCTCTTTATCAATTGGAATTGCCGACCAGCTTTGACCGTCGATTCCAACGCCTGCAATGTCTGCAGCATCTATATGATTCATTTCCAATAATGATTTAATCGTGCCGCATACAGCTTTCCACCATTCGTCCGGATTTTGCTCTGCCCAGCCGGGCTGTGGATAATAGACCGGATATTCACCGGTACCGGATGCAATTACCGAGCCATTTTTTTCAAACACTGCTATCTTGCAGGCACTCGTACCGATATCGATTCCTAATAATAATTGTCCCATACATGACCTCCTGGCGGCGGCTGACTATGCCGCTATTGTCTGGTATTCCCAACACCTTTTCTTATATTATAGATTTTTTTTAATATTAATACAAGAGATTAAATTGACAGAACAAACCAATATATGTCGCATTATCGAATATTTCTTGACTTTCGAATATCGAACTGGTACGATGAAGAAAAAAGAAGCTGGTTGGATACGAATTATGCGCACTGTTTATACGGATTTAAATATAAAATTTTCAATTGAAGACACTACATTCCATGTGCTGAATATTGTATTTGAACGTTTTTTGCGTTCCATGCCAAAGCACAGCCATGGAAGCAACAGTTATGAACTTCACTATATTCCTTACGGTCATGGTAAAGTAAATATTGACAACACAATCTATGATGTGGAGCCTAATACGCTTTATATGACAGGCCCCCATGTGGAACACGAGCAGATTCCCATTAAAGATGATCCGATGACCGAATACTGTATTTACTTCAAAATAAGTAAAGCGCCTTCTTCCTCTGCCGGAACTATGGCTAATACTGACTCCATTACGGTACAGTTTCAAAAAACGAAGTTCTGGTTCGGAAAAGACTCACAGGATATCTACCACCTGATGCAGCAGATTTTTTACGAATTGGAAAATAAGTACACCGGTTATATCACACAGGTTGAAACCCTGCTGCAGCAGTGCATTGTAAAGGTGGTTCGGAACTACGAAAATAAAAAGGAATCCAGGGCACATTTTTCTCCTTCGAACCTGGTAGACAGCAAATATCTCATTGTAGAGGAATGCTTTTTATATGACTACGAAACCATTACACTTGAAAAACTCTCGGTTCGTCTGGGCCTCAGCACCAGGCAGACCGAGCGGTTTTTAAAAGATTATTACGGCAAAACATTTTCCCAGAAAAAGAGCGAGGCCAAGATGTCTATGGCTAAAATCCTGTTATCGGACGAAACACTGAGTATTTCAGAGGTTGCCATCCGATTGAATTATTCCTCTGTGGAACATTTTTCTTATGCTTTTAAATTGTTTTATGGGATAACGGCTAGGCAGTATCGAAAGAATCATGCAGAAAATGAATAGGTAAGGGGGATGAGGGACTCCCATTTCAGTGCTTTTCTGCCTTCGACGGAACTCTTTCACAAAGCACTGCATACCGCTGCAGGTTAAATCCATAGGGATGGCAGGTAAGCAGCGTTATCAGATCTCTACCTTCCTGAATTAAAATTTCCTGAATATCTGTAGGTTTCAGTATTTTGATTTCCGCCACCCGATAAGTTAATGTTTCTCTGAAATTTTTAATGATTACTTCATCTCCCGGTTCCAGTTTTTCAATATCCCGGAACATTGCCGCTCTACTGTACCCACGGTGGGCTGCTATCACTGCATTTGAATTTATACCGCCCACAGGCAGGGATGTCTGAGTCAGATGTGCCGCTCCTTTTGCCATATTTTCATTGGTAGCTCCCAGGTAAACAGGCAGTTCGATGTCCATTTTGGGGATTTTTAAGCTTCCGATCATATCTTCATCGAATCCCCATTCCTTCAGGCTAAAACCGATCTGTTCATAGGAAAACGGATCAACCAGATCTTTTTGTCCTGATAAAAACAAGTTCCGGTTGTAAGCTAATATTTTTTCATAAAGTTCATCGAAAAATGGTTTGGGAACTGAGGTATCCGACACTTCCGCTATCATTTCCCTTTTCATCTTATCGGTTTTCTGATCAAACGCTTCCAGAACTTTTCTTACTTCCCGGTCATATACCTGCTGAGAAATGTAAGGATAGAGCAATAATCCCATACCTGCAGCTAAAGAAATTACTGCCATAATTAAAATGATTTTCTTTTTTAAGATCATCTCTCATTTCCTTTCTTTCTATTTCTAATGACTGCAGTAATAATGATAAGCAGTATGATCACAGCTGTTGTCAGACCTGTAATCCATAATGTCTGTTCCTCCCGGGTGAGCTTTCTCTCTGTCTTTTCAGCTGCCTGCTTTTCCTGCCATGCATGATAGTCTGTTCTTTTGCCCCGAACCAGAAGCCTGTGGCTGTTAACACCGTATGGAGTACATGTAACCAGAGTCACATAATCTTTTCCCGCCACGGGTTTTAAATCATCTGTATTTTCCGGTTCCACGACCTTAATCTGGTCAACCTGATAGGCGAGTACCCGGTCCAGAATATGCAGATAGAACATATCTCCCTCTCCCAGTTCTGTTAAATCGGTAAACAGTTTTGCCGTTGTAAGCCCTGTATGTCCGGTAAATACCGCATGGGTACCTGCCCCTCCTACGGGCAAAGAAGTCCCCTCCAGATGTCCCACACCTTTTTTTAATGTAGATTCACCTGTTCCATGGTAGACAGCCAGATTCACATCAATATCCGGAATATCAATATATCCCATAATTCCATTTATATTCAATACTTCTTTGTAATTATCCTGCAGCACCATACCGCTTCCTTCCATGAACGGATCCCTCAGCACATTTCCGCTCAGACTTTCATTATATTCTTCTGCTTTTTTCCATTCTTCCTCCATCTCATCCCTGGCTTTATTTTTCACCTGATCCTCAAAATTCTGAATGGCATATGACTGGTTTCTCTCCATGAGTAAATTACTGACATGAGGATACAGGAAGAATCCCATGCCCAGCAATAATAAAACCACGATTGAAATTATTCTCTTCATAATAGGCTCCTATTTGAATGGGTATTTGTTCCGGACACAGGAGACGCAGCGGGCTGCGCTGACTACTTTGCAGGCTGAATTACGGTATCTTTTTACAATGAAAGGGGGAAGCTGTCCTTCCCCCTCAAACCTTGTTGATCAGATATTAATGATTTACTTTACGCTTTTTAAAGGAATGTATCAGCAGTATGACAGCCAATACAATGAATCCGATACCTGCTGCCGTAAAGATTGTGGTACCCATTCCACCGGTTACCGGCAGTATAAATGCACTGCTGTTCTTCACGGTTACCTGGGCAATACAGCCGGTATTCTCAATCCCGGCAGGATTTACCGTTACCTTGATTGGCTCATTTAAAAGGTTATAACCATTCGGTGCCTGTGTTTCTACTAAATAATAGGTAGTAGGTTTGTTATCTTCCGTAACTTTATCACCGGTTACTCCATAAGCAAACCCTAAAAATTCAGCTGTTCCGTCTGCTTTTGTGGTTACGATAATGTCATTTCCGTTTACATCCCTGATGTATTTTTTATCTTTTGCATCGCTTAAACTGGCTGCAATGGCGAATTTGGCATCCGGAAGTTTCGTTTCCTGATCATTTGCGTCTACTTTCATAATACCAATTTTTCCGGTATGGACTTCCGGCTTATTTTCAGGCAGAACTTCATAGCTCTTATCCTGGTCAAACTGATTTTTATAATCCAGCCTGGCACCATTCTTAATCTCGGTCTGCATCGGAGCGTCTTCCGTCAGAGTTGTATCAAATACAACTCTTATAAATTTATATCCGCTGTCTGCAAGATATTGGCGTCCCGTCTGAGTAAAGCTGACTTTTATATTGCTCTGGGTTGTTTCTGAGGCATCATAATTCCCGGCTGGAATCAAAACTTCACCCTCACTGCCTGTCTCCGTACTTCTGTCTTTTACCCCATATACCTTAACGGAATCTGCTACGTACTTTAATACACCATCCAGTGCATCGGTAATATCATATTTTTTCGCTGCTGCTACATTAGTCGGTACGGAAGGCTGAATAATCCAGGTTACTTTCCCGCCGTGGGTATCCGAAGTTTCATGTTTGTTGGGAACTTTAGTCACATATTTATCAATGTCTGCACTTTCATTTTTGGGATAAACATGAACATCGGTAATCCACCCGTTACCTTCCGGATTCGTCATAGGCACGCTTACAATAAAAGGTGCGACAGGTTCTGCTACCTTTTCACTTGGAAGCTCGGTTACATAATAAAAACCTCTTGGCAGACTGTCAATTGCTGCAATACCCAGATCTTTACCATCTTCATCTGTTCCGGATGTGATAACCGTCTGTGCTGTATCTTTATCTAACATATCCTCCGTAACTTCCGATGCATTTGTGGGGATTTTCCCATCAGTTGAGGATACCGCATTTCCATCCGCATCCAGTGTAATCTTTAATTTTACTATTTCAAATTCAATTCCATTTAAAGGTACTGCGGATGCCGGTATATCTGTGGTCTCATTTCCGTTTCCAGGTGTATCTGCATCTGTTAAGTCATCCATTAAATATTTATGGATGGTAAGGCTGCCTGTGGCCTCCGGCAGATCAGTATTATTACCGGCTGCTGCTGCAGAAACAGCAAACATACCTGTTGTTAAAACTGCTGCCATAAAAACTGCACTCATCTTCTTTATCATTTTTTTCATTTTATTCTGGTTCTCCTTTTCTTGTTATTTGATTTACTGCCAGTAAAAACCAACAGAAATACAGCCAGCATTATTATGCCAACTCCGGTCACAGAGAAGAGCAGTGTTCCGCTGCCTCCTGCAAGCGGCAGTTCTGTGTTTTTAAAATTAGGCAATTTATATATTACTTTATCGCCCTGGATTTCCTTTATAAATGCAGGGGGCAATGGATCTCCTGCTGCTTTTATGGTTATGGGATTCTCTTTGTTGGTCACATCCACATGAATACGCCACTGTCCCAATGGCAGACTATATCCCGGATTGGTCTGAACCTCTGCCAGCTGATAATCACCGCTTGGAACATCTGCAAAGTCTACCAGTCCATTCTGGTCACTTACCACTGTATCTCTCTCGGTCCAGCAGTTTCCCGGTTCATTCGTTACCAATTCATCGTGTTGTGTATCCTGTTGATGTTTTGCAGAACAGCTGTAAAGTTTAAATTTCACATTGCTTAAAGGTTTACTATGATCATTTCCATCCACTTTGTAGAATTGAAAAGGAACTGCTATCAGAGTATTGACAAATAAAGCATGATCTGTATTGCTTGTCCCATCGGCGGATGTATAAGTAATGCTTTTCACTTCCAGGCTGTCTGTACCTTCGGCTTTCCCAATAGCAACTGCTGCTGCATAAACATTCGTGTCATATATATAATTGGGATCTCCGTTATCTTTTTCGGTAATCAGGTAATGATACACATAGTATGCTCCTTCTTTCAGGGTATCCTGTGTAATTTCACTTCCCAGACTGATGGTCTCGAATTTTGCTGTTCCATCGGCTTCATTTACTGTAATTAGCGGTGACGCCAATGCGGGTGTTGCCGGATATGCCGGATCGTTTTTCAACGAAAACTCAAACATTCCTTCCGGAATAGCCGTAATTTCTTTTCCTGTAGGGTATTTTAATTTTTTTAATACTTCTAAGGATACATCGACGGGATGCAAGGGATCCTGCTGCTCTGCTGTCAGGTGCTGGGTAAAGGCTGCTGCAACGGATACATTCTGATATAAATCCCGCGCTTCTGCAAGTTTTGCCTCTGCCGCCGCCTTAGCTGCCGCTCTGTCCGGTACATATGCAACTGCCGGATCCGTTGATTCGCCGCTGCCGACAATATAGGTAATCATACCGGCTTTCCCATTGTGATTTCCCGCAGTCCATTTCAGGGTTATTGATTCCAGATCTCCCCCTTCCGGAGGTATAATTTCCAAATCAATAGTATCCGTATCATCGCCGCCCAGGACAAATGACCCGTCTTCTAATTCCTGAACTCCCTGCAGCTCTCCCGTATCAATTATGCTGCCGCTTCTTCCATTGATTTTCAGTTTACCGTCACGTACAGAAAAAGCGACAGGCATCGGATTTTTGTCATATCCGCCCGGCGGACTGTCTTCTAAAAAATAATAGTCTCCTACCTCCAATCCCTCTACATCAATTCTCCCGTTTGCATCGGTGATATAACTTCCTGTCACAATATCCGATTCCGGAGACGGATTATCTCCCTGTTTCCGATACAGGACGTATTTTGCACCCGCTTTCGGTTTACCGTCATCCTGTCCCGTTTTGATAAGGGAGATCTTGTGAGTAGTGTTGACGGTACCTTTCTCAACTTTTGTATACATTTTAATTTCAAAGGGTATTCTCCAGGAAAGAGTTGATGCATTGGACTGCACGTCATCAAATCCGGAATCGGTTATAACAAACCAGTTCATTCTGGAATCATTTGCTGCTCCCAGGGTGATAAACAGTTTTCCGCTTCCCAAAATATTCGATAACTGAAGGCTTTCAATTTTACCACCCTGCTGGGAAACCTGCGCTCCTGTGGATATCCCGTCCAATTCCCGGATCTTAATGCTGTCTTCCCGGATATTGACATGGTCATCTCCTGCATAAAATGAGAGAGGCACTGTATATGTTCCGGCAAAGTTTTCTGTTCCATCCACGACATACTTCAGAACTTCATCATCCAGCTTCACAACGTTTTCTGTCAAAAGAGGCTGTAGATTAAATCTTCCTCCCACCCAAAGAGGATACTTGCGGATGGGATTACCATATACATTTACCTCCATGGACCGTCCAAAAATTCCATAGTAGGTCTGTTCTTCCGGTGTTACATCTGATTCAATAACCGCCTTTGATATGGACAGGGGTCTGATGTCCACAATATGATTATAGGAAATATCCCATTTCGCACATGATTTCAGTATAGAGATACCTTGTATATCTCCAATTTCTTTATTGCTTGCATAAATAGTTCCGGTATAAGACTTTAATAAATCTGCAACCGTTGAAAAACTATTTTTCTCCAATGTATTTCCATTCAGAAAGTTTGCAGGATCTGCCATAATAGAATCATAAATTGCCTGGGCAAAATTCTGATCCTTTATTCCGGCTGCCTGAATAGATTCCGGATTAAAATTGCTGATATCCAGTTTCGGCATTCCCTGATCGCTGCCGGGTGGTTCACTTTCCGATTCTGATTGTGCCTGGGATTCTGTTCCTGTGTGAGATTGCGTTTCTGGCTGAGATTCTGTCTGTTTACCTGTCTCTGCCTGCGTTTCATTCTCTGCCGGTGTCTCTGATTGTGCCTTTGACTCAGTTTGTGCCTGCGTCTCTGAATTTTCCTGCTTTCCGGATTCGGATTGTGTTTCTGTTTCAGGCTCTGCAGTTACTTCAGGCGGAATTGACACATCTCCTGTAAGCCCTGCAGAAGCTTCCACTTGCTGCTTCCAAATTGGATTAGCAGTGAGACATACAGCAAAGCATAAAACGAGTATTATCATTCTTGTTATCCTATTTTTAAACCTCAATGTATTCCCCCCTATCCACGATGCTGCTATTCTGACAGACTACCCTGTAAATATAAGCTCCAAAGCTTTGATGGAAATTCCTGCTGCCGGAATGATCAATACTGGCTGCTTTTTTTACTGCGGAAGACGGCATACGTTCCCAGTCCCATAAATATAATAGCTGCTATAACTGCAATGAGCTCACTTCCATTTTCACCTGTTTTCGGAGAAACACCAGTCTCTTCGCTTTTTCCCTGTTCTTTTTCCTGATATACCAATGCCACCGGTGATGCCGAATGAAAGACAGCACTTGCAATATTCCCATTCGTTGTGGTATCTAATAACTCCCATCCATGCTCCTCACATTTATGCAGCACATAAACCTGAATATTTGATGTAATACTATTGCATACCAGGTCAATGCTGACCGGGTTTTCACTGGATGGCATAGGATCCGCCTGAATTGTTAAATTGCTTATTTTCGTCAGGAATTTGTAATCAGACAGCTTCTCCAGGGAAATAACCTTTGTCTTACTGTTATAAAGTTCCAGTTCATCCTTTCCCAGTGCTTCCGCCAGATTCTTATTCAGATTTTCGTTAATCTTATCCACCTCACTTTGTATTTCCGGATCATCAAACTTATCTGACAAGCTTACGGTTCCTCTGTCGGAGCTGGCGCTTACAATGCCCCCGATACCTGTTGAGACACTGTGAATTATGCCGCTGGCATTTACCTGCATTCCAGTCATCAGCAGCATGCAGACAACTAAAATGACTGCCATTTTTTGTTTCATAGCCAAATCCTCCTTTTCAATAAAAGTATTTTTAATTCTTTTCTTAAGTTTTTTCTGTCGATGTGCACAATATATTTCACTCCTCCTCTCCTGAAGCGTTTTTTAACGCTTTCTATTTATCTAAAACTGCCACAGATATAAATGTTTTACTTTCTATGACAGGCAGATAACCCAATGGCCTTACTAATTTAATACTGGGAATAAATAAATGCTGTATTTCCGGGATAAAATAAGCTTAATAGGATCCAAATTAAAATACATATGAGTACCTTTGATGAAAACTTGTCCATAGGAAGCAGTTTGTAAAATCCATTTCCCTGATTTTTGAATTTAGCAATCAGTGTTGCAATAATCATTATCAGGGCAAATATAATCGTATATATGTAAATATAATCTATCCCCGGTTTCCAGCAGAAAATCCTGCCCAATATGAGGACTGCCTGTTCCACTGAGTCTGCCCGGAAAAATATCCAGCAGACGCAGACAAAAGCATAGGTAAGCAGCCAGGATACGAAAGCACCCACCCCCTGCATCGCCTTATTTTCAACTCTGACAGGATGCTTCTTCCTAAAGGTTAAATAGTTTTTATGAAGAACCAAAGCAAATCCATTGAGCAGCCCCCATACAATATAGGTCCAGTTAGCTCCATGCCAAAGCCCACCCAAAGTCATGGTTATCACCAGATTTAAATAAGTCCGCCCTCTTCCTTTCCTGTTTCCGCCCAGCGGAATATACAGATACTGCATAAGCCAGGAAGACAGGCTGATATGCCAGCGCTTCCAAAACTCTGATAAATTTTTCGATATGTATGGAATATTAAAATTGGGCGGGATCTCAAATCCCAATATCTTAGCAATTCCGATAGCCATATCGGAATAACCGGAAAAATCACAATATATCTGAATGGAATAAGAGATTACCGCAAATATAATAGAAAGCGCACTGTAGGCCGCCGGAGCCTGAAAGACTGCATCCACACATACAGACAACCGGTCCGCTATCACAAACTTTTTAAATATTCCGAAAAGTACAATCTGTATCCCTGCCTCTGCATTTGCTTTTGTAATCTGCCTTTTTTCATTGATCTGCTGAAGAAACTGTTTGTTCTTCACAATCGGTCCCGTTGAGATCTTGGGGAAAAAACCTGTTAACAGTGCCACGGATATGAAATCTGCCGGCTTTAATTCCTCTTTATAGATATCCGCCACATAGCTGATTGCCTGAAATGTGTAAAAGGAAATCCCAAGTGGCATTGCTATTTTCCATAGCTGTACATTGCTTTTTATCTGAAATAAAGACAGGAATGATTCTGTAAAAAAATGATAATATTTAAAAAATCCCAAAATAATTAACATAAAAGCAATATATATAAATAGAGTTGTTTTCCTTTTTGCAGGATTCTTATTTTCCCTGGCTATATTTTTCCCTGCAATATAAGTCACATAGGTCTGCAGGATTAGTAAAATTAAAAATCTCACATCCAGATAGGAATAAAATATGTAACTGCTGGCCAGCAGAATTTTGTTATGCTGTCTCTTTTCATGCGTAATCATTAACAAAATGATGGTTACACTAAATAAAATCAAAAACTGAATTGATATAAATCCCATAGTTAATTATCCTCACAAGAAATCAGATTTGCTTGACTCAAAGCATTGTATAGTTCTTTTGCAAGAATCCGATGCCCTGTCCTGTTCAGGTGCCCTTCACCCATCGAAGTGTTGTTAAAACCATAGGGAACGCAATACTCCTTCTCATAGCTTTCCAAAAATGCATTCCCGGTATCGATGATCTGAATATCCTGTTTTTTGCAGACCTGCTGAAAATATTGGTAAGTATCATCGCAGGTTACTTCCATATGGTCACCGCTTATTTTTACTATGGGATGGTATAGAATGAATATCTTACCCTGATATTCCTCTTTCATCTTCGTAAATATCTGATCCAATATTTCTTTATAGCGGTAAACGTTACTTATTTTATCCTGCGTCTCCGTTTCCTGCTCCTGTTGATGAATACCAAATGCCCCGCTGAAATCAAATTTAAAATCTGCAAATTGTTTTTGCTGTAATAAATTCAGCAGCGGCATATTTTCTTTTACTGTAATCGCCAGCTTTTGCATTCCGGATATATTTTCCGCGATAGCGGGTCCGTTTTCTTCCTTATTATATGGAATCTGATCCAGACATTTTTCTAAAGTCTGAATGTCACAATTGGTATTAAAGACTTCCAGTACAACCCCTCTGGCATTCGGAAACTCTTTCACTGCCGCCGAAAAATGTCTTAAAAGATCCGGCATATAATGTCCGTCCGTGCCGATATTATAGATATATTCCCTGGGCTCTCCTGTAATCTTCCCGTTCACCAGATCGGTATATCTTTCACCTATTGGAACTTCCTTTCCCTGTGTATGGGAAGATCCCATCACCAGAATATAGTTGTCCCTGGCAATCGGATACTGGTTGATATACCCATTCTCATCCACTTTTCCGATTCCAAAGCCTTCCAAAGCATTGGAATAAAAGGAACCGGGATTCCAAATTGCACTGGTAGCTGATTCCGATCTGCTGATCCACCCGGGCTGATGAAAATAGATGAATATAAATAAATTGACGAAGCAAAAGGAAATTATTATGGCAGATATCCAGGCTGCCAGGGTTTTGACTGTTCTTTTCATCTCTACATCCTTTCGTATCCGTGCAGCAGCTGCAGCTGCTGCAGCGAATATTCTAATCATTTTGCATTACCCCAAGGACCAGAAATCTGTAATTACTTCCCATCCCGTGGCAGGTTGATAACGTAAGAATTTTATCGGTTGGAAGGAGTGCAGTATTCTCGTCAGTATTGCTTCTCATATCACGGATATTCATGATTTCTTTTAGAAAGGGAAAGAAGGACTCATCGCCTGAAAAATCATAACTTTTCATAATATGCCGGTTGTCAAATAACACTGCTGCAAATATCCGGTAAGTCAGTTTCTTATCTTTCATATAAATATAAATCTCCCGGTTGGCATCGAAAAAACTTTTATCCTCAAAAAGGCGTAACTCCCCAAACATATCTCCGTTTTTCATGTTATGTCCGTATAAAACTGTTACAGGGTCCATAAAATCTTTGCTATTATAATCTTCACTGAAAATAGATCCTTCTATATTGGCACTGCCGTCCGGTGTCTTGTCCAGATAATAGCTATTGTCATCTTTTCGCTGGACAACCGGATAATTTACCTTTGTACCCGGTATCTCTATCCACGCATAGACATCCGGCATTTCTTTTTGTATCTTCACAATATTTACCGGTAGGTCCGTTGGCTGATCTGTTGTTGTATCGGTGGATGAGGGAGACTTCGAATCTGTTTCTTTTGGTTTATTGTCTTTGTTTACCGAATCCTTCTCGTCCTGGTTTTTAGTCCCTTCTTCTTCTGCATCATTTTCCGTTACCGCAGCATACTCATAGAGTTTCGCAGCAGCCAGCTTCTGCATTTGTCTGTTTACCGCAAAACCAATACATAACCCTGCCAGTAAAAATGCTGCAATTCCCACAATGAGCCACTTTAAACCTGCCCTTTTCTTCTTATTCAACTTCCATCACCGCCGCTGTTCTTTGTTTCGGTTTCTGCCTCCGCGTAAAAATTATCGAGTATTACATCATATAACTGATCCTGGTCTATATGAAATTCTTCATAATAAGTTCCTTTTTCTGTTTTACCGGGAAGCATCTGAATGTCGTCCCCGCTGAAATTTGTATCCAGCATCAGGGTTGCCAGGTAAACTGCATGATCAAGCCCAAGGTTTGTCACCATATTTTTAGACAGCTCCTGATAAAGCTTAACCGGCAAAGACGGGTCTTTTCTGATCGTTCCTTTTGCTGCATTTAAAAATGACAATATATATGTTTTCTGCCTCTGCATACGCATTCCATTGCCGCCGCTTTTAGTAATATCTCTTCTTTGGATAAATTTCATAGCCTGTTCTCCGGTCAGGGTGATTTTCGCCCCCTTTTGAAATGCCGGGTCATCATATTCCATATCTTCCGGTATGGTTACCGTAACGCCGCCTACCGCATCATTTAATTTTGAAACAGCTTCCAGATTAATCGCAGCGTATCCATGAATCGGGAGGTTATACATTAATTTTGAAACAGCTTCCTTCATCATTTCACAGGATTTTTCAGAACCATCCCCATATGCATAGGCAAGGGCCAGATGATTCTTTTCTTCACCAAGATAATTTCCTTCGTAATCATAATTTTTAATTGCAGTCATGGTATCTCTCGAAATACCAAATATTTTCATTTTTCGGGTATCCGGATTCAGGGAAAGGAGAAAAACAGCATCCGCCTGTCCACCTTTCCCGGATATTCCCGGTATGGTTTCTATTTCCTGAGTGCGCTTATCGATACCCATACATAAAATGTTGATTACGTTTTCCTGGTAACGATATGCTTTTCCATCATGGTAGTATAAGGACGGATCATACGCTTGCTCTTCATTTTTACCATCTTGCTTACCTTTGGCATCCTCACTTTCTTTTTCCAGTGTGGGTGCCTTGCTCAGTGTGTTCTTTTGCAGCAGGCTGTTCTTCCCCATAACCCGGTACGTATGATAGACTCCAAACCCGCCCATCCCCGTAAACACGCATAAAGTAAAGCAGACAAGCACAATCCTGATTAATATTTTAAATTTTCTGCCTTTTGAAAATACATAACGGTAGAACATCGCCAAACCAAATCCAAGGAATCCCCCTAAGGTGTTGCAAACAAGGTCATCTATATCAAATACACCTGTCCTGGTTTGGAACTGAATAGTCTCAATAAAAAGACTGCAAAGAGGAATCACCAGGAGTAAAAAATATTTCTTCTTTCCGTCGGATCGGATTAACTGTATAAAAACTCCCACCGGTACAAAAAGAAGGATATTACCAAATATCCGGACGATCGCCCTGTTGGGATATCCGGCACGAAATATTTCATCAAATAAAATCAGATTCACTTTCGCTTCTTTCATCGGTACTCTTGTAAAAAGTGTAATGCTGAGTATGATCCCTAGATACAGAAGCAGCATACTGATTACGGAGATATTCCGAACCTTTATCTTAGCAGTATCGGTGATATGCAGGTGCGCTGCGGTAAAATAAACCGCAATACACAATAAAACAGCTGACAACACCATAATCAGAAAGGAAAAGGGAACTTTTTCTAATTCTGCTGACATGGTTTCCAACACTTTACCGAAATTAATGATCGCTTTCATAACATCCTCCTTTGCATCTGTATTCTAAATCCGATCTGTATCTTTAATTTTCCCCATCCGATACTTTTTGTTTGTAATAACGGTAAGACTTTCCATAATAATAGTTGTGATATCCGTACTTTAGGAATCCTGCTTCCACATAGTTTAAAACGTAACCCACCAGCTTAAGTTCTGAATTTGCAAGCATTTCCATGCCTTCCCGCACGTACCTTGCTTCCACATAATCCTGTCTCACCAGATATATTCCGGCATCTGCATACTCGGATATCATAGATGCATCTGTAAAAAAAGAAACCGGCGGCGTATCTATGACCACATAATCATATTCACTGCCCAAAGAATCCAGAATTTCCTGAAAACGGGGATTGGAAAGAACATTTGCAGTATCTTCCCTTGCTTTTCCGGCACACAAAACCATAATATGATCCCTGTACTTTTTAACTGCCTTCTCTAATTCCAATTTATTTTCTATAACATCCTGCAAGCCTTCTCCACTGCTCTCTATTCCCAGCATCGTGCCGATGGAAGGATGCCTCAGATCACAGTCAACCAGAACCACTCTTTTTCCTTCATCTGCCATAGCCTGAGCCAGATTCACCGCAAATGTTGTCTTGCCTTCACTTGGCAGTGAACTGGTGATCATCAGGATTTTGGCATTCTCTTCTTTCAGGTGTTTTGCAGTTCTGGACTGTATGGACCTTATGGCCTGGCGGAAATCATAGGAAACCTTCTTGTCCGAAATTAAGATATGGCGTACTTCTTTATTGGTCCGCTTCTTCTCCTTCACTTTTGGAATGTACGCCAGGCAGTCCAGATTCACAATTTTTTTCATATCCGTCTCTCTGCGGATTGTTTTTCTTGTGAGGGCATAGCATACCAGAAGAACAAATACACAACAGCCTCCGGACAGAATACCCATAAGGATGTACTTTAACTGTGGATATGGATTCACTGGGTTCTCTGTTGCCAGAGTGTAATCGATTACATTTAACTCTACCGTTCCAACATTTTTGGATGCATATACCGGATAAGTTTCCTGGAAAGCTTCCATCATTGCATTTGCCTGGTTATAATCCGCAGAAGTTATCATTACATTTAGCATATTAGAGGAACTGGTATTATACATGCGGATGCTCCCGGGCAGCTTTTCTTCCTTAATCTGCACCTTCTGTTTTATATCAGAGGACAAACCGGTATTTGCCAGAATATCCGGAAACGATGCACTCAGCCGCCCTGTGATCACCACATCTGTTGCTGCATCTCCTGTTTTCGTCACCACGTATGTCAGTTTTGCCTGATAAAGCAGGGTATAATTCCAGGATTTAACTGCAACTATTCCGCCTGTAGTCATGAGAAAGACAAGCAGAAGCAGAATTTTCCAACGCTTCAAGCCATTCCACATATTATCAATAAAATTTCTCACGTCCAGAATTTTATCGTCATCATAAATGATGTCTATTTTATCATTGTATAGCTGCATGTTAATTCCTCACCTTCACGTCATGGTTATTCGCCGGACCTCTGTCATATCTTCCATAATATTTCTTATATCCATATGCCTTCGCTCCTGCCCTGCCGACAACTCTGGAACAAACCGCATTTAACACAAACCCGGTAACTTCCGTCCCTCCCCGTTCTAACAGATCAATGATGTCATTGATATTTCTGGCCTTTGCCATATTCTGCCTGATCACTAAAATTGTCTGTGGAATGATAGAAGCCAGAACTTCCACATCTCTGATGATTCCGGCTGGAGGGACATCCAGTATAATGTAGTCCATCTCTTCTTCTGCTCTTTTTAACAATTCTTTTGCTTTTTCATTTGTTAAGAGGATATCGCTTTCGATCATGGTTTTTGTGGAAAAACAATAGTTAACCAGATCATTTTTTTCCCGGAAAATAACGTCTTCATAGGATGCTTTGCCCTCCAGATACGAGACAATATCCCTTCCCTCCGGAATCTCCCGGTCTAAGATACGATACAATGCAGGTTTCTTCATATCTACATCAATCAGAAGTACTTTTTTCCCTCTGGATGCCAGTTTTAGTGCAAGGTTTGCAGCAATTGTAGATTTTCCTTCATTTTCCATAACACTGGTTACCATGAAAGTTTTATCCCGGCTTTTTTCCAGCTTACGCAGCAGCATCGTTACCGTTTTACTCATTTCTTCAGAATAAGTAAAGCTGACCGTAGGATTGGAAAGTAAGATACTCTTTTTTGCGTATTTATTTTCAAAGTGTATTTCACCCAGATAGTCAGCGTCTATCAGCTTCTTTGCCTGCGTGGCGTTCTGAATTCTCCCGCTGAATATATTGGCAATGCCTATCATACTTATTTCCATTAAGATCACAAATATAAAAATGGTTATGGAAATTGCCATGGCATTATTAGACTCACGGGTAATCTTCGCTGCCAGGGGCGCACCGGTTTTCTCCATCAGGTATCCGCCTGTCAGATAGGAGGATACCTTAGCATAATTCTTTAAAGCAGCAGACATCATCCGAAAGGAAGCCTCTGCTGATAAAGCCCTGGTTTCCAGCAGAATCATGTTGGAGCCCTCTACACTCTTTGCCTGTATCGTTCCTGGAAGTTTGCTGCAGTCAAGCTCTTCCCGGACACGGCTGCCCAAAACATCACTGTTCAGGGAGCTGACACATCTTCCCACCACATTGTTTATGTTATAATCCCCTAAGGAACTGAGTGTATTATCTCTGGATATTACAACCATGTTCATTTTGGATACATACACGTCCGGTCTGATCCGGTTCCAGATTCCGAAAAAACAAATTCCAAAGGTAAATGCCAGCATCAGTATGTACGGAATATTTTTCAGCAATGTCCGTCCTATCGATATATAATCGATTCCGGAATCCTTTATTTCCTCCTGACGATTGTCATAATCCATAATTTCCTCCTATTCTACTACCACCAGAAGCTCCGCATTGCAGGTATACTCCTGGCTGTCTGTGGTATAAGTATATACGACAGAGTAATTACCCTTTTTTCCGGTATCAACATTGGATGCGTATTTTATTCGGGAAATGTTAATCCATTTTCCGGACTTCTCTTTTGCTTCTGCTTCTGTGACTTCTTTCTTTTTCCCGTTCACTTTCATGCTTACCATAGGACCAAAATCGATACTCAGGGTCATCTGGTCATATACATAATCCAGATAATCCGTTGGCTCAAAAGCATCACCTTTTGAAAGATAAATGACATATTGCTTTAACATAATCTTAGGAACAAAGTTTCTTTCCTCATAACTGTCATCATAGATTTCCACTTTTACAGGCAAGGCGGCGGTATCCCCTACGCTGTTAGTCACCTGAAGTGTGCAGTCATAGATTCCCGCTTTAGGATCTTCATCAAATTTATCTTCTCCTTCAATTTTGATGAACGGACTGATATCACCATCCAGACAGTCATCTGCTTTTACATACTGAATCAGAGATATGTCTTCATTTTTAGAAAAACGAAGGGGACTGGTGATGGAAAACCTTGGGCTGTGATAATCTGTATAATGCAGTTTTCTCGTTACAGCTCCAATATTATTGGAATGGTCAAATGCCGCATAAGAAATCATAAATTCGTTATCAGCACCTGATTGATTTTTTTCAATACTCTCAATCAGCAATGAATCCGTAACATCTCCATCCTGTTCATCGATGGCTTTTATCCCTTTCATTAGTTCTTCATTCCCCGCCTCAATGGAAGCTGATATTTCCTCATTTTCACAAATAAGATCCGGACCGGTCACATCCCGCTTCTTCTGCATCTGATATACCTCATATACACCAAAACCCAGAGAAATGATAAAAGCCAATATAATGAATCTTTTAATCCATTTCATAATATGAATCTCCTCTTTCTGTACTATATAAACGTTAAATGATGCGGCTGTAAGGTTTGTATCTCTTCATTATTAATAATGCGGTCCGGATTTTTTTCCAAAAGTAATTCTGCGTATTCCACAGAAAATTCTTTTATCAAGAACCTCCGGATTCTATCCATGGAAATAGTTCTCCCGGCATAACCGTGTGCATCGGAAGCCACCAATTGTACCAGATTGGAGCGGAGCATTGCATATGCCAGCCTCGCTGCATATGTCCCAAACTCTCCAAAGAGACTTCCTTTGTTAATCTGCATTGCACAATCCTGCTTTATTAATTCATAAATAAATTCCGGATTATCCTGCATAAAATAATACCGTTCCGGGTGTGCCAGAATAACCCGGTACCCTATTGCCTGTATCTGACAAATTGCCTGGTTAACCTGCTGCGGTCGTTCCCGGAAATCAAACTCTAAGAGAACATAACTGCCGTGATTCATCGTGATCACTTCTTTGCGGTCCAGCTTCTCACATAAGTGATCATCGAAATACAACTCCATTCCCGGTAATATTTCTACCGGAATCTGATAACCCTTCAGTTTCTTTCGCAGATATTCCAGAACCTCATAATAATCTACCGTGGAATAAGGATAACAGTTTCCATGGCTGGCTGCGAAGATCCTGTCTGTGCCATTTTCATAAGCCGTATATATCATATCGATACTCTCTTCCACTGTCTCAGGTCCGTCATCAAGACCGGGTAAAATATGTGCATGGATATCTGTCACGGAAGATACCTCCTATCCTTTCATTTTTTTATATGGATTTTTCAACTGTGCAAAATGTAAGAAGGCTGAAAAAAGGATTACAAGTCCAAGCACCAGAACCGGTTTCACATACAGACCCAAATCTCCTGCAAAAAACGGTATCCGTTCCCAGAACTTTCCCACCACTTCAATGACAGCAACCTGACTAATATAAATATACAAATATAGATTAGAACCAATCTGTTCTATTAACGTTCCTTTTTTGCTGTTCCCGTTTTGTATTGCATAAAGGTAAAGTCCGGTAATAAACACTACATTTCCGGTATATAACAATGCATTGCCCACGAACCGGCTTTCCATTATAATCATTACCGTTCCCAACACTGAAATTAAGAGGGGAATATTTTTATTTTTTATCAACTGAATATCTTTTTCTTTGTTATGAAGATAATGTCCCAGCATAAAAAACGGATAACCTGTAAGCAGAAAATTCCGGTACCATTTCAAGTGGATACCAAAACCCAATACGGTTCCCAGTTCACAAAGTACCAGATTCCCAATCAGTAAAATACTTGCGGTTAAATAAAGAACAAAGTACCGTTTTCCAAATATCTTTACCAGAATCCCAAACAACAGATAAACATATAACGCTGCGGGAATATACCACAGTACTCCATTGATCGAATCGGTTACATTAAACAGCAGAAAATCAAATATATTCTGACTCTGAAAGATTGCCAGGCTCAGCCATTCCATCGCTTCTGCTATGCCGCCGCTTAATAATTTCGGCAGAAAGCGCCAGCCGATATAGCAGATCATGACCGCCACCAGTAACTGTAATGTTTTCTTTATCCTTCGCCCGGTGACCACAAGGGTTGTTTCCTTATCTGCAAAGAATGTATAATACCCGCTCAGCATAAAAAAGAAAGGAATACCGGTTCTTGCAAAAGCAGATATTACCGCACCGGGAACCGAAGGAAAGCGGCAATGGATTAATACAATTCCCATACAGGCAAGGCCTTTTAGGTAATTTAAAAAATAGTTGGTTTGATTTTGGTTTTTCATTTACAATTTACCCCACTTCTTTTTTACAGCAAGGTAAAGATCTAAAAAACCTACTTTATAATTATTGTTGTATTTCTGAAAAAAAAGCATATAGTAAAGCCATATAAATATATTTTTCTTCGTAAGAAATTGATAACGCAAATCATTGCATTGAATTGCCTTTTTTAAATATCTTTTCTTCTCGCCTGCAGATTTACTTTCTTCTTTTTCCGAAAGAAGCAGATTTAAAATGCTTTCATAATATAATTTCCATTGTGCGCATGATTTCACCCGCTTTTCCAAAGTCTTCACTTCATGCCAGGATGTATTCGTATCATGGCATCTGCGATAAATAGAGCAAAAATTTATTTTATAAGTACTATCCATAAAATTTGCAAATCCCCATAAATATAAGTCATGTCCTATCTCAAAAACTCCGTACTCTTTGATCTCATTGAAAAAATCCTTTTTAAAACACATACAGCAGCCCAAACCCTTTAAAATATGGTTAGTTCTAGAATAAGGTATATACCGGACCCTAAGATCATAATCTTTGGGATTACAGCTCTGATAAAATATTGCCTCGTCAGAATTATATTTCCCGGAAAAGTTTGCACATTCTGCTAAAAGTACGTTTATTTCTTTGTTTTCCTGCATCACCCCGGCCATGATCTCAACTTTTGTATTTACCCATATATCATCCTGATCGCAAAGAAATATATATTTTCCGGACGCCATTTCTATCGTATCCATAAAATTCCGAACATACCCCTTGTTGGGCCTGTTTACTGATATCCGCCAATTATGTAAAGAATGTTGCCGGATAAATTCTTTTATAAGTTCAACTGTATTATCGGCAGACGCATCATCTGATATCAGTACTTCATCTACCTGTAATGTCTGATTCCTTAATGATTCCAATTGTTCAACAATAAATCGCTCACCATTATAAGTAGCCAATACTACACTTATGCTCTTTGATATTCTGCTTTTTTCATCTTGCATTTTTATATACCCTGACTCCTCTTGTGAAAATATATCTTTATTGTTTTTTATAGATTTCATTCATAAATGATATCTTTTTATCCCATGTATAATTATCAAGTACTTTCTTATACGCTGCTAATCCCTTTTCCCTTACCAGTTCCGGCTTTCTAATACATTCTTCCATTATTTCTGCAAGCTTCATTATGTATTCTTCACGGCTATTCCCAGATATTAAAAATCCTTCCTGGTCGGTAACCATCAGGGCCGCCCCACCTTGATTTAATGTAATTACCGGTAATCCATGAGAAAAAGCTTCTACTAATACAGTTCCTGTAGTTTCCCTCAGACTTGGAAATATAAAAAGATCTGCTTTATCGTAATACTTTTGCATGTTTTCATATGATAATTTTCCAGTAAAAATCACTTTTTTATTTAAATTCTTTTTATTACAGGATTCTTTTAAATAGTCTGACTCCGGGCCATCACCGCACAAAATCACCTGATACTTCAACTCAGAATCCACAATCGATAAGGCATCTATTAATAGCGAAAGACCTTTTCGAAACACCATACGGCCTGACCATATAAAGGTCATTATTTTTTCTGGCTGATTCGATAATCTTGCTATTCTATCAGTCATTAGAACCTTTTCTTTTTCAATTGCCACATCCAGAAGCAAATAGCATTTTTGCTTATTTTTAATATGCGGCAGCAAAAAATCATACGTTTCCCGGTTGGTAAAAAAAATAGAATCTGCTTTATTAATGGCTCTTTTGTATCTGGGATTGCGAATCGTTATTTTATTAATCAATGATCGAATATCTTCTTCTGCCCTGTTATGCCTGGTATAATATTTAAGCGGCTTCGGCGTTTGCTGTGCACCGCCGATAGGTCCCAGCAGATAGCGGGTATTTATCTTGTACAGAAATCCTATTAAACGAAAATCGCTGGTAGAAACATGATGAATAAGATCAAACTGATATATCTTATGCAGCTTTTTTATCATACTATATGCCGGATACTGCCATAATTTCTGGTATACCAGAAACCCTTTTCCTGTTTTATAATAGAAATTCATCCAATTCGGTATATCACAATAGAAGAAATGCATATTGGTTATGTTATGCTCTGATAAGTATCTTTCAATCTGTGGTTCCCTGTCTTTTCGTGTCACCACATATACCTCATGGTCAGTTCTCATATAAAATGGCCAGAGCCATCCAAGCCCCTCATCACTCCCTGCATTGGGTTCACAGGAAAAAGAATAGTATAAGATTCTCATCTGGGTTTATCTCCTTTTACGTCCGTTATTCCACCTGTCGAATCTATCATGTCCCATTATTTTCAGAAGCATTTTCTTTAATGCCATTTTGATCGTATCCGATAATTTTTTTTCAAGCCAGGTCCCCATCATGTGATGAATCATATATGTATTTTCAGTTTTCCTGATATGTGAATTATCCATGTCATAACCAGTAAAATACTCAACCGGATAAATCTTCATATCGGAATGTATAATCTGTAAGGTATCATTGGTCTGTAAACCATACTTCTTTGCCAGCATAGTCAAATGATCATTGATGGGTGTTATGTCCATCGTTCCATCCTCTGACTGAAAATTGCGGGTATGATAAGTTCTTAAAAACTCTGCTAAAAATGGATGGTGCGGAACCGATGCAATGAATGCTGCCGTTAACAAAGTTTCTGTCACAAATCCGGATACAAAAGTTTCATTGTCTAAAATATCATTGAGGGATTTTACTACTTCAACATCCGTATCCAGATAGATACCGCCATAATTACACAACACCTGAACTCTTACATAATCGCTCACAAAAGCGTATTTATTGCATTCATAAGCCTGCTTTACATACGCAGGTGCAAGGTGTATCTCAAAATTGTTTTCATTCCACTCTATGATTTGGTATTCCGGGAGCATTTTTTCCCAGGTACTTATGCAAAATTGTATTAACTTACTTTTTTCTCCTTTACCAAACCAGCAGTAATGCAGTATCTTAGGAATTGTTTGCATATCTGTTTTACCTCCATGACAAATCCGAAAAATACTGGATCGTTTTTTCCAGTCCTTCTCTTAAGCAGATACCCGGTTCCCATCCCAGTTCTTTTCTCGCCAGTTCAATCACTGGTTTTCTCTGCATCGGATCATCGGAAGGCAGTGGGTGAAATACCAGTTTCGATTTACTTCCAGTCAGTTCAATCACAAGTTCCGCAAGGCTTTTAATCGTAAATTCACCCGGATTCCCGATATTTACAGGACCCGTAAATCCTTCGTGGGAATTCATAAGCCTCACCATTCCTTCAATTAAATCATCTGCATAGCAGAAACTTCTTGTCTGGCTTCCATCTCCATAAATGGTGATATCCTCATCTTTCAGCGCCTGAACTATAAAATTTGATACGACTCTTCCATCATTAGGATGCATCCTGGGTCCATATGTATTAAAGATTCTCATAACCTTTATATCTACGTTATGCTGTCTGTGATAGTCAAAAAATAACGTTTCCGCCACACGTTTTCCCTCATCATAGCAGGAACGGATTCCGATGGTATTCACACAGCCCCGGTAGCTTTCCGGCTGTGGATGAATCTCCGGATCGCCATATACCTCACTGGTACTTGCCTGCAGTATTCTTGCATGTACTCTTTTTGCCAGTCCCAGCATATTCATGGCACCCAGTACACTTGCTTTGGTTGTTTTTATCGGATTATACTGATAGTGAATCGGACTGGCAGGACATGCCAGGTTGTAAATCATATCTACCTCTGCATACAGGGGATTCACAATATCATGACGTAAAAATTCAAAATTCTTCTTATCAAACAGATGCTCTATATTTCTTTTGCTTCCTGTAAATAAATTATCTACACAGATTACTTCATGCCCCTCATTTACCAGACGTTCACATAAATGAGAACCTAAAAATCCTGCTCCTCCTGTTACTAAAATTCTGTTCTTCAATTTTTATCCTTCTTTCAATAAAACTTATTAATGTTAATTCCAACTTTTTTTAACAGATAAATGATGAAAAGTACTCCTAAACTCATATTGCATTTCAATAAAATCAATATAATTTTTAATTTGTATCCTCCACCATGCACTGTCAGATTTTTAATTGCCTCTTCCACACATGGCAATGATAAATATTTATTTAAAAGATAATATGACTTCTTTATCTTTTCTTTTTCTGTAATATTATTCATCAATTCTATAATAGATAAAACATTAGATCCGGAATATAATTCAAATATATCTACGCACATCTCAGCCATAACCTCAGACCGGATCCGTTCTCTCGCTTCTGACAGAGCTATTTTGTTTTGCAGTAAATTACTTCCCTGTAAAGTTCTCAGAAGCGCACCGCTATTTCTGATATAGTAATAATAGAGCTCTTTATGAATAGAACACATGGAACGGGCATGGATGCAAAACTCACAGATAAACATTGAATCTTCATTCAGAATAATTTTTTCATCAAAACGAATATGATGTCTGTCAATAATATCCTTTCGAAATAAATGCTTCCAGACCATACCTTTTTCTCTTTTCGGATCAATGTCTCCTTTACCATTCCACCTGCTGATACTTAGTTTTGATATTCCAATTAACCGTGGAAAATAATTTTTCATTATCAATTTATTGGAATTGTATTCATACTTATCTTTTGGCAATACACTTTCTGTTATCCCATCTGGAAATACAGCATAATATCCAAATGAGACAAGGTCTGACTCCTTTTGTTCAATTAAGGATGATAATATCTTAAGTGCATCTTTATCTATTTCGTCATCAGGATCTGCAAATAAAATGTATTTTCCCCTGGCTTGGTCCAAGCCTTTATTTCGTGCTGATGAGACACCACCGTTTTCTTTTTCTATATATATAATTCTCCTGTCTCTTGTCGCGTAATCTTTACATATAGCAGAAGTGTCATCATCCGATCCATCGTTAACCAATATTATTTCATAATTACGGAATCGATTTTCGATAATACTGTCCAGGCATACATTTAAATAGGCGCTCACGTTATAGCACGGAATTATAATACTAAAAAGACACTGTTCCATAATCCATAGCTCCTTTAATCCACAGAAATGAAATCAATTTTTCCCCACCCCAATCTGATAATATGTAAATCCAAGCTCTTCCACCGCTTTCTTCTCATACTGATTTCTGCCATCGAAAATAACCGGAGTTTTCATTCTCTTCAGCATCTCCTGAAAATCAGGTGAGCGGAATTCTTTCCACTCGGTTATCAGCAGCATGGCATCCACATCCACTAGTGCAGAGTATTTGCTTTTCACATATTCCACATGGGAGTTATCTTTCAGATAAAAGGTTCGGGCTTCGTTTTCCGCCTTTGGATCATAAGCCTTAATCTTCGCACCTCTTTTTGTCAGTTCCGAAATAATGGTAATGGATGCCGCTTCCCGCATATCATCTGTCTCCGGTTTAAAAGACAGCCCCCATACACCGAAACATTTATCACTCAGATCTTCACCAAAATAATCTGCCACTTTCTGTACCAGGACTTTTTTCTGCATAAAATTGACCTCTTCTACCGATTTTAAAAGGGATGCCTGATATCCGGACTCTTCTGCTGTGCGGATCAATGCCTGCACATCCTTTGGAAAACAGGAGCCGCCATAGCCGCAGCCGGGATAAATGAAACTGTAGCCGATCCTGGAATCACTGCCGATCCCAAGCCTGACATGATTCACATCCGCACCCACCAGTTCACAGATATTAGCCATTTCGTTCATAAAGCTTATTTTAGCCGCCAGCATGGAATTGGCTGCATATTTCGTCATCTCTGCACTGGCAATATCCATACAGATAAAATTATTGGTGTTCAGTACATAATGCTTGTAAAGTTCTTTCATCATGGAAAAGGCATGTTCATTATCTGCACCTATAACGATTCTGTCCGGGCGCATGGTATCTGCTATGGCATTACCTTCTTTTAAAAATTCAGGATTGGAGATTACATCAAATGTCAATTCCAGACATCGTTTATCCAATTCTTCCTGGATTTTTTTCCGTACCTTTCCTGCCGTTCCCACCGGAACTGTAGATTTATCTATAACAAAGACGTGGTTCTCCATATATTTTCCAATGGATGCCGCCACGGAAAGCACGTATTGCAAATCTGCACTTCCATCTTCACCCATAGGTGTTCCAACTGCAATAAAACAGATTTTAGATTTTTGAATTGCTTCCTGCAGCGATGTTGTAAAACTAAGGTGCCCCAGTTCTAAATTCCGGACTACAATTTCTTCTAATCCAGGTTCATATATTGGAATGGTTCCATTTTGCAGGTTTTTAATTTTAACTGCATTGGTATCCACGCATACTACTTCATTTCCCATTTCAGACAGACATGCCCCTGTTACCAGTCCCACATACCCTGTCCCAATGACGGTAATTCTCATAACCGGTTCCTCCGTATTTCAGTAATTTTCAGATTTGTACTTCTTCTATTGTATTATTCTTTTTGATATTTTCCTGTCTGCTGATCACCTGTCGTTTTCAATGGTTTCTAATACAATCCCGGCAATGGTATCCCAGGAATATTTCTTTATGTACTCTTCCTGATGACTGGTCACGTAATTTTTGATTTCTGCATTATTTAACAGCCGGTACATTTTACCAGCCAGCTCCAGGGGATTCTCCTCATCAATGAGATACCCGTTTTTCCCCTCTGTAATAATTTCTTTCATAGAAAATGCATTTCGGGCTATGCAGGGAAGCCCAAAGATTAATGCTTCTGCGAAAACGATACCAAAAGGTTCTGACCGTGATGGCATAACAAAAATATCACAAAGATTATAATATTCCGCCAGCTTTTCAGGCCTCATCAATCCAAGATACTTCACTCCGTCGGGTATTTCTCCCGGCAAAGGCCACGTTTCAGGACCTGCTATATAAAGTTCTGCATCCGGCATCTTTTCCTTTTTTAATATCCGAAATGCCTCAATTACCACTTCTCCGCCTTTTCGCTGGAATTCTTTTCCTACAAACAAGATCTTATTGGACTGCTTTCTTGAGCGGTCAATGCTGGAAATATCCACATTGCATCCCCCGCCGATTGCATGGACTTTCCCCGGATCTACTCCCGTGTTGCTGACCAGGTCGTCCACAAGCCATTGTCCCATAGTAAAAATCCCTTTACATTTTTTATAGAACTCCACTGCCTTATCCCTTCTCACTTTCATGACTTCGGCGGAAGTGTTCGGCGGCATTGCAGTATATTTTAAAATCGGGCTTTGCGCCTGGTACAGCCGGTAAAGGTAATCATCTGATAAATCGATATAGATATATGTATTTTCGGTTACTTTCGTATCATATTCCCGATACATAAAATAACGGTTTTGGGGAATAACCTTCAGGTTTTCATTCAGGCATTTTTCTCCCCAGGCAATATCATCTAACCGGTAATCTGAATGTCTTAAAAGTTTGTTCGCAGCACGGGACAGGAAAATCCGCTCCCTGCTCCTGTTCTTCAGGCAGTAAGCGCTGTCTGTGACTGCTTCCGACTGCTTTCTCATAGCTTCGAATAAACCATAAGGAATTCCGGACCAATCCATCACCGGGTTATCCGTCCATTTCCAGATATGTTCAATGTTCATATTCTTCTTCCTCTTTCTGTCTTTTCCATGGCTTTCTCTTCATAATAGCGGTCACTCTGCCAAACTCCGGTCTGTTACGGAATACAATCACATACAGCAAATTTGGTATGATCAGACATATTCCCGCCTGCCCTAAGAATGAAACTACAGATCCCGGGGTAGAAATCAATTGGCATAGTAAGTAAGTACACAGGGCAGCTGTCACAGTTATAAGCAGCTGTTTCAATAAATCCCAATAGTACTCCATGGAACTTCTTTTTAAAACAATGTTGTAAAATACCTTCAGCTCCCATGGATATGATATAAACAGGGATATGAAGATTGTGGAAAATAAAATCCCATTGATTCCAAATATATTTACCAATACAACATCTAAAATCAAATTCAAAATTACGGTAACCAGGGGTCTGAACCGATCTTCATACCAGACACCTGCCGCATCTCTGTATACTGTTACAATCTTCCTGACATAGCTGATATAGAAATACAAAACGCATAAAATCACCGTATCCATTCCAAACAGCCGGTCTTGTCCCACCCATAACCACATAAAACTCTGATACAGACAGAGCAGGCAGATGGCACACCATCCGCACAGCCAGTGATTAATAAAGATCAACATTTTATAATCCTGGTAATTCTTTTGCAAAGACTCTGTTTCCAGGCTGTTTCCCACGCCTGCAGTCAATGAATTATGAAATATGGTCAGCATACTTCCTACTGCAAACAGGATATAATAATAATTGTTGAATTTACCCAGAATCAGAAGTCCCAAAAAACTGGAAATCACTATATTATCTACCGAAACCAAAGCAGTACCGCCTAAACGATAACAAATTAATCCTAAAAGCTTCTGTTTCATCCCCGACCTGATATCAGCCGATACCTTTCCCCTGCAAAAATACCGCGGATACATTTTTCTGACGGCAACCGCTGTGATTACATTTATCAAAATAGTACAAACAGGCGTTAATATTACATAGATGTAATAATTCTTAAATAAAATCAAAACAGCTGCCTGCACCAGATATATCCCCACGTATACAAATAGAGATATTTTACTTGACACATCATTTCTTTGATGTGCAGCCAGTAAACATGCTTTATATCCCCAGAAAAAATAGCCGAAAACCGCATTAAAGAGGAATACCAGATACAAAACGTATATATTAATATCCCGGGGCCAGGCACCATGAATCAGGTGTTCCATAAATGGCATAATCGCTATTCCCAGCAGCAGCATCGCTGCGCCAACAAAATAATAAAATTTGCGGAACAGATTTAATAACGAACAAATCGTGTCTTCATCACCGGAAGCAATCGGTTTGTACATATAATAGACAATGGCTCCGCCAAATCCTAATTCCGCAAAGTTTAAAACACTAAAAATTGAAGTAAACAGGCTATTTAACCCAATATATTCTTCGCCCAGAATATAAAGCATTACCGTTCGGATTACAAAAGGAAGCAGCATCATAACAAGTGTATTAATAACCCCGTAAAAAGTACTTCTGACAAAATTTTTTGTTCTTTCCATTTTCATTGCTGTCTTCTCTCCAGTCTGTAGCTCCGCCTGACTACGATTAAAATTGTGATCATCATAAAGTACATCAGGTAACAGGTGCTGTCGTACAGTGGATTTCCGGTAAATCCATATACCCCAAAAACGAACTGGCCTGTAATTGAAAATCCGATCAGATCTCTTCTGCTGCTGTTCTCCCTAAAAAATCGTATGAACAGATGCACAGAAGAGAACAGACAGATTAACTGAACCGATACAAAACAAACTACGCCGGTAATTCCTGTCTCACAAAGTAATTGTAAGTATATATTGTGCACCTGAGATGTATTTTTAAATAAGTTAAAGTTCTGCTTAAACTCTCCCCATCCTATCCCAAACAACTTTGTATATGCAGATTCTCCCCACAATTTCCACGCAACAGCGTGAATATCGTTCCGGCTGTTTGATATATCTTTTTGCTCCGAAATATTGATCAGAGTTTCAATAATTCTGCCAATTGCATTTTCATTTCCATATGCTCTGTAAAACCAAATACTAAATCCTGCAAGTAAAATCACTAAAATCGGTAATAATAGAATACGTCGCATTCTTATCTTCTGATTACAATTGATAAAATAAACTAACATACATAATACAAGTGCAATTAACATGATGGTTCTTTTGTCCGTGAACACAAGTGCAGTAAAACAAAAAATAACAGACAGCATATAACCAACAGAGTTCTTTCCATTTTTGCAGAATAAAAATGCACCTATCCCAAAAACAATGATGTACGCTGACAGCGAAATACTCAGTGCCATTCCCCCGGCATCATAATTCCATGTTCCAAGAATACGCCAGGCAAATTTAACATACACCGGATAAACAAATTGCTGCAGTATCACAAAAAAAGCTTCAATCAACGCCCGGAGTTTCATATATAAAATAATGCCGTCAAACCTTCTTGCCGGTTCGTTAACTGCAAATATGCCTGACAGGGAAACAACATACCCAAGAATATCAATAAGTAAAAAGTCCGGGGTATGTATCAGATAATTGAAAAGCGGAAAAATTCCAATTAATATTCCCCAGAGAATATTAATATAGTTAAAATTGATCTGACGGCTTCTGATGATATAAACAATAAAAGCAATCAGAGTCATGGCATAGCTGTAATTCATATATCTTCCGATGGAAGAAGACAGCAAAGTAAGCATCCAACAGACTGTAAAAAAACTCCAGGCATCTGTTTTTATGTTTTGTCCTGTCGTATTTTTTAAACTAAGCATTGAGTGCCCCCTCTAAAAATTGAAAAGACAACTTCTGCAATTCCTTTAATCTATTTTTTACAGCCAGGTAATCAATTCCGTCTTTATCAAAAGTATACGTTTCTTTTCGCATATCCCACAGGTTGTTCGAAAGTTTCAGCGAATCTAACAGATCGTACATACGACTTTCCTGATGAACTCTTGGAATGGTTAAAAACCGTTTTTCAAAAATAATGGAAAATACCGTTCCGTGAAACGAGTTGGTCACGATATAACTGGCATTTTTGATATATCTGAGAAATTCCTCCGGAGAACAATACTTATCCACATATTTAATATTTTTTAATCTGGTAACCCCTGGAAAAATATCCACAATACTATAACCGTATTTTTCTCTCAAATATTCAACTGCCCGGTCCAGTTCCTGTGAATATTCCAACCCATACATCAGGATATAGGGTTCCTTTATATCAGACGGTTTTATAAATCCCAGCCATTGTTCTTTTGTTAACAGTAATGTGGGATCCAGTACGGTAACAACCTGAGCGGCACCCAGCCTGTGCATCTGTTCCTCCAGGCTTTTTTCCCTTACCGATACCGCCTTAAAATCTTTCGTCAATGATATGATTTTTTTAATATAGGTGTCGTCTCTTGCCCCGCCAATACTGGCTCCGTATGCTATTTTTTTGTGGCTTTCCGCGACAAAGCTTAAAAAATAACCTTTGTCAAACTTGTCCATGGTATAATAATTGTTCCATACCTGATCGCTGCCAGTGATATAATAATCACAGTCCGGATAATTGTCTTTTAACTCCCGGTAAGAGTGGTAATAAGGTGTTACCACTAAATATTTATGGACAAAATCTTGAAAGCCATCATGCTTCCTCTTCCGTCTGAAATAAAAAACATTGCTTAATGCAGTCTTACCCATTCCGGCTAAAATCCGGAATTTTGTCACAACTCCATGATTGCCATAGTAATGTATCCGCAGTTTCCGGTATCTGACCGGACTGTTATATATCGGCCATGATTTCTGATAATTCAAAAAAACCACCTCATGCCCCTGCTTTTTTAAATGTTCATTCAGCGCCACGGCCTGAAGAGCTCCACCATAGTTAATGGATTTATGTAATGTTACTACTCCTATTTTTGCCATATGATCTCCTTACCTGCTCGTAGTACTGTACCAAATTCTTCAGATACTGGTCTGCATCGAAATCTCTCTTTGCATTCGCCACTGCTTTTTCCCCCATGATCCGGTACTCTTCCCGGGAAAGCCCTGCCATCTTCTTCATACATTCCGCCAGACTTGCAGTGTCTTTGGGTCTGGCAATGTATCCGGTTTCCCCATTCTCTACAATCTCCGGCAGACCGCCGTTGCTGCTGACAATTACCGGTTTTCCCTGTGCCATTGCTTCCATAATGGTATATGGACCATTTTCATACCATTCCGAAGGAAGAACGATGCATTTTGCTCTCTGTACGATACGCTGCAGCACCTCCCCGGACAGAAACCCCATCAGCCTGATTCTTTCTTTTAATTGATGACAGCTGATATACTGCTGAATTTCGTCTTCTAAATCTCCGCTTCCGGCAAGATACAGCTGATTTTCCAGACCGGATTCCTGATAGGCTTTTAACATTGTCATGATTCCTTTTTCTTTGCTAAGCCTTCCGAAATAGAGAAAATAAGAGTCATTTTCCTGCACAGCCTGGTATACGCTTTTGGCAGGAAGGAAATTTTTCATATGTATGACCGGGGAAGTGGTAATGGCAGCTTCTTCGATCTTGCGTTTATAAAAATCAGAGGGTGTTATAAACAGATCAATTTTCTGATACGTCTTTTTCCATTTATAAAGGTACGCTTCTGCTGCAGACAAGAGACTTTTTACGCTGGAATCCTTTACGCACTGATTGCGGAAACATGCACCATAATGTCCGCTTTTGCATGCTTCACAGATATTTCCGTGGGTCAGCATCATGTAATTGGGGCAGATACAATTCAGGTCATGGGCGGTATAGACGATGGGGATATGATATTTTGTCACAGCATCAATTATTGAATGGGTCAGCTGCCTTTGAAACAGATTCAGGTGAACCACATCCGGCTTCTCTTTTTGAATCAGAGCACTGATTTTCTTTTTTGCCTCTCTGGAATATAATATTTTCATTCCGGTTTGAAGCATGGGGATCTTGTCCATTTTGCCGTTAAAATCCATATGTTCAGTAAAATACCCTTCCTGCCCGCAAGGGAAATTCCGGTCATCTTTCATGGAAAAATAAATAACCTCATGACCTTTTTCTTTGAGCAGTTCACCCAGTCCAAAATAATACGTTTCCGATCCGCCCTTAATATAATGAAATTTGTTAACCAGCAATATTTTCATATTCGTGTTATCTCCTCTCATTTTTTCCAAGGAACAGTTTCTCATATTGATCTACAATATATCCCCAGTTGTACCAGTCTGATATTCTCTTTTTTGCCGTTTTTCCCATGTCAGCAATCTGAGCAGGTGACATTTGATCTGCCTCATTAATTAAACGCGCAAGATTTCCGTCCTTTTTATTCCAGTATAATGCGCCGTCCTCTCCCACTTCCCGGTTAAATCCCACGTCCAGCAGAAGATTCAGATCCGTTGCACTGAGGGCTTCCAGCAGACTTGGATTCGTTCCTCCTACTTCATGACCGTGAAAATATCCATACGCATCTTCACGTATTTTCTTTAAGATTTCAGAATCATACATTGTGCCTGCGAATTTAATTCTGGGATCTTTTGCAAATCCTGTTTTCTGCTTTAATTCCTCCAGAAATTTTTCGCTGACATTCGTTATTAGAGCGAAATCTTTTGTTGTCCCGGACTTCATGAACTCCCGAATCATGATTTCATAATTATTCTCAGGAACAAACCTGCCAACCACCAGATAATACTCTTTTGGTCTTAATTTTTTATCCTGATACCAGTGAACCAGTTTTTCATCTGTGTCGGAAATTACAGATTTACCGGTTTCTGCACCATAGGCAATATAAGTGGTATTGGGGCTGTAAACTCTGTATTCCGAACGGATATAACTTTCGATATTTTTACTGTCACAAATTAAAAGATCCGCATACTTCACCATACGGGATTCCGAATATTTCCAATATCTTCTGACAATTGGACTCCACTTTTTACGCAGAAATTCATGACCATCGGGATTAATATATAAAAGTCCGCCTATTTCTTCTATCTTCTTTTTATAATGCCTGATAAATATTCCGATCCTGCATGCCAATATGTAGAAAACAGGCTGCCTGACGTGGTGCTTTTTTACGTAGCGGAGCGCCCATCGCAAGGCATCCGCATCATATAAGATAGCTCTTGCCGGACCTATCTTCTTCCACTTAATGGTATAACAGTCAGCACCATTATAAGAAAATTCGGCCTCCCGGGCATTGTAATCTTCCGGTTCTGCTGCACAGGCAACATGATACTCTACTTCATCTGACTTTTTAAACTTCGTCAGCTTCTCTACAAATGTTTCAAATCCGCCATATTTTGCTGGAATCCCTTTCGAACCGATGATAAATACATGCTGTACTTTTTTCTTATTCCTATTATCATTCGTAACCTTTGGTTTCATCTCGTATTTTCATCTCCATTTCATAATCATTTCATCATTTAAATCCTTCGTTTTCCAATCTTCAGGAAGAACCTTCCCTTTTTAAAACCACCCAAACTGTTTTCAAAAGGATTTTGACATCTAAAAAAATGGACCAGTTCATGATATAACTGACATCCAGCTTGACTATTTCTTCAAAGTTTGTGATGTTGCTTCTGCCGCTTACCTGCCATAGCCCCGTAATCCCCGGCTTAATGGCTATTCTTTTTCTATGGTGGAACTGATATTTTTCCCATTCATCCAGGGTAGGAGGCCTGGTTCCAACAAGACTCATCTCACCTTTCAATACATTCCAGAACTGCGGAAGCTCATCTATGGAAGATTTTCGTATAAAGTCTCCGATCCCTTTAATAATTCTGGGATCATTGTCCATCTTAAACATCAGCCCGTCTTCGATATTGTTTTGCTCCATCAGCTCTTTTTTTCTTTTCTCCGCATCCAGATACATGGAGCGGAATTTATATATATGAAAACGACGTCCGTTTTTTCCGATTCTTACCTGTGAAAAAAAGATCGGTCCCGGCGACTTAAAGTAGATAAGCGGTCCCACAGCCAAACCTATTACCAGTGTCATAAAGCACCCCACCAGCCCGCCGCAGATATCCAGTAACCGCTTCCAGAACAGCTGCCCGGTTGTCACCAGATTCACGGAACTGGAAAGCACCGTATATCCCACAATGTTTTCCACAAACTGATTGGTTTTTAGTTCCGGAATATGAATTAAATTAATATGTATTGTAAGTCCCATTTCCGTACATCCATCTATCAGCGGCTTGTAAATAGGGTCCAGCTCCGGTAATGAAAAAAATACTTCATCAATACATTCATTTTTCATATAGTCCAAAGCATTGCTGCGGTCAGCCAGTACCGGAATATCCAGAATCTTCTCTCCCCGCATGTCTTCATCCATAACAATGACGCCCATAATGCAAAAGTTCCCAAAACTACGGGTTTGGAAATCCAGGATCATTTTCCTGACACTTTTTTTATCTGTTATCAGAATCAAATTTCTTTTTCCCTGGCTCACTAAAAATAAGCTTCCGCTTTTTAAAGTCTTCTTTCTGACACATCGGAAACAAAAACTCAACAGGGTAAAGAAAGCCCACATAGTTACATAAACGGAACGCGAATACATATTCATGGTTTTTGCAAGATACAGATACAGCAAGAAACAAATCATCACACAGGACGTATGGTGGATCGTTTCCTTTACTTCTTTTCCAATACCTCTTTTTAAAATATCCTGATAGCTCCCAAATGCAAGAGCGATCAATCCATCAATAAAGATAAAAATGACTGACCAACCTAAATAAATATCTCTTAAGTAAAAAGTTTGAACTCCATATCTAATCATAAAGGCAATCATTAAGGCTGCTTCCACACAAATCAGATCAATAATGATAAAATCAAGGTGTTTCATCCAATTATTTAAATTTTTCTGGTACATAATTAACTCTTTTTCTACCTTATTTTTATATTTAACTGCTTTTTTGTAAAATTGTACTTTTCTCTAAATGCCTTTCACTTCGAATTCCCCAGAGCATTCCAATCTGATTCAATTTGAAGACCTCACTCTCCTCCAGTTTATTTTTCCTGGTCCCTCTGTATTTTTCCCGTTGAACATTGATCCATATTCCTAATTTAAATCCGGATTCCGTTACATAATTAAAAGGTACTTCCAGATTCCCATAGGTCTTATAGTAGCAGCTTGCCTGCTCATACCATTCATCCCATTCCCTTCTAGTACGGATCTGCCAGTTAATACCCAGCCGTTCTAATTTATCTGTTTCCTCCGGACGAAGTTTGTTTTGCTTGTAACGTTTCCTTTGATAACTGATCCATTCGCCCAATGGCAGATGCCTGACCATATATCCCTTTGGAATATCTATATTTTTGTACTCCTCATAATACTGGACACAATACTGATACCAGATCTCCCACTGTGTGCGTATCCCCAGCGTCCATTCCATTTCAATCTGATTCAACAGATATATTCTTCTTTCATCAATCTGGTAAACACCCTTTTCATGATACGCAGCTCTTTGCCGCTCAATCCACCGCCCAAGCAAAAGATCATTGTTTGTTCTGTATTTTACCGGTATTCTTAAGTGATGGTTTGTCTCATAATATTCCTTTGCCAGTTCATACCATACATCCCAATCAAGGCGCGTATACTGGCGCTTACTCGTCTTGTTCATTTTCTTTTTTCTCTGCATCCTTTCTTTTTTAGCAACGCCTCACCATATATGTGGTACAACTTTTTACATTTCCAAGAACGCGGTTCCTTACCGTTTTCCCTATTACATAATTACCATTATGTAGTATCAGGACCAGAGAAAAGGGATCATTTTGTGTTTTATATGCAATATGTGAAATTAATCTGAGTCAATAGGAAAATTTAAGATATGAAAAGAAAAGTCTTTTACAATTTTTAATGCAAAAGACTTGTTTGAATGTTCAAAATTAAGTAACTGATTAAAATTCGACTTTTTTTCTATTATGTATTTGCATTTTTATCAAAATAGTGCTAATATAATACCAATCGTAAAAAATAGTTATGTAATTTATAAATGTCTGATACTACATAATGGTAATTATGTAGTTTTTATTTTCTATAGGATTAATCCCAGTTTATCAATATCTCTCTGATGTTCATACCCCGATGTCATAATGTAGATACGTGTCGTATTTATACTGCTATGACCCAGTACATCTGCTAACTTGGCAATATCTTTTTTTAATTCATAAAAGCATCTGGCAAACAGCTTTCTCAGGTTATGAGGGAACACTTTTTCTTTTGATACACCTGCTTTTTGACATAATTTCTTCATGTCTGCCCAGATATTACTTCTATTCAGTGATTTGCCGCCTTTCGTAATGAAAACTTCTCCGCTTTTAATCCCATATTTCTTTGAAAAAAGAATTAGTACCTTTTTTAACTTTTTGGGTATCAGGATTATTCTGGTCTTATTCTTGCTGGATACCGTAATCTCTCCCTGTTTAATATCCTCGATCTTAAAATATTTCAATTCAGATATACGAATACCCGTTGATGCTATCGTTTGGAGTATTACAAACATTCTTTCGTTATTAATGGACTTTGCTGTATTCAGCAGGCGTATATATTCTTCTTTATTCAGTTCCTTCTCCGAAGAACGGTATGGCTTTTTTTGTACCTTCAGCTGCTTTACACAGAAATCATTTAGCCCAAAAAACTGCAGGAACTTATTCACTGCCGCTATCATGGAATTAACACTGGTTACTGCAAAATTATCCTTTAGATATTTCTTGTAAGCAATTACAAGGTCCTTTCTGATTTCATTTCCAGCAAGAAATACTTGAAATCTTCTGATATCCCGCATATATTTCTGTATCGTTAATTCACTTTTTTCCTCTTTTTGTAACTGTCTTATAAAAAGTACGATCGCGTCTTCCGAAACTTTCTCTGGTTTCATATTTTGTCTCCTAAAAATGTCTTCCTTATATTATTTAATTCTGGTATATCTTTATTTGACTATTATCTTCAAGATAATTAATAATTATGAGGTATTTTTAAAAAATAAAAAACTGTGTTAGCTAAAATATAAAAGCTTACACAGTTCTCCCAATTAAAATAAATAATAACGCTATCTAATTAGCATATTCACATTTCAATATAATATCAATCTTAACCGGAATAGCCCCGGTTGAATATCATAATCAATACTGCCATTATATTTCTTAACAAAAGCCTGAATGCTTCTGCTCCCAATACCTCGATTAAAGTAAACATTAATCCCAAAGTTATTGAAGTGGTCATTAGAACCTTAATGAGATTGTAAAGAATGTCATCACTAAATATTAGAATAGAAATCACTCTCCTGGGCTTCTTTGAATAAAAACTCCATATAGCTTTTTCTGGCACTTTGATAAGTTCGCGTAATTCTCAGCTCTTTTTTATTAATCAGAGTAAAACCTTTCTTTGAAATTTTATTGACAAATAACATGTTAACGATTACGGACGAGGAAACCTTAGTAAAACGGAAATCTTTTAACAGATCCTGCATTTTCTGACCAAAAGACTCCCGAAAAATAACACTGTCAATTACTTCTCCATTCTCCAGATAATAGGATAAATAATGATAATGATACTCAATATAGATAATGGAACTCTTACTGACTGTAACCATGCCATTACTTGTTTTTATATAGACACTAGTGTTAAACCGCTCGTAACGTTTCAATACTTTCTGTAAAACCAGGTACAGTTCTTCGTATTTCACTGGTTTTAACAAATAATAATAGGCATGTACCGTATAAGACTGAACTGCAAAATCCGGTGAATTTGACAGATAAATAATAACAGCCTGTTCATCTCTCTGCCTTATGAGCTGTCCCATCTCTATACCATTTCTTTCCGGCATGATAATATCCATCAAATAAATTTCGAAATTCTCGTAACGAATCGCATTCAATAGACTATTAGCAGTATGAAATACGGCAATTGAAATTTCCGTTTCCGAATATAATTTTATTATCTGCTGCACTATAACATTCAGCCGATGTAATTCTACCTCATCATCATCACAGATAGCAATCTTAATCATTTTATCCCTCCCAAGGTGTCATAACAGGCCATAACAAATAGCAAAAAACCTAATAGCTGCAGAATAATTGTATCTTAAGGTAATCCTGATGTCAAACAGAGATCAAATTCTTGAAATAATCTTGAAACTTTCAAATTTGAAATATTTGCAAAGAGAAGCCATCAGGATCATATACAGAGGATTCTCCTAATGGCTGAATATATTTTTTTCCTTACCTTTACACCTTTGGTAGTCATTTATATGGGCTGATTAATGGACCGCATTAACAGAAACTACTTCATCCTGGGCTATGTCATCTCATGACCAGGTATGTTCATCTAATGATACCCTATATTCATGCATCGATGGATTATAGACGGCATAACTGCCTTTGCCTGTATTTTTCACATAATAAAGCGCCTGATCAGCATGGCTGAAGAGGCTATAAAAATCCCTGCCGTCTTTTGGATAAAATGCAATTCCTATACTGCAGCTCAAATGAATATCATACTCTTCGAAAGAAATTTCTTTGATTCCTATTAAAATTTTATCTGCCAGTTCAGCTGCTAACTGATCTGACAACCCCGGAAGAAATGCAAGAAACTCATCTCCCCCAACTCTGCCTAGCACATCCGTAAAACGAAATTTATTTTTCATCATTGAAGCGATCTTTGATAACGTCTTATCCCCACACAAGTGACCAAACTGATCATTGACATATTTAAAGTCATCCACATCAATTAGAAATAACGCACCCTTTTCGCAATCCTTCCACTCCAGATACTCTTCCATTTTCTTCTGGGATACCGCCTTATTATAAAGCCCCGTTAGACAGTCGTTCTGGGATTTAATTATCAGCTCCTGCCGTTCTCTCTTCTCTTCCTCTATATCTACGATCACGCCGACTGCCCTTACAGGTCTTTTATTATTGTCATATTGTGTAGTAGCCCGAATACGGCACCAGGTGAATCTGCCCTTTGCATTTTTTATGCGAAATTCTGTTTCTGAATAAGGAACACCCGCTGCAGTGTCCGTCATAATTGCAATAAACGCAGCCATATCATCCGGATGTATATTCGGTGACTGGGGAATCCTACTGCTAATGCCTTCCCTTATGGCAGTATAGCCAAACTTCTTACTCCAGTTCTTGGAAAAAGTCAGACTATCCGCATCCATATCCCATTCAAAGATAATATCCGTCCCCTGATCCATAATAACCTGATGCCGCTCTAAAGAAAGCCGCAGGGCTTCCCTCTGCTTCCTCTGTTCTGTTATGTCCAACATAACACAATATAATGTCCGTTGTCCATCTTCTCCTACAGCAAGCCTCCCTTTATCCAGTATCCACACCAGACCGCCATCCTTAATCGGTATCCGGTACTCCAACTCCAGATCATTTTTAAATGCCAGCTGGTGTTTCATTGATTCAAACACAGCGTCCCGGTCTTCTTTATATATCATTCTTGCAAATCGATTCTGAAATCTTTCCTCAATATCGTTCCTGCTATATCCGAACATCTCGAAAAAACTGTCACTCATATTAATTATCGTCAGTTCCTCATCATCCTTACATTGGTGAAGTCCACATGGAACATTCTTTGTCAAGGCAGACATCTCCCTTAACTTAGACTGAAGCTCCTGTAATGTTTCCCGTTTAAATTCCACTTTTGTCTCCTTCCTCTAAACATTTATTCCATTTACAATCAGTATAGAATTCAGGATTATAATTTTTTTCTTCAAAATTAGAACATGGCTGAAAGTATAGGTCTAGTGAGTGTATTAAAATTGCTTTCTGGCAGCTGTGCATCACACTTTGTGGGTGATTTGTCCCGGATGAAGGGCGCGTAGCGGGCTACGTAACCTGAGTTCGGGGCAAATATGCCGCAAAGTAGGACGTGCAGATGGCGGGAATGAATTTCAAACACGCTATAATACTTATTTTCTATTTTAAGCTATTTTACTATAAAAGCAATACTTTAGGGAAACATACACTTATATGACATTTAAATTCACTTAAACGACACTTCACAACACCCATTAAAGCTGCATAAAAGCAATAAGCAGAACCGATATCAGCGCCATTGCGCAATATAACCATCTGTTCCAGCAAAAGACCCTGCTTCCGCCATAAGCTTCAAAGGGATAAAATGCCAGGATACGATAGATCAAAAGTATTTCTCCAATCCATGACGCATAGTGAAAAATCAAATGAGAAGATTGAAATATCATAGATACTCCCGTTAATACAATCATGAACAACCATTCTGCTAAAGCCACCATTCCCAAATCCCTGCGGAATTCGTTCGTGTTTTCGTAGTCCCGGGGATACCAGTTGCCGCTCATTGGAAATACTCCGCTAAAAAAATTTACGATTGCAGCAACACCTGCTCCTCCATTATTCATACGAAACTGCCATTCCCTCTTACTGGACATGGCCATTATTCTGCCCACGGCGATTCTGCCAGCCAGGATTCCTGCATAGACCCCCAGAAATATCATGGGTTCTTTTATGCGGTACAAAGTTAAAAGAATCAGCAAAACATTGATCAGAAGATATGCCCCAATCTGTCTGCCGGTGCTGTCTTTACTTTCCAGTGTCTCATTGCGCACTGCCAGATAAAAATCCATCCCGATAGCCAGCCAGAATAAATTTCGAATAAACTGGGACAAGACACCCAAAACCCCCAGATGCCGGAACATTTCCGGCAATCCAACCCTGGAAAATCCATTTTTCAGAAATAAACTCCAGGAACCGACATTGTCATCCTTTACTAATGCTGCCTGAGAGTCACATCCCTGCTCCCAAAGATGATTCGTGGTTGCCTGGTACAATTTTCTGCCAATTCCTCTCCCATGATAATCCGGGTCTACAAATGCATATTCAAAGTACCCCGTTCTCTTCCCCTGGACTTCCGTAATTTTGTAGATAATGGCTCCTGTAATTTTTCCATCAACTACTGCTACTAATGCATGTTTTGGTTCACTTACAAACATTCCTTCAATAAAATTAAATGCCCGCTTGCCAATTTTTTTCACCTCTTTGGCTTCTTCCTGCTCCATAGTGCGAATTACAATCTCCACTGATTTCCTCCTTTTTCATTCCAAGTTTTTTAGTAGATGCCCAATGGGAACGCAAAAAGGCATAGCCTGTATCTTCCCTTACAAGCCATGCCTGATTATTTATTTGTGGTTGACCCATATGAATATGATCCAAAAGGCAGCGTCTGATACGGCGTTGTCCATAGGTCCCTCCTTGTGGTTTATTTACTAAAAGTATATAAAAGCTTTCTCTTACTGTCAAGAAAAGTTTAATCCGTTCAGTTGGTTACAATAAGATCACTTTCACAAACATTGCAGCAGAGAAACCATAACCACTGCCCAGGCTTCACAGTTTATCATTTAAGAAAAATACAATAGCGAATAATGTCAATCATTTATTGATAATTTTTAGTTTACACACAGTTTTATATATTTTACATAATATTACATATTTTAATTATACAGTTTATATTGTATTTATATTATATATTTATTATATTTTATACAGTTTATAATATATTATAAATTTAAATAGTGTATGAAATACTTTTTTAAAACTATTTAAATTAGACATTGACATGTTTTTCCATATAATATACTATTAATTTATAAGGTATAAAACTTTAATCATTCTTCTGCCCACAATGAAATGGAGGGAATCTAATGAAAAGCATGGAAGCAAGCAGTTACAGTGAAAAATTAGAGCGATTGGACCGGTGCACCAGATTAGAAAAGGTCGACCGTGTACCAATCGGAGCGGCAACACTGTATTTTCCAGCAAAATATTCTGGTATCTCATATGAAGACATGTATTATGACCAGGATAAGTACATGAAGGCCTCAACTAAGTTTGCAAAGGATTTCAATTGGGATGCAGCATGTATGCTTCGCTCATTTGAGTCTGTGACACTGGGTTTGGCACTTGCAGGAACAGATCCGGAAACTGCGGTAAATGCAGCAGCTGCTTCTGTTCTGGGCGGCGGATTTGCACATGACATTCTAAAAGACAATTATTCATCCCAACCCGGCAGAGAGGTTCCGCCCTATGTGGAATCACAATTTAAAATCAAAAGTCCGGTCATGAGCGTTGAAGAATATGACGAATTTATTGACGATCCTTTTGGCTTCCTTAATAATAAGGTAGTTCCACGGGTATATGGCTCATTAAGCAGACCTGGCAGCAGTGAATCAACAACTGCCCTCATAAAATTTGGCATGAAGCTGGGTCCTGCATTGGGGGATTTACAAACCTTTACTCAGGAAATGAAAGACGTAAACTGCCCGCCATGGTATATGGCACTTAATCCAAATCCACTGGATGCACTTGGAGCATTTCTCAGAGATTTTGATCAGGTTATTTATGATCTCCGGCGTGTTCCGGATAAGGTTCATAAGATTTGTGCGGCTCTGGCTCCGGTACTATTGGCTGTTGGAAAAGCTACGGGAGAGATTTCATATCAGCTGACGGGCTCCAGGAGGGTATTCTGTCCGGTCTGGTATAACAGCTTCCTGTCAGAAAAACAGTTCCGTGAATTTCATTGGCCATATCTCAAGTACATTTGTGAAGAACTCATCAAAGCAGATTTTACACCACTCCTTTCTCTGCAGGGCAGTTATGACCATTTGTTGGATACACTTCTTGAACTGCCGGCCGGTAAAGCAATTGCCTGGTTTGACCGGACAGACCCTATAAAGGCAAAACAAGTCATTGGAGAGCACATGTGTATCGCAGGCGGTATATCACCGGCGCTTTTAATTGGTGGCACTGTTAAAGAAGTTGATACACGGGTAAAAGAACTTTTAGACGAAATGAAAACTGCGTCCGGGTTCATATTTACCCTTCCGTTTAACGCCATAGGTCCTGCAAAAATCGAAAATGTTGCCGCAATGACTGACGCTGTCCACAACTATGGTATCTACCGGTAGACCTCATACATAAATCAATTCGTTATTGGATCCCATACACAAACTAATTTGTTATTGGTTCCTATCTAATTCGTTATTGGATTTCATATCAGACTAATTCGTTATTGGATTGCACACCAAACTATTCGTTATTGGATCTCACACCAAACTAATTCGTCATTGAATCCCATACCATACTAATTCGTTATTTCATTAATAGTAACTATGAATCGTTTTCAAAGGAGGTTAATTATGATTGATTTAGCCACACTAACAAGAGCTCTCGGGGAGCTTGATGAAGAAAAAGTTCTCTTCATGCTCAATGAATTCGCTGCTGGAAACCCAACTAAAGCAGAAGCAAACAAAGCCATAGAAGCCTGCCAGAAAGGAATGGCAGTTGTCGGAGAGCAGTTCGAAACCGGTGCATATTATGTTGGCGATCTGATGTTTGCCGGAGAAGTGCTGTCAGAAGCGATTAAAATTCTGGAACCCATCATTGGCTCCGATTCCAGTGAAAAAGTCGGTAAAATTGTCTTGGGAACCGTCCATGAAGATCTGCATGATATTGGAAAAAATATCTTTAAAAGTATGGCGGAAGCTTCCGGTTTCGAAGTATATGATCTTGGCATTGATGTGCCCGTCAGTTCCTTTGTGGAAAAAGTACTTGAAGTAAAACCTGAGATAGTGGGACTGAGCGGAGTCCTCACTCTGGCAATCGATTCCATGAAAGATACCATCGACGGGCTGAAGGATGCCGGCATTAGAGATGATGTTAAAGTCACAATTGGAGGCGCATGTGCCAGTTATGACACTATGGTGGTAACGGGTGCGGATGCTTGGTCTAATAATGCGGCGGAAACGGTAAATGTCTGTTTGGACTGGGTGCGGGGGGCTTAGATTTGAACGGGAATTAAGAATTTAAGATCGGATTTCTCAGGTAATTGAGATTATAATTTTTTATTTCAGATCAATATTGTTTTTATAAAAAGGCTGACAGCGGAATCTGCCAGCCTTATGCTGTAGACAGAATTATTTTTATCTGTGCAAGAGCAAACCCTTCCAGGGGCTATGAGAGCAAATTTCATTAATTTCAGGAAATTAATGAAATTCTCTTAAAGGAAGCTTGAAAATCCAATGAAATTCTCTATGAAAAAAGATATACGGTGCTTCACTTTCACTTACTACTCTGATATACTTTAATTAAACAAAAATAAGTCTGTGAAAGGGGTGTTGATATGAGTTTAATAATTCTTGAACTTTTCATGTTAAAGTATGGGATTTGAGATTATTTGATTGATATCAAATAATTTTCCATTGAATTAGGAAATCCGTATAAAGGAGAAATTTCATATGAATAAACGACTTCTAGGACAGGCTGTATTGCAAGTAATCGGCTTATATTATGCAAAAATTAAGTATCGAAAAAAAGATATTGATCCCATAGATGATTATGTGCCAAAAGTAGAGTATGCATTGCCATTCGATGGAGAATGGTATATAGGAAATGGCGGTGTTACTAAAAACACATCCCACTCGTGGGAAATCTTACCACAACGTTTTGCTTATGATTTCTTTATCGTGGATGAAAATGGGGAGAGCTGCCAAGGCGATAAAAAGGATTTGCATAGTTATTATTGTTATGGAAAAGACATTCTTGCCCCTGCCGACGGCATAGTTATCTCAGTAAAAAATAACTTCCCTGATTGCCGCATAATGAACGATGGGCAGCCCGACCCAGACACACCTGATATTGGCGGTAATCGAATTATTATAAAACACTCGCCAAATGAATATAGTACCATTTGTCATCTTATGCCTGGGAGTGTAAAAGTACAAAAAGGGCAGACTGTAAAAAGAGGTGATGTTGTCGCTCAGTGCGGTAACTCTGGTAATACGACAGAACCCCACATTCACTTTCAGGTGCAGGACACTGCCCATTTTTATTCTTGCATTGGCTTACCTGTCTATTTTTGTAATATTCAAAAAAGGCTCTATGCCAAGTACAATATAGTTGATACACGCCCGCTGCCAGAAAAAGAAGATATAAAAGATGGATATATCCATCGGGGATTATTGGTAAAGAATTTTGGAAATAAATAATGTGCGTGAGGAGATATATATATGGAAATAAAAATCATTGAAAGTAACAAAAAAGACTTTCTCGATTTGTTGCTTTTAGCAGACGAACAGGAAAGCATGATTGATAAATATTTAGATAGAGGAAACCTTTTTGCACTATATGATGACGGATTAAAAAGTATCTGCGTTGTAACTGACGAGGGAAACGGCATTTATGAACTTCAAAATTTGGCAACTTACGAGCAAGTTCAAGGAAAAGGGTATGGAAAAAAGTTAGTTAGCCACATATCCCGTTATTACAAAGATAAAGGTACAACGTTATCTGTCGGCACCGGAGACATCCCCTGGATCATCTCGTTTTACGAATGCTGCGGATTTATTTTATCGCACCGTCTTGAAAATTACTTTATAGAACATTATGATCAACCGATGTTTGATTCAGGTATTCAGTTAAAAGATAAAGTTTATCTCAAAATGGATTTAGGTGTAGTGTAAGAATAGTGCGTGAGCAACTTTTTCGGAGTAACAACAGATTACATTTTAAAAGGAATTGAGCCAGTGCCAATGAAGGCAAAAAAAGCAAAGAACTTACAAGAAAAGTGCTTTATATTGCCTCAACAGCCTTTATTGCTATTGGGCTGTTTTGCGCTTTTGGTAGATAGTATGAAGAACAAACTATGGAAGCGGTGTGGGGTTCAAAGATTATTCAAACAGTGGGGATTGCCGGCTATTTTATTGGGAAAATACTGTCGACAGAAAAAGCACCATTTTATGTTGATTGGTTTAATATGGTTGGTATTGCTTTTATGCCATGTTCTATAATAACTGGATATATTTCAATACTTGTTTTTAATCAAGGGTGGATTGCATCCTATCCGATTGATACAATCCATACTTTAATTTTTAGCGTAGTATTATTTGTGGTCTTAGTTATGAGTTTTATCTTTATAAAAAAACAAAAGCAATCTTCGCAGTAATAAATTCAGTTTGAGAATTTTATATTTACATTTAAGCGGTTAGTCATACATGATTGACCGCTTTTTACGTTAAAGGAGGTGAAAACATGAAGTGTCGTTTTGTGCCTTTGATGAACAATTGAACTTTTTCGGAATGAATGATACATACCCAAGTGATGTTACACAATTTTGTGTTCATGGCTTTGCTATACCCGTATAGAATGACAAGCTGGCAAAGGCAATAAAACAGCTTACCCCAAAACAGCATGAAGCTATCCATGCTAAGTTACTTTGTAGGAATGAACGACAGAGAGATAGGGGAGTTTATTTCCGTTGCTCATTATACTATCTTCTATCGCAAACGCAGCGGACAAATTAAATTATTGTATTATAGAGTCGGATTATATCAGCGTATCAAAATACTTCTCAATAAATCGCATCCCAATCCCAACAGCAGAAGCTTCCCGTTCATACCGGCAAGTCTGCAGATAAGTAGTATCGTTATCAAAAGGATCCAGCTTCACTACCTTCTTATTGAGATCCATAATATATTTTTTCAAATAGCCTCCCACATATCCGCCTAATATGATGTCACAGTCAAAAACCATACGTAAGTCTGTCACCAGCACAGCTAAGTCTTCCAGATATTTTTCCCAGACTTTCTTTGATCCTTCATCCCCAGTTTGAAGCTGATCGAAAAATCTATCCAGACTTCCATTCCCATGACCCGCCAGAACTCTCGCAGAACAATATACATCTGCACAACCCTTTTTGCCACAATAACATTTCGCACCGTTTCGTACCAGATTCATATGTCCAAATTCCGCACTTCGGTAATGTTCACCAGTATAAATTCTTTGGTTGATGTAAACGCAGCCGCCTACAGTATCACTGAGAGAGACATAGACAGCATCCTTATTGCGGTTCGCAAACTCTGCAATTGCCGCACTGTTAGCATCATTTTCGTAGCAGACATCATATTCGAACAGCTGACTTAAATTTTTCAGACTCACATTATTTACTTTCAGAACATGTGAAGTAATAATCAATTGGTTTTGGGCATCTATAATTCCAGGAACAGAAATCCCCACCCCAAGAATTTTATTACTTTCGATCCGGCTTTCCTCCAGAAAGCAGGCAAAATTCTCATACAGGGCTTCATAATAATCAAGCGTATTTTCATAAGACCTGCGTATTCTCTTCTGGCATAATAAATCCCCTTTTAAATCAATAAATACATAACTGATATGATTCCGGGTAATATCAATACCTGCTGAATACATAAAATGATTTGCTATGGACAGGCCTTTCGCCTTACGCCCTCCGGTCGACTGATATTCATTTCCTTCTGTTACAATTCCAAGCTGAATGAGCTCCTTAATATTTTTAAATACTGTAGGCATACTCAAATCCAGCTTTGACGCTATTTCTGCTTTTGATATTTCTCCGCAGTCTAAAATACATTTAGCTATTCTGACTTTATTGGACTGCCTGCTTTCATCTACGCCATTGACTACCATACATATTCTCGCTTTCATAAAAAGTTATATAAAAGTATATTATACCAACGGCATGATTTTTGCAAGAAACTACACTATATTTCATTTATGTTTTTTACACTATCCCGTATCATCACATCCCACTCTTATCGTTGTGGAATCAAAGCTATAATGTTCTATCTTCTGAATAATCCGCTCCACAGCGCATATGGCAAACTGCTTTATATCTAACGGTTACTTGTCAAAGTGTGGGCTTTGTATTTTATATACTCACCCTCAACCTTCTTCATAGCTTGAGAATGGCTGATAGAGCCATTGCCATTGAGAAGTTTTTCCCCACTCATTGTCAGTATATTATCCAGATGTTTTGCCCAATCCTGCATTGTCATGGCTTGCTCTCGTTCTGCCTGACGTTCTGCAAAAACATTTTTTATGTGCTTAGAAATCACACTTCTATCTCTTTGGAAGAGGTCTGCCATTTGTCCTATTGACAACCATGCTGTCTCATTTTCAAAGGTAACATTAAAATCCTTCTCTGTTGCCTGACCTGTATTTTCCGCTATCCCGATCCTGAAATATTCCACCTTTTGGAAAACAACACTGGATTTTTAATGAAAAAGATGTTCGATTGTAGTAAAAAATAAGACCAGAGCTGCCGCAAACCCTTGATTCTATTGGGTTCCTTGCTAACTTGGTCTTATTATAACTTGGTTTTATTATAACACGCTCTCCTGCAACATTCGTCACTTAATCCATATGTAATTTGACCGATCATTAGAATTTAAACGTTCATTAATATATCAACTATCATTTAATTCAAACAATCGTCAAAATCTCAATTTAACACTCTGATTATTGTGCAACATATCCTCCATCCACAATCACATCCGACCCTGTTGTGTATCCGGCCGCATCGCATGCCAGATATAATATTGCAGGAATCAACTCTTCCGGTTTACCCATACGGTGATAAGGCATAAGCGGCATCCAGGCATTTTTTAATTCCTGAGGCGTATCAGCTGACATAGGCGTACCAATATAACCCGGGCTTAAACTGTTAACCCGAATTCCATGCTCTGCCCATTCAATGGCAAGAGACCTGGTCATGTGCATTACTCCGGCTTTAGAGGCATTATAAGATGCCTGCCACTGCGGGATATTAACAATTGTGCCAGACATAGATGCCATATTTATAATACTACCCTTGGTTCCGGACTCTATCATCCTTCTGCCGGCAGCTCTTGCCACAATATATTCTCCTGTCAGATTGACATCAATAACCTGTCTCCACTCTTCTATCGTAGCCTCTAAAGTATCCTTATGTATACAGATTCCCGCATTATTAAACACAATGTCATTATGTCCGGAACGTTCCATGATGAGATCCATCGCCTTCTCTACCGCCTCCTCATCTGTCACATTAGCCGTAATACTATACGCTTTACCACCTTCCCCTTCAATCTTCCTGACTGTCTCCCGGGAATCTGTCTTTCCCATAATAACTACCTCGGCTCCCGCCTTTGCCAATGCAATGGCAATTACCTGTCCGATTCCTACTCTTCCCCCTGTAACCAGGGCTGTTTTCCCCGCTAACCCAAAAATACTTTCCAGATACATTATAAATTCTCCTTTCCACCTCACAAATAATTCTTTATTTCTTTTGTATTAATTGTATTTCTTTTATAAAAGCTTTTATCTAAGTATTTAAATTATACTACGATATTTTTTAACTGTCAATCCACTATTATGTACAAATTGAAGATGCAGTATCGCCAACCTGTATTTTATATCATTTACACAATAAAAAGGCGATACAGCCTCCTGTATCACCCTTATTATCTATGTATCTAATGTGCCTGAACCTTCTTCTCAAAACAGTTCATCTAATAAAATATAATATTGAATCCGATCCCAATCCGGTTCTATCCCTAACTTGTCAAAAAGAATATCCGCATTAAAGTCTTCATATATTTTTCCTCCATACCTGCCTTCAAAATTATGCTTAAGACTTCGGTAGCAAAGAGCGATATCCTGGTATTTATCAGCTATTCCGCTTCTCCCCAGATCTATAAAACCACTGACTTTATTTTGATTGATAAAAATATTTGGAAGACAATAATCACCATGAGAAAATACAAGATTTTCGGCGGGTCTGTTATCTTTTAACCATGTAAGTAAATCAGCCGGAGAAGCAAATCCATTATCCCCATAGGTTCCCGGCTCTACTCCTTCCATTTCGCAGAGGTTATTAGAAACGAGAATTTCCGCCAGCCGCAGTTTATTATCAATCCCATTATGATAAGGACACGCTGAAATATCCACATTCCACAACATTCGCAGCCCTTCTGCCAGCAATTCCGTTAACAGCTCGGGATCTTCCAGAAATTCCGTGGAGCAGGACATTTCTCCAACCACCCGTTCCATAAGCAGATAATTTGTACTGCAGCTCTTTTCGGAGCAGAGCAGTTTCGGCACTGGAAGTCTGCCGGAGAGCCAGGACAGCATTTGATGTTCATTATCTGATTCTTCACATTGCTTTTCTATTTTAAGAATCATATCATCAAAACAGATAACCTGGGAATCGGACATCCCGGTTTTGTCTAAGGTAAATGAACGGGAACCGATTATATTATTAATTTTTGTAGGAATATCCATTATTTTACCTCACTTAATCATTGATATCATTTTCAACTCCAAATCATTTTCAGCATTTAATTCGAATTTAAAAATCTCCATGCCCCTCTACATCTCATCCTTAGATAACTGTGCATACCCCAAAAATAATTTTATTTTGATGGCGGCCTGCAGTTCTAATATTCCAGGACAGTAATTATTTGTTCCACGGTCTTTTCTTCCCGGTCCAACCTTGATTTACCCACCAGTCCCGATCCACCGGATTCCAGGCTGCGCCGGGACTGGACTGCATTTTCCGGAAAACATAAAAAAACAGTTTCCCCCTGATACTGGCTCTGGGCCGTTCTGCCCGCTGCCGCACCCTGGCTGCTATGCGGACAGCTTCCCGCTCCATTTTTTTCCGCTTTTTCACTTTTACATCTGATATCCCCATGGCATTGCTGACAAATGGGAAACAGAATACCCTTGATACGCTCATCCATTTTAACTGTCTTGCAAGTGAACGGGCAGTATGTCCGGCAGGGGCTCCCGCAGATGAGCAAAATGTCACACCCACCTTTTTAAACATTCCACCATGGGGCCTGTGAGTCACCCATCGATACGCCATATGATCCAGGAAATTTTTCATGGAACCGCTCATCTCCATAACATAGTTGGGGCTGTCCAGAAAAATAATATCCGCCCACTCCATTGCCCTGGCTATCGGCTGTACTTTTTTGGCGGCAGGACAATGCTCTTCTCCCTTTATAAAACAGCTGTTGCAGCCGCAGCAAAAATCCGGGCCATCCTTAGACAGAAAAAATTCCCTGATTTCATCCTGATCATTTGCCAGGTGTTTCAGCACTTCTCTGGTCATGGTATAGGTTACCCCTTTGTGTGACTGCCCATGTATAACCGTAATTTTCATCCTCTCATCCTCCTGTCTTCTGATACAACCGGTTAAACTGCCGGATATGCTGTTCCAATATCTTCAGGGCCTCCGGCTCACGTTTAGGCTGGCAGTCACACATGGTCAGCAGCAAATACAAAGGCGCATAAAAGTGAAGTGCCATAATCTGCACATTTTCCTGTTTGAAAATGCCCATATTGGAAAGCAGTCCAAGCAGAATACTTTGATAAGACAGCGGATCATCTGCATATTGTTTAGCATAAAGGTCTGCAAGTGTTTTGCTGTGATACTGCTCTATTGTCAGCAGCTTGCGAAATTTACAGACATATTCGTCATGGAGGAAATATAAAAACAGTTCCTTTCCCATTTGAATCAGCTGTTCCTCCGAAATATCCTTATAGCGGTCAATATCCTTATTTGGTTCCACTCCATTCATCTGCATGGAAGCAGTCTGCTGTTGATAACGAACTGCCATCTCATCGAGAATCGCATCAAAGATATCCTGTTTGCTCTTATAATGTTTATATAGAGACGGGGCTTTTATTCCCACTGCATCTGCAATCTGCCCTACGCTCACTGCATCAAAACCTTTTTCCGAAAACAGCGTTAAGGCATGTTCCAGGATTCTTCTTTTTGTAGATACTTTTCCAGATATTTTTCCGGACTCTTTTCCAGATACTTTTGCAGATACCGTTTTCATCTATAAATCTCCTTTGGCTAATGATAATTAGCTTTATTATATGCTAATTATCATTAGCTTGTCAATCTAAATCTGCGTAATGTATTTGCGTAATGAACGATTGTTTTTGAAAATACTCTATAGTATAATTGAATAACATTAAAATACCAAAGAACAAAATTTTAAAGTAAAAATTATGAATGTGAGGATTAAAAATATGAGTAAGAAAAGTATTATCGGAGGTGGGGAAGTAGGTGAACTATCTGCTTTATCTCCCCAATGCAAATTGAACGTACGAAAGAGTTCTTGACATCACAGAGAATTGACGCCAGACTTGTATGTGGACCAATGGAAAGTGAATGCGGAATACCCGAACAATATTTTGATTATGTTTATTCTATCTATGCGATAGGCTGGACAACGGATCTGAATGAGACATTCAGCAGAATATCATCCTATCTGAAAAAGGACGGCATCTTCATTTTCAGCTGGTCGCATCCTATACATAAATGCGTATCCGCAGAAAATAACAATCTCATCTTTTGCAATTCCTACTTTGATGAAGCATGGTATTCCGTAGCTTTGGAAGATAAAGAAATCATGTTATCAAATCGTAAACTTTCTACTTATGTTAACGCGCTGTCAGCGAATGGGTTTACAATTGAGCAGATGATTGAAGAAACAGATGAAGATATCATAAATGCATATGGGGAAGATGATTTTAGTAATAAAGCAAAAATGCTTCCTGTAACTTTTATTATTAAAGCAAGGAAGCTGTAGACCGTGATTTAATCTGCCGCAGGCGTTTCAATCATGCGCCTGTAAAGATATACCTATGATAGCCTGTAAAGGTTGACAAAACCGTCTGCCTAATATAGAATCACCATATAACTATTAAAGAAAAGGTGATGGAAGTCCGGCGTACCAGGTGTCACAAAATCAGTGGCATGGGGATGACTGGAAAAGAGTAGATAAAATCAATTCAATTAGGAAACAGAATGGCTGTTGATTCAGCTTATTTTGTGTACCGAATGTTTGGTTTTATTTTACTCTTCACTTTTCTTCATCTTACAAAGATGAGCCGTAGAGTAAAATCTACGGCTTTTCTTTATGCCCAAATGAAAAGGAGAGATCATTATGTTTCAGGAAATCATCAAAAATTTAGAATTACCTGTACTTTACAAAGAGACAGAAAGCGCGTTTTGGGATGATGATTATATCTCAAAACAAATGCTCAAAGCACACCTTGACCCGGAATTTAACGGTGCAAGCAGAAAATTAGCATTCATCGAAAAGTCCGTGTCATGGATAAAAAATATTTTGCCTCCCCATAGCTATCCCTCGTTGCTTGACCTTGGCTGCGGCCCCGGATTATATACAGAGAGATTTGCAAAATGCGGATATTTGGTAACCGGCGTGGATTTTTCAAGACGTTCTATTTCCTATGCACGCCATTCCGCAGAAGAAAAGAATCTGAATATTAAATATATCCGCCAGAACTATCTCACGCTGAATTTAGCAACACATTTTGATCTGGCTACCATGATTTACTGCGATTATGGTGCACTGTCAGCCGAAAACAGACGCATAGTCATGAAGCAGATATACCAGCATTTAAAGCCTGGCGGGAAGCTATTATTAGATGTTTTTTCCATGGTAAAATACAACCTTTTTCATGAAGAACAAACCTGGGAACTGCACCAGAGTGCAGGATTCTGGAGTGCAAAACAACATGTCGTTCTAAATAGAAATTGTAAGTATTCAGATAATATCACCCTGGAACAAATCATCGTTGCAGCAGATCAAGACCTTAAATCTTATTATCTATGGAATTGCTGCTTCACACAAGAAGCCCTGATACAGGAAGCAGAAGAAGCCGGATTTCAGGTATGCAGTGTATATGGTGATGTTGCTGGAAATCACTATGATGAAAAGAGCCATACTATCGCTATTCTTCTTGAAAAGTGTTCTGCGATCCATTAAAAACAGTAAATATATAATCCGGTAATAATTCGTTTTTTGACTATATAAGGCTGAGGAAAAACTCCTCAGCCCATTTCAGATACTTCCCCAAATACAATTGCGTTCTGCCGGCAGCTTCACTTACTGGAATGCCGCAGACCTGCAAATTCATCTGCAATAATTTCATAATCAATATATTCACCGGCAAAATCTGCAATGCCAGAATTTTTTCTTCGTAGGACTGTCTTAAATCCAACACTCTCATACATCCGTTGTGCCGGAAAAAGACCCGCATTAGTGGTTACTATTATTTTTTTCACATCATATCCCATGATTCTGTTGACAGCTTCCTCAAGCTGCATTGTCCCATAGCCCCTGCCCTTGTAAGTTGATTTAATACAGTTATGCCCCACCTCTACATACTCCGGCATATTTCTTGGATCCCAGGAAACCAGCCCGATTGCTTCGCCGTCTAACGTTGTGATAAAACCATATTGATCTGCAATCTGAAGATTATCAAAGAAAAAATCATCAAATTCTTCCCAATCAGATCTCCAGCATTGTCCCATTCTTTCATCAAAGGAATAAGCATCAGACAATAAATTTAAAATAGTCCCTCTATTAAATCCGCTCACTTTCCTGAACTCAATACACATGCATTATGTTCTCCTTTATCTGTTATATATCTGATATTTATCAGATGAACTCCATCAATTTTCAAATACGCGCTAACCTTTATGCAAGCGATACCCAATTCCCCATACCGTATCGATATACTCTTCCCGGGGACTTATTTCCTTCCCCCTGAACGCAGCAGGTCAATTTTATTCTGCAAGCCGCCACCCTATCTCCTGAAACTTTGTCTTATTATACTGCATTTATCTAAAATCCTCAACTGCATTATAAAGCAAACAACACTCCTGCCTTTTACCGCAGAAGTGTCTGTTATACGTTGTCACATACTCATTTCCTATTTATTTTTCAGGGGAAATAATATATTTTCCATTAGCACGCAATTCTGGTTTGCTTAATACGCCTTCCAGGTTTTCCAACCCGCAGACTTCATAAATCATGCTGCTGACATCCAGACGTCTGGTATCAATCAGATCCAAAGCACGCTTTTGTGTATAAGGATTGATGAAAGATGCCTTTAGCACAAGCTCCTTCTGGAAAACTTCGAATGGTTTCACCTGGATAGTTTCATCCGGTTTTGTGAGCCCGAACATCATAACCACAGCTTTATTTCCTGCAATATCAATTGCCTGCCGGATTGTAGACGGCCTTCCCACACATTCAATCACGGTTTTGATCCAGGTCATTCCTGCCGCTTTCAATACCGCCTGAACATCTTCCTTTATAGGGTCAATACAGATATCTGCACCCAATTTCTTCGCTACTTCTCTTTTATTTTCCACCGGCTCCAGCAGAGCTACTTTGGCTGCTCCAGCCAGTTTCGCCAGCTGCATCATCAATAGACCGATCATTCCGCCGCCGATTACCACTACCTGATGTCCGGGCTGAATCTCACACATATCAATTCCGTGCAGGCAGCAGGCTACCGGTTCCGCCATAGCCCCCTGCTCAAATGTTGTATTTTCACCCAGCAGATACACCTGTCTTTCGTTGACTGCACAATATTCTGCAAATCCTCCGTTTACGGTAGTTCCATATCCAATCATATTCTCACAGTAATGTGCCGCGCCATTGCGGCAGGGTTCACAGGTTCCGCAATAACAATTGGGATCTATACATACCCTGTCCCCGACTTTGCAATTTACTACTTCTGCTCCTGTCTGAGCCACCACTCCTGAAAACTCATGTCCCAAAATCGTGGGAGGGGTTACTTCTGCCGCCCCTTTATCTCCCTCATAAATATGTACATCCGTACCGCATACCCCACATGCTTTTACCTGGATTAATACGTCCTTTGGTCCGATTTCAGGTTTTTTTGATTCTTCCACTCTCAAGTCATGCTTCCCGTAAAATACTGCACTTTTCATGATCTTCCTCCATTTTTCTCTTTTATTTTATACTTATGCGTAACACCTAATCATAAGTAGAGTATATTACTTTATATTTAGAATAACAATTGATTTTTATCCCAATTTTCTTATTGATTTCTTGTATAAATTGCATAATAATATATTTTCATTGCTTTTTAAATACAGACATACTATGATAGAAAGAACGATAGGTCGATGAGATGAATTTAGCGAATTAGGAGGTTCTATGAGCGATAAAGGAATGACTACCATGGCAGTCAAAAGAATTAACAAAAATAAAGTATATTCTTTTATCTACCATGAGGGCACTACATCAAAACTGCAGATAGTCCAAAAACTGCAAATGGGTTTATCTACCGTAAGTCAGAACTTAAAAATTTTAGAAGAAGAAGGTCTGCTTGAAAAAAATGGATACTTTGATTCTACGGGAGGTCGGAAAGCCCGGGCAATCCAGATTCGACGTACTGCAAGAGTCTCGATCGGGATTGGAATTTTAAAAAAGATGGTTCATTTTGTGGCAGTCGATCTCTATGGTACTGTGATTTTTGATTCCACACTGGACATCCCTTATCAGACTTCAAGAAAATACTACCGGCAGCTTGGACAGGAACTAGAGGGTTTTATATCCGGAAATGTCTTAGACAGATCTTCCATTTTAGGGGTATCCATTGCTACCCAGGGGATTATTGCACCTGATGGACAATCTGTAAGCTATGGTGTAATCATGGATAATATTCAGATGAAACTATCTGATTTTACAGAATATATTACTTATCCCTGCCGGCTGGAACACGATTCCAAGGCAGCGGCTTACCTGGAACTATGGAATCATAAAGAAATAGACAGCGCAGTTGTGTTTCTGCTGAACCGAAATATGGGCGGCTCTATCATTACGAACGGTCTGGTCCACCAGGGGATTCATATGCACAGCGGTATTATTGAACATCTATGTCTTACGCACGACGGACCGATGTGCTACTGCGGCAGCCGGGGCTGCCTGGAAACTTACTGTTCCGCCAACGCATTGGAACAAGCTTCCGGTATGGGTATCACACCTTTCTTTCAGAAATTAAGGAACGGGGATTCTGACTGCCGGCAAATTTGGGACAGCTATCTGGAACATCTGGCTTTTGCCATGCGCAACCTGAATATTATGATCGACGGTTCCATTATTATCAGCGGATATCTGGCTCCATTTTTTCTGGAAGAGGATGTGGTAACTCTTCTGAATCAAATAAATTCCACATCACCTTTTACCCTTTCCAGAGATCAGATCATTTTGGGCACTCAGGGACAATATACTCCGGCAGTCGGTGCCGCTCTTCATTATGTCAGTGAATTTTTGCAGAATGTCTGAAAACATTAGATTATGAAATAATTTTCCATACATGCTCCGGAAACTGATCTTTCTGCCGCATTATAGCCAACATTAACACAAAAGTGTGTTTTAAAACGCTCTTGAGTTGATGTTGGCTTTTTTTTGTTTTTTTACTAATTTTAAAATTATATTTTGCGTGGAATTTACCCGGAAAACAGCCTCATTTTTACAAATACATTCAACCTTAATCCAGGATATGGCTCTGTACAAGCCTTGACAAAGTAACAACTTTCCAATATACTATGAGTAGTTACTTTGAAAGGAGGCTGACAAATGATTCAATTTGAACATATAACTAAAGCCTACAAAACACAAAGAGTTTTGTCAGATGTCAATTTTACCATTGACAAAGGAGAATTAGTTACCATAATCGGAGAAAGCGGATGTGGAAAAACTACCCTGCTTAAAATGATCAACCGGCTGGTTAAGCCCAGCAGCGGTACCATTACTATCCATGGAGAGAATATTAAAAACGTAGATGAGGTGGCACTGCGCAGGAAAATCGGTTATGTCATTCAGCAAACCGGTTTATTTCCCCACATGACCGTTCAGGAAAATATTGAGTTGATATCCAAACTACAGAAGACAGCTCCCGCAGAACTTGCCAAGAACACCAAAAGAATGATGCAGATGGTGGGACTTGACTGCGATGAGTTTTTGAACCGCTACCCTACCCAGCTTTCCGGCGGCCAGCAGCAGCGTGTTGGTGTTGCCCGGGCATTTGCAACCAATCCGGATATCATTCTTATGGATGAGCCGTTCTCGGCACTGGATCCAATTACTAGATCAGATTTGCAGGACGAGCTGATACAGTTACAGTCTAAACTTAAGAAAACCATAGTTTTTGTGACGCATGATATGGATGAGGCTGTAAAAATTGCTGATAAAATATGCATTATGCGGGACGGAACTATTCTGCAGTACGACACACCGGAAAACATTCTGAAAAATCCGGCAGATGAATTTGTTTCTCATTTCGTCGGACAGAACAGGATCTGGTCCTCTCCGGAGTTTATTAAAGTGTCAGATATTATGATAGAAAAGCCCATTACGACGGCAAAGGACATGTCTGTCTTGAAGTGCATTGACAAAATGAGGCAAAATAAGGTAGACAGTCTGCTGGTAGTGGATCCGGAAAGCAAGCGGCTTTTAGGCATTGTAAAGGCAAGCCGGCTCAGAGGCGTGGAGGACAAAACACAGACTGCTGAAGTATTCATGAAGCAAAATGTTCTGACTCTGAAACCTGAAGAAAGTATCTTGGATACAATCAAACTGGTGACAGAGAATCAGTCATCCACCGTTCCCGTTACAAATGAGGACGGCAGATTGGTTGGCTTGATTACCAGGAGCAGTCTGGTAACAACACTGAGTCAGCAATATCTGGATGTGGGAGAGGAGGATGAAGAGTGAATTTCATAGAATATATTCAATTAAATTATATTCAAATCATTAGCTTGCTGGTGGAACACATCAAGCTGACAGCTATTTCTGTGGGACTGGCGATTTTAATCGGTGTGCCTCTGGGCATTCTAATCTCCTATGTGAGCAAAGCAAGCAAGCCGATTTTATCGGTGGCAAATATTGTACAGGCAATACCAAGCATGGCGCTTCTGGGCTTTATGATTCCTTTTCTTGGGATCGGAACGGTACCGGCAATATGCGCGGTCGTGCTGTATTCTCTGCTGCCAATTATCAAAAACACCTATACCGGACTTGAGAACATCAACCCGCAAACCTTAGAGGCAGCAAAAGGAATCGGACTCACTCCTTTTCAGGTGTTAACACGGGTTCAGATTCCGCTTGCCCTTCCTGTCATTATGGCGGGTGTACGAATTGCATCCGTCACAGCTGTAGGCTTAATGACCATGGCGGCTTTTATCGGCGCCGGAGGGCTTGGCTATCTGGTATTTTCAGGAATTCGTACCGTTAACAACAATCAAATTCTGGCTGGCGCAATACCCGCATGTATATTGGCATTGCTGGTGGATTTTTTGATTGGCACCGTGGAAAAACTGGTAACGCCAATCAGCCTGCAAAAAGGGGATAACAGCATAAAGAAGAAGCATCGAAATATGCAGAAAGGTATTCTGGTGACAGCCGCTGTTGCTACTGCTGCCATTCTTATTTTTACTTCCATTGGCAGTACCTCCAGTACCGGACGAACAATTACAGTGGGCTCTAAGGATTATACAGAGCAGGCTATTTTAGGTAATATGGCAGCGGATTTTATTGAAGACCGCACCGATATTACGGTTAACCGACGGGTAGAGCTCGGCGGCACACAGGTTTGCTTTGGTGCCATGAAAACGGGCGATATTGATATGTATGTAGAATACAGCGGCACGGCATACAGCGATACCCTTCAGCATCCCCCTGTCAATGATGTGGAACTGGTCTATAATACCGCGAAGGCAGAGCTGAAAGAACTGTATGATATTGATGTTCTAAAACAGATGCAGTTTAACAACACCTATGTTATGGCGGTCACCCAGGAAACCGCACAGAAATATAAGCTTGAAACCATTAGCGAACTTGCAAAGGTTGCTAACACTATGAAATCGGGTACCGTATTTGAGTTCTCTAATCGTGCCGACGGGCTGCCCGGACTTCAGAAAGAGTACGGCTTTACCATAGGCGAAAGCCTGACGCTGGATGGTTCCCCCCGATACACAGCATTGATTAATGGTGATGTGGATGTCATTGATGCTTTTGCAACTGACGGCCTTCTGAAAAAATTTAATCTTAAGGTTCTGACGGATGACAAATCCTTTTTTCCGCCCTATTATGCAATGCCCATCATTCGTGGGGAAGTGCTGGAGGAATGTCCGGAAATTGCCCCCCTTATGGAGGAACTGGGAGAATATCTTACTGATGAAGTCATGATGGATCTGAATTACAAGGTAGACGAATTACAGCAGCCCCCCGAGCAGGTTGCCAGGGAATTTTTGACCGAGAAAGGTTTAATCAGTTAATAGCAATAGCTGGAATTCAAACCACGAAAAAATCCTTGTGACCGGTACTGGACTATGCTATATTTATAACAGATAATTTATTTATACAGGAGATGTATTTCACATGGAAGAAAACAAAAGTGAAAAAGTAGTTCAACTACCGGTTTATCAAAAAATCGCTGCAGATATCGCTGCCAAAATAGCAGAGAGAAAATACCTTGTGGGCGAGAAAATTTATTCACGCTCTGTGATTGCAAGTCAGTATTCTGTATCACCGGAGACGGCTCGTAAGGCAATCTGCATTCTGGCAGATTTAGAAATTGTTTCAACAACAAAAGGCAGCGGCGTTACGATCCTGTCCCAGGAAAAAGCGTGGCGGTTTCTGCAACAGTTTAACAGTGTACAAACCATTCACAACTATAAAAAAGATCTGCTTGACAATATTTCCCGTCAAAAAAAAGAACTGGACAATTTAAATGAAAAGGTAGCAGCACTGATCGAAAGTACAAACCGGTTTCAAATGCTGCACCCTTTTATGCCCTATGAATTTGAAATTCTTTCAGAGATGCTGTGCATAGGAAAAACTTTAGCAGAATTGCGATTTTGGGAACACACCACAGCAACTGTGATTGCAATTCGCAGAAATGGTGAGGTTTTAATTTCCCCCGGTTCCTATGCTACATTAAATGAGAAGGATATTATTTACTTTATTGGTGATGAATATTCACCGGATCGGGTCACAAACTTTTTGCTGCAAAAATGTTAATGTCGAGGAATTACGTCTGATTTCCTTGAAGCACTTTTTTGTGATATCACTAAAATAATGACTCTATAAAAATGATGACTTTATAAAATAGAAATTTAGAAAAACAGGTATTAGTACAGCATCGCACAAATAATAAAGCTATGCTGTACTAGAGCGTGTTTGAAAATTGCTACACATTGGTCATTTTAACCAAATTAATATTGAAGCGATACACAAAAATCCCAGATAGGTGAATGCAAGTTTGTCATAGCGGGTGGCAATTCTACGAAATGCCTTTAGCTTTAAAAAGAGTTTTTCTATCAGATGCCGCTCTTTATATAGCCACCAATCGCAATGACGTTCAAACTTTGCTCCCTTTCTTGATGGAATTGTTGGTTCACCACCTTGCTCATAGATATAGTCAATCAGTTTATCACTGTCATATCCACGATCAGCAAGTATGTTACTTCCTTTTAAATTTACATGTTTCAATAAGGGAATCGCGAAATTAATATCGTTGCGTTGTCCTTCACTGATCATGAAATACACTGGATTTCCATAAGCATCCACAATGGCGTGTATTTTTGTACTGGCTCCGCCCCGGCTGTGTCCTATTTCGCTAGAAGGCCCCCTTTTTTTGCACCTGCACTAT